>JBDTNJ010000466.1:0-9325 GCA_039933825.1 Luteolibacter sp.
GGCCACCACAATCATAGCTTAGCCCCTGGCCCGAATTTCGGGGTCCGCCTCATTGAGTGCGACCATTTGCCCTCCTAAAGCTTCATGAATGCCAATCTTGGAGAATTCGCGGAAAGCGCATTAATTTAAATGACTCCAGAGTATGATTCAAATTCATCGAAAGGGCATGGATCGCACTCACTAAAGGCAAGGTGTGGACTTACACCGCAAAATCCATTTGCTTGAATGCTGTTTTGGACGGTAGTGGACCGGAATCTGAAACCCTGCTCAGAAGTGAGGAAACTTGGGGAGGGATGCCGGAACGATCGCGATTCCTTCAATTTCGATCAACCAGACAGGCCTGCACACAGGGGCCTGCACCAAGACGTATGGAATTGTTCCCATTTTCTCGTTCAGTGCGGCGTCTACGGCAGCACCATCGGCAGGATCCCTTAAGTAGACTATAATCATGGCCAGATCTCCGAGATTCGCAGATACATTCTTCAGCAGGGCCTCGATATTTTCTAACGTCCTGTCAAGTTGGCGGACAACGTCACCTTCAAAAAGCATCCGGCCCGTATGATCGATGCTCGCAGTGCCAGAGACATACACGTGTTTCCTATCGGCAAACGCCACTGAGGTGGCACGCTCAAAGGTAACTCCATAATCGTGCGTTGGGCAGAGGTGCTCCGGCGCTGCTAGATAGGTAACCTGATCCTCCTGCAGACCACTGATTGCATAGGAATCGAGTGATACCCTGGCTGCCACCGCGGGATGGGCTCCCTCGATACCCGTACTGGCGATGTAGTGACTGGCAGTGGTTAAACCATGCGATGAAAAGAAATCGCGTCTTGCTTCGACCAACCCTTGATAATCCGCATCAACATTCTGCATGAACCACCAAGTGCGTACTACGTTCGTGGCCATGGTCATTGATTTGGCGCGCAACCAGGCATCGTAATCCTCCATTACCCGCCGGGTTTGCTCGTATGGTCCGACCGCAACGCAATCAGTCAAACCGGCCGTCCAGTGATGGGTAAGGCCGCCGCGCCGCAAAGAAACTGTTCCATTCTCGAATGACTTCTTCAAATCTGCCGGTGGATCACAAATATGATAGGCCCACAGTGAGAACTTTTTGGCTGGCAACGGTGGCTGGCCTACGAGCGAAACCGCACAGCCACCTGTGGCTGGAATACCTAACACAGGATGCTTGACTAAATGAGCCTGATTCACCACATCGCTGCAGAATATCCGCCGGAAAACCGCCGAGCTGACGGAAACATCTACTGCGGCCAGCGCGTATTGATAGGCACGAGTCAGATGGCAGACCGCATCAGCTTCAGGGACAGGTGCAGTCAGGCGGACAGTGATATGATATTCCATGGTGCCTCCAGCGCCGCAGAAACGGGTTACTCTGGCGATGGCCGGCGTGTCACGGCAGTCGATGGAAAGATACTCGACCGCCGCCTCGGCTAACGGCATTTTCCCCGACCATTGGAGAAACTGGGAAAGATTTGTGGAGGTATTCATGGATTTATGTTAGGCTTGGTGATGATCGGAAGCGCGGGCAGTGTGGTCAACTGTGCTCGTTGGCCGTTTTTGCCTGCTTGAGCATTCTTGTTCCCTGTGACTTTTCCATTAGAGAAGACATCGACAATGAGATTGGTTTCAAACCCGGTCTTTGCGGTTGAAGCATCAGCCACCACATCAAACGCGAAACCTCCAGCCGTTTGCCGGATAGGGGAAAGGCTGATTCCCGGCGGTCCCTGGCTCAGTTCAAGTTCCACTCCCTGATCGATCATCCACTTCTGCATTTTTACATGCACCTCCGCCATTCCCCCCACAGGGACTGGCAAGGGAGAAGGACATTCCAGATTGATGGAGGGCCGGTTGCCCCGTCCCTGAGCCACACACACCAGCCATTCGCGGGACGGTACCAGATGCCTCCAGAGAAATGCCTGCATCATGTCATCCGCTGGAACCGCCGTTCGGGTTAGCGATTTGCCGCCTGAGGCGGCGGTCCCTGTAAGAATCGGTGAAAACACTGCCGCCGGCGTTTTCTGCGGAGTAGTTAGAGTGATCCTCACCTGGGAAACGCCAGGAGGGATTCTAGCCCCGGACAAGAGAAACCCTGGAGGACACCCTTCCAGAGACAAGCGGATTTCACCATCGAAACCATCATTTCTGAGCGCATGCACCCAGACAGCCACGCAGGCACCCGGTGCCAAATTGACAATGGATGGAGTCACGCGTAGCTCAAAATCCGGTTGAGGCTCACTGATCCGAAGTCGGTAGGCAAACTCCGCACCACCGTGAAGCTGTGTATCAGCGATCCGTATCAAAAGTGGACCATCCTCCGGCACCTTGAACCGCACTCGTGAATCCGCATAATGGGTGAGCAGACCATCACCGAGGTGCAAGGTGCCGTCCATTTCCATGGAGTCATCATTCCACGCAAGTATTTTGCCGGTTTCATCGCCAACGTGGATCACCGAATCCATTGGCGACCCCAGACGTCTAGCAAGAACTTCTACCACCAATTCACTCCCCTTGCGACCCTGGATCCGAAAAAAATCTGTATCTCCGGGGTGGTCGATCCGCCCGTTGACGACACAGGGAAAAGCAATGCCGTGGGTCATGGTGGATTCGTTGTTAGGTTCGGTCTCGTTGATCTCCGGAAGATCATTCACCGCATAGGCAACTTTATTGGAAACTCCGTATTTGTTGTTGATCTCAGTCGTTCGCACCGCCTGGTTGCCTGGTTGGGTGTCCAGTTTCAATTTCCGCTCCGGCAGGTTCCACCCGCGGACCGCAGCCTCGGATATCGCCCCCTGCTTGCCACCTAGCGGAAACAGTCCGGTGATGAACGGCAACTCCCCAACGCTCACGCGATAGACGAAATCCTCGCGTCCCCGGTAGATGGAATCGCGCACTTCCAATACGTAGTCACCATCCTCCGGGACATTGAAAGAAAATACCGGATCCGGATCAAAACGAAAGTCGTCTCCGTAAGCCACTTCGCGCCCCTTCATATCCCGAACCGCCACCACGAGCTGAAACCAGCCCGGCACAGCATCTGCCAAATACGGGATCAATGCCCGCGCCTCCCCTTTGATCACCAGATTTTGCGCGCGCTTGGCGTGAAAGCGGAAGGCATCAACATCGCTGGATTGGATCTGCCCGTTGAAGGTGCACGGCACCTGCGGAACGGCGGACGGTGAAAGATCGCCAACCGGTGTCGTTTCATTCGGTTCGCACTCATTTACTTCGGGTAACGCGCCAATTTCAAAACGCACGGGATTCGTAAGGCCCTGAGGTCCACTGAACCTGAGTTCGCGCATGCCCAGTTCCGCATCCGGGGCGATCTTGACTTCCACCCGGACCAACTCCCCGAGTTGGGGATTCGGCTGCATCCGGTCGCGGCGTTGGAACACGGTCGTCCAATGCTCGATCTGCCTTAGGTCCAAAGTTCCTAGCAAATCCAAAATCGGAAGCTCGGGTAAACCCACTGCGGGCACGGGCGCTCCATTGGCGGCAGGATTTGGGGGCTCGGGTTTCGCTGGGGCAGGTTTGCCTGTAAGCTCCGCGCGGCGGCAGGCAATCGTCCATTGGAGCAACGCCCTCTCGTCCTTATCGAGGTTCTTGACCGGGCGATAGGTCTTGATGATCCGGGCATCCACGCCATTTCCAGAAACCCGGACCGCATTCACGAAACGAAGGTTCTGGCCTCCTGCGAGGATTTCCACAGTGGTATTCCGGCACGCTCCGGGCGGTGAAAGGTAACCCACCCGCGGATCGTTCTTGCCCGACTGGCCGAGGGCCATGGCCGCTACTAACAGCCATGGAAACACCCAGAATAGTCCGCTAGATTTCATTTCTCTGATCATCACATGATTTCCTTCAGTCTGCCCTTGCCTCCTTCGAACCCCGGCATGATGTCTGGCATGACTTTCAAGCTCTGGCCCAATGGATTGGGCATCGGTCCTTCCGGGTCGATTCCCATTCTTTCGCAAATACTTCCTAACAAATCATTGGGGTGTACCGGGCGATCGACCACATTCGACCCGGTGGAATCGGATGAACCAAGCACCTGGCCGCCAGAGAATCCGCCGCCGGCAAGCACCGATGAAAAGCAGTTTCCGAAATGGCCGCGACCGCCGTTCCAAGGGGGCTCCCATAGGATTTTAGGCGTCCGTCCGAACTCCCCGCCCCACCATACCACCGTGCTATCGAGAAGCCCCCGTTCGGATAGGTCCTGCAACAAGGTAGCGAATCCCGCATCAAGTTCCGGCAGTCGCCGGCGCATGATTTCGAAGTGCTGTTTGTGGGTATCCCAGCCTTTGTAATTGATCGTGATGTAGGGCACCCCTTGTTCGACAAGACGGCGAGCCATCAGGCACGATTGTCCGAAGGTGTTTCTGCCGTAGCGGTCTCTCAGGGCATCGCTTTCCTGAGAGAGGTCGAATATTTTTCGTGAGTCACCGAGAATCATATCATAGGCTTGTTCCTCACATTTTTCCAAGTCATGGAACGAAATCTCAGAGTTCATCGCACGGCCAAGTGTATCGATGCGGTGAAGCAGATCGCGCCGACGCTTCTGCCGCTCGTCTGAGATTCCCTCGGCAACCACGCCCTCCACGGCGAAACGCGCCAGGGCCGGATCACCTCCGGTGGCGAATGGTTTGTATTTCGGTCCCAGGAAACCGCATTCGGAAAACCTCCCTTGAGTTGTGGTTAGGGCCACATAGGGAGGAATAATCCCCTTGTATCCGTGATCGTATCCCTTGAACGCGGAAACGATGGACCCCAGTCCCGGCCACGACAGGCGATCCGGCTGACGTCCGGTCTGAACGAGGTAGGATGCGGTTTCGTGTGCATTGTTGCCATGGGACATGCTGCGGATAATTGAATACTTATCCGCTTGTTTCGCGAGAGAAGGCATCATCTCGCAAATTCTCATGCCATCCACATTGGTGGAGAGGGGCTTGTTGAAAGGTCCGATGTAATCGCGCCCTGCATCAGGCTTGGGATCGAAGGTATCAAGGTGTGACGGGCCGCCCCACATCCAGATTTGAATCACGGAATTGGCAGGTTTCCTGGTGATTGGGGCGGCCAAACCGACATTCGCGGCGGCTAACCCCGCAGCACCGCACACGCCGAGTTTGAGCCACTCACGGCGGCTGAGCGAGGAGCCGATATGGATGTCGTTCATAGAATTGTCTGGGTTTGGACTGTTGAAATCAATGACGGTAAAGAAACTCTTTGGAATTGATCAAAGCCCACACGAGATCATCCATCGCCTCCTTGATGCCCTGTTTGCTTCCGGCGAATTCATCTGCTAGGGCTTCCTGTTCTTCCGCTGGCAGCGGCGGACGAGAAAGCACCTCCAGCCAAATTGCCCTCACAAGCGCGGCCGGGTTTTCGCGGTTTTCGCGCAAGAGATTCTTGAGGCGCCAGCTTTTCTCAATTTTGGTTTGAACCTGGGACGAGTTCAACAAATGAAGCCGTTGCGCGTCGGAGATCTGGTTGTTCCGCTCCATGACCCGCCCCGAGTCGCGCGGAGAACGGCCGAACATTTCGAGGAACGTATTGGTGATGGAACCATCCGATAGGTTAACGGATTTTGCGTTGGCGGGGATGTTGGTAAAAGGCTCCGGAATCGGGCTGCTGTATCCCTCCGTGGTGCCGGTCAATCGGCAGAGTGCATCCTGCAGCACTTCCGCATCCAGACGCCGCACGGGGTAGGATGCGAACATCGAGGCCGCCTGCGGATCGGTACACTGAGGCACGGGAGAGAGTTGATAGACCTGCGAGTTGAGGATGGTGCGCAGGAGCTGCTTCGGGTCGTAGTGGTTCGTCCTGAATTCATTTTCCAAGTATTCCAGAAGGCCGGGAACCGATGGGGGATTGTCCGCGCGAAGGTCATCCGGTTCATGGACGATGCCCCGGCCGAAGATCCATGCCCAGGTCCTGTTTGCCGCCGCACGTGCGAACCAACGGTTCCCCGGTGCTAACAGCCATTTCGAAAATTCCACCCGGGGATCGGCTCCTGGACGAACCTTGATGTTTTTTCCATCCGGTAACACCGTTTCAAGCGATCCCATCGGAGCCGGATCCAGACTAACGATCTCCTCTTTCCACTCGGCAGTGGGCTTGAAACTGACGCGGGAGAACAATTTCTCCATTCCTTCCCGGCGGTCGGCTGGCCACTTGTCGATGCGGCTGCCCATGAATGTCAGCGCCACCGCAGCAGATATCGGCTGCGGTCCTCTGCCTTGCACGGCTCGATAGAAGTTCACCTGTGGCACCCGGAAGTTGCTGCCGCTGGATGTTAGTAATTCCGATGCCATGCGGTCGTAGGGCATATTGCTCGTCAACGCCTCCCGGACCCATCGCTGATACGCCTGCACCGCATTGGGCCAGAGATTGATTGGAAACTCCGATTTCACGCGCAGCAGGTCGCACCATTTCATCGACCAATAGTCCACGTACTCATCGCGCGCCAGCAGGGCATCGATCAACACCGCACGTTTGCCGGGGTGGGCATCCTGTAAGAACGCGCGCACCTCTCCAGCCTCCGGGATCACACCGAGCACATCCAGAAAAACCCTGCGGACGAACACCTCGTCCGAACATGGCCGGGCCTCCTTCAACCCCGCCTTGTGCAGCGCGCCGAAAACCAGATCATCGATCTTGCTTCGCGCCACCGCAAATGCCCCTGCCTCGTAGGGCACCACCAACTCCTGCGTCGCGGCACCTGCCATGTCCACTACGGGCACCGCGCCCGAAATCAGAATCATGCATCGCAAAAGGTAATTTTTCATGAGCCGAAACCGATTCGTAGAGGCTGCTGCCATCGATAGGAAAAGCAAAATACGCGCAGTCATTCAAACATCTTTCAAGAGGCAAAGTTGCACAGTTTCTCCTTCCGCCTCCAGACGGGCCCCTGCTTGAGGTCCGCGTGAATCTCCTTCTGAACAACCTCGCCCAATGGCAGGTCTCCGCGCCCATCCTATCATTTGAACATTTCTTGATGTCGACCTTTCTCAGGGCTCTTCCACTGCTACTACCGCAAGGTCCCCTTCATCACCGACCGCCAACGCCTAGAATACCTCTTCGCTCTCTAAGAACAACTTTTCGCCCCGCTCGTGGCACAGCCGACGAAGCGCAAAAAATATGGAGGAGGGCTCTTACTGTCCCTTCTTTCCTTTTTCCATCACACCCGAAGACGGGAAAGTAAGGTCCCTTCTCCTGATGATGTTGTCTTCTATGCCTGCTAGAACAGACGCCTCACCTCTTCTTAGGAGCCGGTTCCACGATGATGGCGGCGGGAGGGGTTTCCTCTTGGATGCCGTTAGGAGATTTGCCGTGGGTTGGGGAGAGGTCTTCGTGTTGGGAGAGATCGGCGTCGGTGAGGGTTTGGCGGGTGGCGTTTTGGGAGATGGCGTTGTCCGTGTAGGCGGCGGGTGAAAGGCCTTTTTCGAGGACGAGGCCGGGGCCTTGGTTGAGAGTCGCTTGATTGCCGGTGACGGGGAGTTTCACGGCTGCGGCGCGGATGACGAGGCCACCTAGTAGGTTGGCGCGGGCGATGTTTCCTGAAACTTTGCCGGAGCCGGCACTATCGAGCACGAGACCGAATTCCCGATTGGCGATGAGTTGATTTCCTGTGAGCGTGGCGGCGGCTTGACCGTTGTCCACGTGGATGCCGTTGCGGCTGTTTCCTTCACAGCGGTTGTTTGCGAGGGCGATGGCGGCGCCATCCCAGGACTCGATGCCGTGCTCGAAATTGTTGATAGACTCAGAGTCTTTGACCTCAAGAGTGCTGCCTGCGCCGATGACGGAAACACCATTCCAGCCGTTGTTTGCGAAGCGGCATTGCTCGGCGGTGGCGTGGCCTTTTTCGATCACAACGAGGCCGTGGCCGCTGGCGTCGGTGAAACGGCAATCGACGAAAGTAGCGCTGCCTCCGCGGACGAGGGCGACGGAAAAACGCTCGCTGCCACCGGCGAAGGATTCGTGGCGGAAGGTGATGCCACTGATGCGGGCGCCCTTGGCATCGGGGCCGATGGTGATGGCGCTGCCGCTCTCGGCGGGGCACTCGACAGTGGTCTTAGTGGGATCGTCGCTTTGGAGATCGACGGCGACATCGACGCTAAGCGGGCCTTTCCAGGTTTGCGCGGCGAGAATGATGCGGTCCTGATCATGGGCTTGATCGAGCGCTTCTTGCGGGGTGGCGAAATCACCGGGGACGTGGAAGGTGCGGGTGTATTTGGCGAGTTTTTCGAGTTGGGCGGAGATCTGCGGGTTTTCGGGGTCGAGCGATTTCGCCTCGCGGAGCCATTCGAGCGCGGTCTGGTCGAACTGGCCTTGCTCGCGGGCGAGGGCGTTTTTCAAGAGAGTGGCGGCGCGGGCTTGGTTGGCGCTGGCTTTTTCGAGTGCTGCGGTGGCGTCGGCAATGATGGTTTTGGCATCGGGATCATCGGGGGTGGTGGCGAGGATGGCATTGGCCGTTTGAATGGCGTCCTGCCATTTCCTCTGGTCCAGCAGGGCGCGGGCGGCGGTGAGCGTGTCGGTGCGGGATTGGCTGGTTCTAGCAGCGGAGATGCGATTCAGGATGGAGGCGGCTTCCGCGTTGCCAGGAAATTTATCCAGCACCTGCCGGGCGGCACTGGTGGCCTCGGCGAGACGGCCGGTTTCGAGTTCTGTGAGAGCCTGTCCTGTCCAGTAGCCGATGAATTGTGTCTGCTCCTCCGCCATGCCGGCTTCGATGCTGCGGCGGCCTAGCAGAGCGATGGGCGAGCCGGGTGCGAGGCTTTCGATTTCCGCAAATGCAGCGGTGGCTTCGGGCCACCGGCGGTTCTCGATGAAGGTGGAGCCGTAGCCCTCCAGAAAGGCAATGCGGGTCTGGCGTTGTTCCTTTTTGCTTTGTTCGTATTGAAGAAAAATCCAGCCGCTGCCCGCGATGGCGATGAGAAGAATGAGGAGCCAAGCGAAAATGGATAGGCTTCGGGCTTTTCGCGGTGCGGATTCCACTTCCAGCAGGAGGGAGCTATCGGCGGAGTCGGGCTGAGGGGTGGGTGCGGTTTGGGGGGCCTCCTCTGCGATTGTCATTTTCGGCAGTGGCGGGGCTGCCAAGCCGGTAGCTTGAAGGTGTTCCTGGATCGCGGCGAGTGCCTGATCAAACTCGATCAGACCTTTTTGATAGCGGTCTGCGAGAGCGGTATTCGGAGCGGACCGGACAAGCTCGGCAATGCGCTCGCGTGCTTCCTTGAACTCGGAAAGGTGAGGGCGTGGATCTTCGTCCGGATCGAGTCCTAGGATCTTGCGGGCGTCAAGCGGCGTCATG
>JBDTNJ010000467.1:0-6606 GCA_039933825.1 Luteolibacter sp.
GGGGTTGGCGACGGTTTCCAAGAATGTCAGGCCAGACGCGATCAGACAGACGCCCAGAAGGAAGGCCGGGAAAGTGGCGATTTTCGTCGCAGGAATGAACCAGAATCCACCAATCGCCACCATCAGGAGACCGACGATGATTCCGCCCTTATAACCCAGTTTGCTAGCCAGCCAACCGGCGGGCATGGCCATGAGGAAATAACCGAGATAGTGGGCGAATTGAACCCAAGCGGACTGGGCGAGCGTGAGGTGCAGCTCCTTTTGGAAGTGCTTGTCCATCACGTCAATCATGCCGTTGCAGAACCCCCAGAGGAGGAACAGCGAACTGACGAGCATGAAGGTGACGAGGTAGCTTTTGCCGGTGGGTGAGGTGAGGATTCCGATTTTGGTCATGACATTTTGGATTTAATTGTTGGAGTTTAGCCGTGACCGCTACAGATGCAGGGAGGAGGCTGATATTGATTCTGATTTTTTCAAAAAACCTCCATGGTTTAGCCAAAAACAAGCATCATGCGGCCATCGACAGAGCTGTAAAAGGATTAGATGGAAGTGAACATGATGCTATTGTGGCTTCCCGAGACGAAAAGGTTTTTTATTGGCGTGGCTTGAAAACGCTAAGAATGATCGAAAATCTCTGGTTTTTTGGGTCACCCGGGCGGGTCGAGGGTGAAATTCCCTTTAGCAGGGATCAATCAATAAGTGGCTTTTCCGTAGAGCGGGCCGTAGTTCGCGCAGGCGCGGAAATCCGCACCCTCAAGATCGGCGGTGCCGAAGGAAGTCCAGGCGCTCGGGCGGAAGATGCGATTCTCGCTAACATTGTGCATGTAAACCGGAATGCGCAACATGGAGGCGAGCGTCAGATAGAGATGACCAACGTGGCCGCAGGTCATCACGCAATGGTTGGCTCCCCAGTGGTTCATCACTTCGTAGGCGCTGGTGAAGGCACCCTTTCCGGTTAGGATCGGCGCGAACCAAGTCGTCGGCCAGGTCGGGTTCGTCCGCTGGTCGAGCGCGTTATGCACGTCTTCCGGCAACTCCACGGTGTATCCTTCCGCCACTTGGAGCACGGGTCCGATGCCGCCGACGAGATTGAGCCGGATCATCGTAGCCGGCATGCCGCCGCGGGTGCTATAGCGGGTGCTGAGGCCGCCGCCGGGGAAATACTCGGTGATCGACGGGTGCCAAGTGGTGGCCTTCAGGCATTTTTCCACTTCGGCATCCGAGATCTCCCAGAAGGGCTTCATGGTAGGTGTGCCGTCAGCAGCTTGCTGCTCACCGGTGCCATCGAGCGCGGCAGGACCGGAGTTGATCAGGTGGAGAATGCCGTCGCCGATGAGCGGGTGACTGACTTTTTTTCCGCTGGCGGTTTCGATCGCCTCAAGGCTCCAGTAAGTCCGAAGATCGGCGAAGATCTGAGCAGTGTTTGTGAGCAGGTGGCCGAACAGCATGCCCGCGCCGTTGAGCGCGTCATTTTCGGTGGCGACGATGTAGGGTGGGCGCTTGCCGTTCCAGTCGAAGGAGGAGTTCAGGATGGCTTCGAGGAAATCGCCGTTAGGAAAATGGTCGGTCCACTGGCGCTGGCCTTGGAAGCCGGAGGCTATCGCATTGTGACCGTGGGCTTGCTCGCCGAGTCCCATTTCCGCGAGCTTGGGATTTCCCACCATCAGGTCACGGGCGATGAGTGCCATTTTCACACTGTCTTCCCATTCCTTGTCGATCTGGTCGCGGCTGCGGGTGGTAGTAGGAGAGTTGTAGTCTTTTCCTTCCGGGCAATTTTGTTTTACCCATGCGAGGGCTTTTTCGTATTCGACGGCGTCGTATTGCCCTTTGCTCATGCGGCCGACGAATTCAGACAAGTCGATGGCTTCGACGCGCATGCCGAACCATTTTTCCCAAAGTGCGGAATCGATGACGGAACCGGCGATGCCCATGGAGGTGCCACCCATTGAAAGATAGCTTTTGCCGCGCATGAGAGCGACGGAGAGTCCGCAGCGAATGAAGGAAAGCAGCTTGTGGCGAACGTCAGCGGGGATCTCGGTGTCGGTGGACGATTGCACGTCCTTCCCATAAATCCCGAAGGCGGGCAGCCCCTTCTGTGTGTGACCGGCGAGCACGGCAGCCAGATAGACCGCGCCCGGTCGCTCGGTGCCGTTGAAGCCCCAGACGGCCTTGGGCAGATGCGGGTCCATATCCATGGTCTCCGAGCCATAACACCAGCAGGGGGTGACGGTTAGCGAGACGCCCACGTTGGAAAGCCTGAATTTTTCCGCGCATGCGGCGGCTTCCTTCACGCCACCGATGCAGGTGTCTGCGATAACGCACTCCACAGGCGTGCCGTCGGGGTAGCGTAGCTCGGCCGCGATCAACTCCGCGACTGCGCGCGCTTGCTGCATGGTGCGTTCTTCCAGGGATTCACGGACGCCGCCGAGACGGCCGTCGATCGTCGGACGAATACCGATTTTCGGATAGGTGCCCACAAGCTGGTGGTTCGGTGTGTTGAATTGGGGACAGGCAGTGGCAGATGACGTTTTCAAGATTGCCATTAGTCGCAGGATATGGCGGCTTCGACAATGGCCGCCGTTGACCAGAAAATGTCATTTATTGACTTTTCTTTTGTCTGATCGTGACGTGTTGTGGGGTTGCCGCTGTTCGGTCATCACGCGACTACCTCATGAAAAAAAATGCCCCCCCGTCGAAGCGATCCGTGAACGCGCCCAGCCTGCCGGCGCGGCAATCTGAGCCGGGGTATTTCAGCAGCCAGGTTTCGAGTTCAAACCGATTTTACCTCGAACTCAAGCCGAAGCGCTCGCGCGAGCTGACCGTGGTAAGCGGGGGATGCGAGCATTGTTTACCGGATTACGAAGTGCGCCGGGACGGGTTCCCATTCCTGATCTTGGAGTTCATTTCGCGCGGGGCAGGCACGCTGGTGATGCAGGGGAAAACGCACAACCTGCGGCCTGGCTCAGTCTTTGTCTATGGTCCTGGGATCGCTCACCAGGTCACCGCAGATCCTGCTTGCGCAATGAGTAAATTCTTCGTGGCGTTCACCGGTCAAGGTGCGATTGAATTGCTGCAGGAATGTCAGATGCTGCCCCCATGGATCGTCCAAGTTACGCATCCGGAGCGGGTCGAGCAGGTGTTCGACGATCTGATCCAGCACGGACTGAGCGATCACACCAATCGCAGCCGGATGTGCAATGTCGCCCTGCAGTATTTAGTGATGAAAATTACGGACCATTCGGTGCCGCACGGGCAGCTTACCACGCCAGCCTTTGCGACCTACCAACGGTGCCGAAAATTCATCGAGGAAAATTTCGTCAAACTCAGGACATTGCGCGATGTGGCAGATGCCTGCCACGTGGATCACGCGTATCTCTGCCGTCTGTTCCAGCGCTTTGGCCGCCAGTCTCCGATTCAATATCTCCAACATCTCCGGATGAACCATGCGGCGGATCTGCTTCAAAACTCCCAGCGGATGGTCAAGGAGGTGGCGGAGGAACTAGGGTTCAGCGATCCTTATAATTTTTCCAGGGCCTTCAAGCGGGTGTTCAGGGTTTATCCGGGTCATCTGCTCCGTCGGCAGGCGGATATGGATTTTTCAGAACCCAAGCCGGACCATGTAAAAACTGTTGAGCCTAAATGAATGGCCAACCACAAGACCGATACTAACAATTACGACGGTTTCTCCATCGACTTCATCGGCCAGAACTACGACTACCCCAAAGCTCCTATGCTGCGCGTGGGAAAATCGTCGCCCGCCACCTTATCTATCAACAAGGTCTGATGTGGATTACCCGAAGCTCCGCGAGAGATTGCTCGCCGATGGCCAAGTGTTCGGGAACCCCGGGGAACGCTGAAACTTGGGTGAGTGACTATCAAAAATTTACCGCGTCACAATTAACGGTGGAAACTTGGAGGGGCAGCACGGCGTCCGCCTGTGGATGGTGACCATCGCGAACGCGGGGTGAGAATTCTCAGCCTCCCGGATTGTAGAGCGCCTTGTTTACTTCTATCTTGTTTAGTGAACCTATGTGCCCGTCGAAAAACAGCACATTGCACTTCCCGTTCCCATGACGAGTGTAATCAGGGAACGCAGCCTGTCCCGTAGCGGAAGGAGTGACCTGCCACTCCTTCGCGTCGCAAATGAAAAGGCGCCTGCTCTGCTGGGTAATTTCCACCTGTCTGAATGACCTCTGCCAATTGGTCGGGTTACTCACATTGACCTGTTCCGCATTGTAGCTTCCCTGGGTCGAGGTCGTGGAAGCCCCCTCCATACCCGGCTTGCTGTTCGCGCCGTATCCCCATGCCCAGAAATTCGGGTTCCCGGGCTTGATCTCCATACACCGGAACGAGGGATCCACTTTGTCGTCAAAGACGCTCGTTCCGCCGAGTGCAGGGCGAAGAATCCAGTGCCAGAACAAATGAGTCCCGCCGTTCCACGACTCGCCGGGCAGCACCTGGCTATTGTTTTCCTGGCTATAGATCTGGGAAGCGAGATAGATCTGACGCAAGTTGACGACACAGCGCGTCGATCTGGAACTTTGCCTGATCTTGCCGAGCGTGGTAAACGTCAGAGCCGCGAGAACTGCGATCAAACAAATTACCACAAGCAATTCCACCAACGTGAATCCTCGGCGGCGATTCCTAACAATCGACAATCGGTTCGTCAAAAAGTAAGCGTCATGATTTTTCATTTTACGTGGTGATGGGTTGGTAAGATGGAGTTCGGAATCGGTTTCCCCTAAGGTAACTTCGGGCGGGTTCTGGTTTCAAAAGTGGTGGGATTCGGAACTACATCAATCTGCAGGAAATTACACGGAAAGTCTATTGGCGGATCCGCCAATGGAACGAATGATCTGGATCACGCCTTGAGGATGCCGGTTTCAAAACCGCGGGCCACGGCGGCGGCGCGGTCCGAGGCGTTGAGTTTTTCCAAGATGGTGCCCATGTGTGCCCGCGCCGTGCGTTCGGATATGCCCAGCAGGCGGCCGATCTCGTCGTTGGTGAAACCTTGGCGCACCAAACCGAGAACTTCCATTTCCCGAGGAGTGAGATGCCGGCTTCCATCATCTTCTGTTAGCTTGCGCTTGAGTTCTTCGCTGAGGATACGTCCGCCCGCGTGGATGGTCCGGATCGAATCGCCCAGTTCGCTGGCGCGGATGTTTTTGGTGACATAGCCACAAGCACCTGCCTTCAATGCGAGCCTAACGTCTTCGTTGGCGTCGGATGACGTCAGGATCAACACCCGTGCGGCGGGATGATCTTGCCGTAGGCGGCGCATGGTGTCGATGCCGTCGATCCCGCCCATACTGATGTCCAGGAGGGTGACGTCGGGCCGGTGTTGGCGCCACAAGACCAAAGCCGATTCTCCGTCGTCGGCCTGCGCGACGACTTCAAATCCAGAATCCATCGCGAGGACATTCGCCATCCCGGCGCGCATGACGGGATGGTCATCGACCAGTAAAAGACGGATGGGAGCAGGCGGGGATGCGGGAGCGGTCATGGTGAAATCGGAGAGAATGATTGTTGTTACCTTAAGTGGCTCAAGAGGATTCCGCCAATGAAATCCCGTCCTCCGGATCTTCATTATTCAATACCTGATCCACCACCGCGATGAGTCGGGTGCCGTGGCCGGGAGAGCTTTCCACCTTCAGGGATCCGGCAAGTCGCTCGGCGCGTTCCCTCATACCGACAATGCCGTAGTGTCCTTGTTCCGGACCATTCTGGCTGCCGGGAGTGAAACCCGGGCCATCGTCGCGACACTCCAAGCGAATGGGGGCGTGCTGCGCTTCGGTAGTGATTGTCAGATAGATGTTTTCCGGTTTTCCGTGTTGCAGGGCATTGCGAAGTGCCTCTTGGACGATCAGCAGCAGGTTGCCCGACACGACATCTGGAATCCGCTCCAGTGGTCCCTCGGTGTGGACGGTGACGCGGGTGGAGTAACCGCTTGCCGCCTGATCCACCACTGCCTGCAACGCCGCGGTGAAACTACGCCCACGCAGGGACAGACTGCGCATTTCCCAGACTGCACCGCGCAGCTCGCCGACCGCGTATTCGACCATGCGCCGCGCCACGTCCAGGGGCGGTAACGTTTCGATGCCGAGATTGCGCAGGCTTATTTCGCAGGCGTCGAGTTGCAAACCGATGCCGCTCATCGACTGGGGCAAGGTATCGTGGAGGTTGGCAGCAAGGCGGTTGCGTTCGCGCATGGTGGCGCGGAATTCCATGACGGCATCGCGACGGGCGTTGATTTCCTGGGAGAGCAGAACCGACTTCCGCCGCACCTGACTTTTCAACTGGAGGTTCCACAACAAAGCACCGCCGAGCGCCAGCAGCACCGCCGACAACACCGCGAAAAAATGCTCTGTGGTCCACCAGGACGGCTGTTGAATGACGGTTACGTCGGACTCGCCGCGCAGGATGAGGCCGAAATTCACCGGCGCGGTTCTGGGTCCTTCGTTATCGCCCTCCGTGGCCGCGAACTCGAGTTCTACCAAGCCGGTGACCTCCAGCTCACTGCCGGGCAGCAAAGCATCCAACGAACTCGCCCCTCCATCATGGAGCCGGGCCCGGAAAATCAGATTGTCCTGTTTGGTGGCTCCGGTC
>JBDTNJ010000468.1:0-12002 GCA_039933825.1 Luteolibacter sp.
CTTCACGTTCCTTGCGGAGTTCTTCATCTTTACGGCTCACGCGGAGAGAATGCACAATCCTAATAAGGCCGCACGATCTTTTCCCGCCGTTCACGGGCAATTTTATCGCGCAATCGGCTTTCCGAATCCACGTCCCAATAGCCCGGCTGGAGCTCCAGAAAGATCGACGAATAGGGCAGCGCTGTCGTGGTGCGGATCACCAGAACATCGAAACTCCGATTCGCATCCTCCAACAAAGTCAGCAGCGATTGTTGGTCCAGCTCGGTAGTTTCATGGCCATGGAGCGCGACTTGCGTGCGTTTGCGAAGTTCATCAACGCCGGGCGCGAAGTCATTCTCCACCGAGCGGATCTCGCGGGTGACGTAAAGCTGCGGACGCACGTTTTCGGTTTGCTCGAGTGCCTTGAGCACGTAATCGAGCGCCTCCGGCACATCAACCGAGGCAGTCACCTGGTGCACGCCCGGCCTGCTTTGAGCCGGAAATGATGCCTCTGCGATCACGATCCAGTTTCGATACCCCAACTGTCCGGCCTGCCGATCCACTGCAGCCTGCCACGTGTTGTCATGCGGCATGTCCGCACAACCAGGTGACAAAAATGCCAATCCCAGTGCCAACCAAACGCGACCAACGACCATGCGTTTTCAATAGGCATTCCCCTCCCGGCTGTCAACGAGATGCCCGGTGTCATTTATCATTGGAGCGATACGCCGCGAGAATAAGAACCCCGAGCTTAATGGTTTAAAACAAGGTTGGCAGGCTGACACTTTCCAATTACCACTGCCCTGCGTATCCGATCGGATAGTCTTTATCATGAAAAGCAGCGAGATCCGGGGAAACCGCAAGACCGTCATTCTCGGCACACTCGCGGGCTGGTGCATGAAGCTGTGGTCCTTCACGCTACGTTTCGAAATCGAGGACCGCTGCGGCATCACCCGACCAGGGACTAACATAATGCCCGTCATTTTCGCGCTCTGGCACAACCGCATTTTTACCATTCCACCGGTCTGGTGGAAAACCGGCGGAAAAAAGCGCAAGGCAGTAGTCCTCACCAGTGCGAGCCACGATGGGGCGATGCTCTCACATGCGATGGCGGTTTTCGGCCTTGGGGCGGTGCGCGGGTCGTCCTCACGTCGCGCCGTAGCGGCGTTGATCGGGATGAAACGTGCCCTGCAGGAAGGGCTGGATATCTGCATCACCCCGGACGGCCCGCGGGGTCCGCGCTATGAGTTCCACCCCGGAGTGATCAAACTCGCGGAAGCTACCCGTGCGCCGATCGTGCCGATTCACGTCACCTATTCCTCGGCATGGCGCTTGAAAACGTGGGACCGGTTTGTCATTCCCAAACCGTTCAGCCGCGTCCACGTGATTTTCGATGAAATGCATTTCGTTCCGGAAAAAGTGAACGACGAAACATTCCAGGCCGCCCGTAAGAAAATCCAAACCATCCTCCTCAACGGCACTGATGACGCCTGATATTTTTCCCATGAACACACCTAAAATCCTTGATGGAAAATCCGTCGCCGCCGCCGTGCTCGATGAGTGCCGCGCGGAAGCATCTCAATTGTTAGCCAAAGGCATCACGCCGGGCCTTGCCGTGGTATTGGTCGGCGAAGATCCGGCTTCAAAAGTCTATGTCGGTTCGAAAGCCCGCACTTGCGCGGACCTCGGCTTTTACTCGCTCAAAGTCGAGCTCCCCGCCGAGACCACGCAAGAAGAACTGCTCAAAGTCGTGCACGATTTGAATGCCGACCCTCTGATCCACGGCATCCTCGTGCAATCGCCGCCGCCCAAGCACATCGATGAGGAAGCCATCATCCGAGCGCTTGATCCGCGCAAGGACGTCGATGGATTCCACCCGGAAAACGTCGCCAAGCTCGTGCTGGAAGACCCTAGCGGTTTCGTCCCATGCACCCCGGCGGGCTGCATGAAATTGCTCGAAGTTTCCGGCATCAACACCACCGGCGCGGAGGCCGTCGTCATCGGCCGCAGCATGATCGTCGGCAAGCCGATGGCGCTTTTGTTAGTTGGAAAAAATTCGAATGCCACTGTCACGATCGCCCACTCGCGCTCCAAGGATCTTCCCGGAATCTGCCGCCGCGCGGACATTCTCATCGCCGCCGTCGGTCGCCCGGAAATGGTCAAAGCGGACTGGGTGAAACCGGGCGCCGTCGTGATCGACGTCGGCATCAACCGCGTGCCGGATGCTTCCAAAAAATCCGGTTACCGCCTCACCGGCGATGTCGCGTATGAAGAAGTCGCACCACTCTGCGCCGCGATCACCCCGGTCCCCGGCGGCGTCGGCCCGATGACCATCGCGATGCTGATGAAAAACACTCTGCAAGCGGCGAGGCAGATTGGTAGGTAAGATCAAACTGTATGCAACCTGGGACTATGAAACGAACGTTATCCACCATCACCCTGCTCTGCATGATTCCCTTCCTCGGATTTGCGGAGGAGTCAGAAGACCCTCGCTTCAAGAACGGGGACAACCTTTACGAAAAGGAACTCACCAACGGCATGATGAAAGCCTTTGGCTGCAAGGGATGGGAGTTGGTGGACATTCAGAAAGTCACGAAAGTGGGCAGTACCCATATCGTTGATTTTTCAATTGCCCTGAAGCCCGAGCCCGCGATTCCGCCGGTGACAGAAAAGGATTTTGAAAAGCTAAAAGAATTTATCGAACCCTTCTTCAAGGGGCAGGTGGAGCTCTATAAAAAGGCAGGTAAAGATGTGTCGGTGATCGGCTACAGTTTTCCCACGCCCTCTTACGCCAAGGACTACACCAAGGATGAGCTTCCCACGATGTTCTTTTCGATCGATGGAAAGGATACCAACTGGTTCCTGATGAAAGTCGCCTTCACCGAGAGAAAGGATGATGTTCTGGTGATTCAGTTCACTATTGTTGCTGTCGAGTAAGCGGCCTGTTGCGCCTATGCTGAGAATGAAGGCGCAACTAATCGCCCCGTATATCCATATTCGTCCGCGTCTCTCTTAAGCCCGCTCCAACTTCATGCGCCTCGCTGTTATCAATCTCGTCGGGCTCTCCCAATCACTTCTGGGAGAGCACATGCCGGGTTTGGCGAAGTTCGCGGAGAAACACGGGGCACAAAGTTATAAGCCAGCATTTCCGGCAGTGACTTGCACGGCCCAATCCTCCATCGTCACCGGCACTTCGCCGGGCAAACATGGGATCGTGGCGAATGGCTGGTTTGATAGAGAAACTGCCGAGGTCCGCTTTTGGAAACAAAGCAACCCCATCGTCCACGGCGAAAAACTCTGGGACAAGCTGCGGCGAGAGATCCCCGGCTTCACCTGCGCGAAGCTTTTCTGGTGGTATAACATGCATTCCAGCGCGGATTTTTCGATCACCCCTCGGCCGCTCTATCCGGCGGATGGGCGCAAGGTATTCGACATCCACACCCAGCCGATGGAAATGCGCGAGGAGTTGAAGAACGACCTCGGCCCCTTTCCATTTCAAGCGTTCTGGGGACCGGCTGCCGGCATCGCCTCATCCGATTGGATCGCAGCGTCCGCTAAATGGGTGGAGGAAAAACATTCGCCCACGCTCAGCCTCGTTTACCTGCCGCACCTCGATTATCCGCTGCAGAAGAACGGACCGGGTGCGGCTAATATTCCCGACGAGCTGCACAAGATCGATCGGGTCGTGACGGATCTGATCCATTACTACGAATCCCGTAATGTGCGCGTGCTGGTGCTTTCCGAATACGGCATTTCCCCGGTCAGCCAACCGATCCATCTGAACCGACTGTTCCGGCGGCAAGGCTGGCTCCAGATCAAGGACGAGCTCGGTCGGGAGACGCTCGACTGCGGCGCTTCACGCGCCTTTGCCATCGCGGATCATCAGGTAGCACACATTTATGTGACCGATCCGTCGATCCGGGACGAGGTCCGCTTGTTATTAGAAAACACGCCCGGAGTGGATGAAGTCCGCGCGGCTGCGGACGTTTGGGAAACCGGCGTCGCCACCGGGCGCGCGGGGGATTTCATTGCGATTTCAAAACCAGACGCTTGGTTCACTTATTATTTCTGGGAGGACGACTCCCTCGCGCCCGACTATGCCCGCACCATCGATATTCACCGCAAGCCGGGCTACGATCCTTGTGAACTTTTTATCGATCCAGCCATCGCGTTTCCCAAATTGAAAATCGCGACGTTTCTCCTCAAGAAAAAACTCGGCCTGCGCGGTTTACTGGATGTGATTCCGCTAGATGCGATGCTGGTCAAAGGCTCCCACGGGCGGGATGAAGTTTCCGAAGATGAGAGGCCGATGTTCATCGGTTCCTCATATCTTGTTAAAACGGCGGAGGATGTTCACCAAGCGATCCTCGGGTGTTTTGAGGCTTCAGAGATTCAGCCAAAATAACGTTAGACTCACCTGGGTGAAATCACCACCGCGTGCTCATCGTAGCGGGCTTTCGCGTTGGCTTGGTCCAGCAGGTATTTCATCACTGCTTTGGATGGCATGTTTTTCAAGTTGAGCGTGATTTTCTTGGCCGCGAGCTGGCCCGTGGGATCTTCAACGACGAAGTTCGGGGTAACGGTTTCCTTCGACTGCTTTTCGATGATCAGGCTGAGCCCATCGAGTGCTTCCTGGAAGCTGGCACCATCTAACTGGAACGCGGGAATCAGGACCGCGCCAAACTTCGCTTCACGGCCCTGCGCCGCGATGCCGCCTGAAGTGAGTTTCAACTGGCCGATGCTGTATCGGGCATTTGCGTTGTTTGGGTCGGCCTTCAATGCCTTGGTGTAAAAGGTCTTGGCCGCCACCGGATCTCCGGCTTGCTCGGCGGCTTGGCCTTGTTTGTAAAATGAATCCGCCTGTTGCGCGGGCGACTGTGCGATTGCGTGTGGAGCCAGGGCTCCGGCGATAATAATGGGAATGATTTTAGACATGGTGTTGAGGTTTTTTGACCAAGTGGACTTCTATCACTTGATTGGCGCGGCCTCAACCGGAAAAATGGACGGCCATCGGAATGTCACCTGAGTAACCACTTGCACGGGCCTCCTGTCCCGATAACCTCCGCGAAGTGATGTTGCAAAATCCAATCACCCGCCGCTTGTTGGCCCTCGGCATCGTTTTTCCGGCATTCATCGGCTGTGCGCCGGTGGGTCCCGATCACGAGGTTCCGACCATCGAGCTGCCCGCCTCATTTTCGGATGGCGGAGTGAATTGGAAACGCCAGACTCCGGACTCTCTGCCGAAACCCCGCTCGTGGTGGCGGCTCTACGATGATGCCACGCTGACCTCGCTGGTGGAGCGCGCGCTTTCAAACAATCAAGATCTGGCCGCCTCTTCGGCACGTCTCCAACAGGCTCGTGAAATCAGCAGGGCGACCCGCACTCTTTATTTTCCGAATGTGAGTCTGGGTGAAAATGCCGGGCGTTCGAAGACCCGGGTCCGTGGAAACAATGGCGGCGCGGGAATCGAAAACAACTTTTCCGTGCCGGTCGATCTGAGTTACGAGGTCGATGTGTGGGGTAAGGTGAGGCGCCAAAACGAATCCGCTCAAGCCTCGGAAAGTGCCGCAGCGGAAGACCTCAACGCGCTACGGCTGAGTGTCGCGAGCGAGGTCGCGCAGACGTATTGGGCGCTGCGGGCCGTCGATGCCGACCGCGCGATGCTAGACCGGACGCTAGAGCTTCGCCGCCGTGCGCTCAAACTGCTAACGGAACAGCGCGCGGCCGGCGCGATCAGCGGGCTTGATCTTTCCCGGGCGCAAACCGAGGTTTCCACCGCAGAGTCCGAGCGGATCGGTTTGGATAGAACCCGAATTGAACTGGTAAACGCGCTCGCAGTTCTCGACGGCGCGGCCGCCACCGGCTCGAATGTTCCCGAACGGGCGGATCTGCCGAAACCGCCATCCGTCCCAGTTTCGGTGCCCTCCGAGTTGCTTCGCCAGCGCCCGGACATCCGGGCCGCCGAGCGCCGCGTGGCAGCCGCCAACGCGGACATCGGTGTGGCGACTGCTGCATTCTATCCGTCATTCGTCATCCGTGCTGCGGGCGGCACGAGCGAGGCAAGCCTGAGCAATTTGTTCAAAACCACTTCGTTGATCTGGTCCATTGGCCAGAACGCCACCGTGCCGATCATCCCTCAGGAACGCCTCCAGGCCCAACGCGCGGCCACCGTCGCCGCCCACCAGGCCGCCAGCGCGGAATACCGCCAGACGGTACTTCAATCGGTGGGAGAAGTGGAAAACGCGCTGCTAGGATCCTCCATCCTTGCCCGCCGCCAAGTCGCCCAGGAACAGGCTCAGGCGGCGGCGGAAAAGACCCTCGAGTTGTCCACCAAGCGCTTCAAAGCAGGACTCGTCAGTTTCCTCGATGTGGTGGACGCCGAGCGCACCCGCCTTGATGCTGAACGTGCCACCAATGCAATCCGTGGGGAGCGGCTGGCCGTTTCAGTCGCCCTGATTAAAGCGATTGGCGGCGAGTGGAACTGACGCGCCAACCATTGTTCGCGCTATTTTATTCCTCCACGGCCTGAGCACGCGGAACCTCGGCAGGAACTTCGAGCTCTTCCACCGGGCTCGCCCTCAGCACCCGGGGTAGTGTTGGCGCTTCCTCGACAGGCGCGGCTTTCGGCGGTGCCGGTTCTGGCGGCGCTTCTTCAACGGGCAATGCGCGTTTAGGCTTCACGAGGACGGCTTTGGGCGGCGGTGCGGGTTCCGGCGGTGCTTCCTCGACCACGGCTGCTTTTTGAGGAACGACCCTGCGTTGCTCGCTGGTCGGAGGGGCCTTGCGCATCCGGATTTCCACGCGGCGGTTCACGGCCTGCTCTTCGGTGCTGCCGGAGATCACCAACGGTTCATAGCGCCCCAAACCACGGGTGATGATTTTCGAGGCATTCATCCGCATGGAATTGACCAGATATTTTTTCACGGCCTCAGCGCGTTTGATCGAGAGTTCGAGGTTGAAATCATCGCCGCCGACGAGATCCGTATGACCCTCGATCCAGCAATAGAGGCCGGGATTTTTGTCCATCAACAGGCCGAGCTTCATCAGACCGACTTTGGCGCTCTCGCGCAGGTCCGAGCTGTTGAATTCGAAGAGCAGGTCGCTCGGCAGCATGGTTTTTTTGCTGAGAAGGATGTTCGTTGGTAGATCGAGCAATTGATCGAGCGAAGTGATCCCGTCGAGCACCCCGTTTTCCACCTTTCCATTGGCCCCACGCTTGATTAGATCATCGGTAAATTTACCAAGATTCAAGTCGTCTACTTGGGCGGAACCCGGGTCAACAGTCATTTGTCCTATCTCCGCCGGGCGAATGTTGGCCGGCTCGCGGCCGAGTTCGGGGAGATCCGAGCTGACCTCCAAACTGCTGGACGCCTCCAGCGCAATCGCTTCCGGATCACCCGCCATCGCGGGCCTCTGCATCTGGAGCGCATACTCGGCTTTTGCGACGTCCGGCTTGATGTCGATTTCTTGATCTTTTGGCAGAACATCGAGTAAATCGACCTCTTCCATCAGCGAGGCCGCATTCGTCGGCGGCTGAATCACGTCCTCGGGCACTTGCGCCTGCTCGGGTTCTTCCGGACGGATTTCCACCTGTGTCAAGTCAAGCGGCTGGGTGCTCAGTTCCTTCGCCTGCTCGAAGCGGAGTGCGATTTTCATGTGATCGAGCACGAAAAACACCACGACGTGAAGCAGGATGGAAAGCAGCATCGCCACCGCTGCCCACCAACCCAGATGCTCCGGGCCAGGCAGGCGATATGCCACCCCACCACGCTGCTCTTTCCATGAATAGCCCTCCGCCACGGGCCTACTATACGTCGTTCTAATGTGCTGGCAATCACCAGAAAGGGAGATTATTCTGCGCTTGGCACCTCCTGTGCTCAAATCAAATACAACTTTCCAATATTATGGCTGCTAAAAAGACTGCAAAGAAAACTACAGAAGCTGTCGCCAGTGAAGCTGCGCCAGCTGCCAAAAAGGCTGCTAAGAAGGCGGCTCCTGCTGCGAAAAAAGCGCCGGCGAAAAAGGACATCGCCGTGAAAACGCCCACCAAACCAGCTCCAATTGCCAAAAAAGCTGCTGTCAAGGTGCCTCTCGATTCGATCGCCCGTGCCGCCTATCTCAACTACCGCCGCCGCGTCGAACAAGGTCTGATGGGCGATTCCCACAGCGATTGGCTGGAGGCGGAACGCCAATTGTCCAATCCTAGCTGATTCGGATAACTTTCCGACTGTTCCGGCTTGGAGAATCTGCGATCGCCGATCACAGTCCGCTCCGTGACCACCTGCTCATCTCTCGGCATCGGCTTGGCCGGATTCGGAACCGTCGGTTCCGGCGTCTGGAACACCCTGCAACGCAATGGGGAACTCATCGCTGACCGCACCGGCGGCGGCGTGACGCTTCATATTGCGAAAATCCTCGTCCGTGATCTTGCGAAAGTCCGCGCGACGACGGGTGACGTTCCAGCCGACAGGTTCACTACCGACTGGAGAGCGCTTGTCGCTGATCCGGGGGTGGATATTGTCGTCGAGCTGATCGGTGGCACGACCGATGCATTTGAAATCGTTGCTGCCGCTCTTCGCGCGAAAAAACCGGTGGTCACCGGAAACAAGGCGCTGCTTGCCGAGCGTGGCGTCGAGCTTTTTGCCATTTCAAAAGAAATGGACACGCCGATCCACTTTGAAGCCGCAGTCGCCGGGGGCATCCCGATAATCCGGACCGTCCAGGATTCATTCATCGGCAACCGGATCCATTCGTTTTCCGGGATTATCAACGGCACTTCCAACTACATCCTCGGACGCATGACCGATGCCGGGCTGACCTTTGAAGCCGCGCTCGCCGAGGCCCAGGTGCTGGGCTACGCCGAGGCGGATCCGGCGCTCGATGTGAACGGCTGGGACGCCGCCCACAAAGCGATATTACTCGCGACACTTGCCTACGGATTCCCGATCAATCCTTCCTCCATCCACGTTTCCGGCATCGAGCAAGTTCGCCCGGCGGATATCAATTTTGCCAAAAGTCTCGGTTACATCGTCAAGCTGCTCGCCGTGATCCGCGAGCACGCCGATGGATCGGTCGAGCTGCGCGTCCAGCCCTCCTTCATTGCGAAAACGAACATCCTCGCCTCGGTCCACGGGGTGTTCAACGCCGTCGCCGTCCATGGCGATGCCGCAGGTGAATCGCTCTTCTACGGCCGTGGTGCCGGACAGGATCCCACCGCCTCATCTGTCGTCGCCGACCTCGTCGAAGCCGCGCGCTCATTGCGCCACACCAGCGGCCATCGCGGGTTCCTGCCTTACCGGGAAAGCGGAAAAATTCTACCTGTTGGAGAAACTTCAACCGCCTACTATGTGCGCTTCGATGTGACCGACCGTCCCGGGGTGATTGCGGAAATCGCCAAAGTTCTGGCTGACCACCGGATCGGTATTTCGGGCACGCATTCCCCGGTAAACCCGTCCAATCCGGACGCCGAATTCGTGGACATGGTTTTCCTTCTCCACACCTGCCCCTTCGGAAAACTTCAGGCTGCTCTGGCAGAAATCGAGACCTTGGACTGCATCAACAGCAAGCCGGTTGTTTTCCGGATCGAGAACCTGACCTGATAGCCCCAGGCGTGCCGCACACTAGTGGCGCGTATAACTCAATTTGGCGGACAGCGTGTGTGAACGTGGTTGCTGCGTCTCGCAGCAACGATTCTCGTTCCGGGACGTTGCGGCGAGACGCCACAACCACGCTGGGCACGGCCATCCGCTAATCTGTGTTTTACGGACCACTAGACCCATTGGCTGTCATAACGTATTGGCAATCCACCGGGGAAGCCGCTAGAGACCATCATCATGGGATGGAATGATAATTCCCATCGAAACCCATACGACGGTATCGAGGAATGGGCCTATCCGCCATCGGGTGGACAGGTGAAAAGATCCTATCAGGAGTTCTGTTGCCATCGGTCATTGGCTACTTTGCCGCCAGATCATGGATACATGAGGAGTCCATCTGGGTTGGATGGATGTGGCGCGGGCACCCTGCTCGTTAAAGGAGATGCGGCCAGGTCACTGGTCCGCCTGGACCGGATATCTGAAGTGACGCTCGATGTTATAATCGAACAAGATGTTTTCCCATTTCACTCCGGCACCCACGTTGTCGACGACCCACGCTTCACTGGCACGGTCTCCCGGACCCGGAACGATGATGCCGATGTGCTTTTCCGCGTTGGCGAGTGACCAGACGACAATATCACCGGGGCGGTATTCCGCGCCGTTGCGTGACGGAGTGATGGATTGGCCTTTACGCTCGAAAAAACGTTGGAGATTCGCAACGCGGCGATGATCGATGTTCGCATCCGGAGCGGATGCGCCCCAAAGCTGCGGATAGAGCCTGAAATGCTCGGACATGTCTTCATGCACCTCCACCTGGAGATCGATTCCCAATTTACGGTAACAACGGACGATCACGTCCGCAGCGACGCCTTTGGCAGCTGGCACATCGCCATTCGGGTAGGCGATCTTGTAGTAGGATGGGTCGTAGGTGACCGGGTCACTGGAGTGGGAAAGCGCTGCGGCGGCCAACTTGCTGCCAAAGTCCTTCGACTGCTCAAGCGAGGAAATCAGGATGGCAGCTTGTTCGGTGGACGCGCCGACTTGCGCGGCCTTCAGGAAAGGAACCAACGGCCGTCCAAACCAACATCCCATGCCAATCGAAATCGCCACAATCACCCAGCCGCCGAAAAAATGCGGGCGCTTTGGCTTTTGAGGGCGAGGGCCAATGTATTCAATGGTGCTGTAAAATCCGGAGCGTGAACGAGGCATGTAGGTAGGTCCTGCACGGAAATAATCATATTCCGGACCAATTCACCATGAAATTTTGTATTTTTATATCTTCACGGGAACTCAACGATTCATCTGCGGCCTCGACAGCGAATCGCTGCGTCGGGAAGATTTCGCCATGACGGTTTTCAAAAGTCCGGGTCGCTTGCTATGGGGTGAGTTGGATGTCCCGATGTTCGGCCTTGGCAAGGATTGGTTTGGCGAGGATTTCCAGCCGGCCGCCGGTTTTTCGCTGGCCATGGATCAGCAGCGGCTGTGGTTCATCGCCAATCATCGGAAGCCCGCGGAATTGCACCCGAAGTCGCGCCCCGGAGCCTTCCAAGCCGAACTCTGGCGCTACGACGTGGCCGAGCTTTTCATCGCAGACCCTCGGAGCGGGCGATATTTCGAATTCAATCTGGCACCGAATGGCGCATGGTGGACTTGTGAGTTCACCGCTCCTCGCAAGCGGGCGGAAGTGACGGATATCGCGATGCCAGAGATCGCAACCTTCGCGGAAATGGCGCCGGATGGCTCGTGGTTGGCGGCGATGGCCATTCCCCTCGATTTGCTCAAGGCACGGCTCGGTTTCGGAGCGGAAACGAAAATGAATGTGACGATGATTCTCGACTCGCCATCGCAAAAATTTCTCAGCGCTTCAAACTTGGGTGATGGCGAACCGGATTTCCACCAACCCCACGCGTTTTCCACGATTCGTTTCGCGCCGATTCCCAAACAGATACCGCCTCTGGATTAAGCACATCGCCGCTTGGCCAATACGATTTGATGTGCTAGAAGAATCACCGTGAGCCAACGCTTCCAGATAGAAGACCTAGTCGCGCAAGACTCGCTGGGCGTTGTGTTCCGCGCGTTGGATACTGAAACCCATGCGGTGGTGGCGGTGCGCAGGTTTTTTCCCTTTGGTGCGGACGGTGGAGGATTGAATAAGGAAGAAGAGATCGCCTATGGCATCGCAGTTTCACGGCTTGCCGGGCTCAGTCATCCCAGCATGCGTGCCGTGGTCTTTGGTGGCTGCGATCCCATTGATGGCATGCCATTCATCGCTACCGAGTGGATTGAGGGGAAATCCCTCCAATTTTTCCTCGAACGCCAATCGCTAACACCAAGCCGCGCAATCAGGATCATCAAAAGCGCGCTGGAAATTTGTGAGCTTCTCTCTCAGTTACTCGCAGAAGAAGGCGTCTGGGTAGAGACCGATAC
>JBDTNJ010000469.1:0-3404 GCA_039933825.1 Luteolibacter sp.
CACCAATGGCGATTGGTCGCCAGCTCCTTACGAAGCCCAGTATTTGAAACTCTACGATGTCACGCCGCCGCCCGCGCCGGTCGCTCCAGCGGCGGAACTCGTTTTGTTCGGCACAGTCATTGGCAACCAGGTCACATTCACATGGACCGCTGCAAATGATCCGGAAGGCGGAGTTTCTAACTACTACCTGCAGATCGGCACTTCACCCGGAGCATCCGATCTCTTTGACGGCCTAGTTTCCGGAACAAGCAAGACAGTCACCGTGGCGTTTGGCACCTCGGTCCATGCCCGTGTCCAACAGATCAATAACGCCGGTATTTTTGGACCATACAGCGCCAGTTCCGCCTCGGTGATGGCTCTGGATCCGGTCGCTGATATGGATGGTGACGGCCAGTCCAATGGTTCCGAATTCACCGCTGGCACAGATCCCTTGTCCGCCGCTTCGGCGCTGCGGACAACTGCCACCGCCATTTTCGGAGACGACGTGAATGTTACTGTAGCCACTGTTTCCGGGAAAAGCTATCAACTGGAAACAAGTATCATTCTTACCGCGCCTTCATGGAGTGGTCTCGGTGCACCCGTTACGGCCAACGGTCCGTCCACCACCTTCACCCACAACGGCGGCGCAGGGGATTTCAAACGGTTCTACCGAGTTAGGGTGGTGCCGTGATTTCCAAAACGCTGACGAAAATCGGACAGGCTCAATCAAGCGATTTATGATAGGCCGTGATGAGAGAATCGAACTCCTGTTTTTTTCCATACGCAAGTGTTGCGCTTTGATCGATTTGCTGATGTAATGTTAGAATTCCGATCTCCAGTTTTTGAAGCGCTTCGAGTTCGAGCACGATCCTGATATCAACGGCGGCGAGGGTTGCGTTGATTTCTTTGGCAAGCTCGGATGACATGCCGGGTTGCAGCAGGTTTGCCAACCGTTGACGCTCACCCCGTTTTTGATTCAGAATGTTTGCTTGGAACGTGATCGCCTCAGCGGAGCGGGTGTAGTCAAGTTGGTGTTCCTCGGTAGCTGCGGCGTTTTCCCCGGCTTCGCGGTGGGCGGCGATCGCACGGGTATTGATGGCTGCGGCGGACCAGTGTTTAAGCGAATCCTTGAGCCCCGGCAGCAGGGCGTGAGCGTTTTCTGTTGGGCCGACATCGATTTGGGCGATGTGGGTTCTGATTGCGGTTAGCCGTGATTCAATCGCAGGGGGATTTGCTTGGATTTCACCGACCGGCTTTCCGTCGATCGTTTGGAACACGCGAATCGTTCCTTCGCAATCCGCGATAAACGCGCGTTTCGCCTCACCGTCCAAGGCAACCGCAGTTGGCAGGGCGGGTAGGTTTTGAATGAGGTCACGGGCAAGAGTGAAGTCGGGTTTCCAGAATTTCGACTTCATGTCGCGACCGGCAGTCAGCGATGAGCCATCGCGTGAGAAGGAAAAGGCAGTGACTCCTCCGGGGTGGGCATCGAGTTTTTTCACTTCGCTACCTCCGTTCATTTCCCAGAAGCGGACGGTGCCATCTTCGGATGAGGTGGCGAGGATGTTGGAATCCGCGCGGAAAACGGTTGCGGTGATGGCGGCTTGATGAGCGCGCAGAGTGTGAAATTCGCTGCATGAACCGCTTTCCCAGACCCAGACGCCCCCGTTGCGATCGCCACTCGCAAGCAGGACGCCGTCGGGAGAGAAGTCGAGAGTCGTGATCCAATCGGTGTGTTTTTTAACAGACTTGATTTGCGCGCCTGATTCGGTGTTCCAAAGTTTGAGGAGGCGCGATGGCCCACCGGTGGCGATGATGTCGAAGCCCGGTCGGATGTCGGCGGCGAGCACGGAATCAAATTCTCTTGCGACTGCCATCAGGCGGCTGCCGTTTCGGATGTCAAATGTAACGGTCATGCCGGACTTTCCCGGGATTCCGCCTCCGACAATGAGGTATCGGGCATCGGGGGTAAAACTTAGAGAAACCGGATCTCCCTCGGGAAACGGTAGGATGCCAATCAGTTCCAGCGTCCCAGTGTGATAAAGCAGGACCTGGTGTTGTCCAGTAACTGCGATAACGGGTGCCCAAGGAGATGCCGCGATGGAATGAATCGCCGATGGTCGCTGGGTGACGACGGGTGGTTCGAGCAGAAGATCCTCAGGCATCGGTGGAGGGCCGTCTGGTTTCGCCGCGGGATCAGAACGGAGTGTGGTTTCAAACTTGGGCTTAGATGGCTTGCGGGCGGATGAGGACTGGTTTTCGAGTAATCCTCCTTCGATCCAGCGCTTGAGGGTTTCAACTTTGTAACTCGCGAGTTTTTCGCCTTCGGGTGGCATCTTGTGCTCGCCAGTCTGCAAGACACAGGTGATCAGCGCCGTTCCAGGATCCCCGGGTTCCACGACTTTCCCCCCAGAGCTGCCTTTGAGAACGCCAGAGAAAGTGGATAGGTCGAGGCCACCTTTGGTCTTGTCCGGGTTGTGGCAATTCAGGCAGGATTGCTGGAAGATTGGGAATATGTGCTCGTCATAGTTCGTTTTTTCCAACGCCAGAACAGCGGAGGAAAGTATGATCAAAATGACAAAGGGACACTTCATTCAGGAATCGGACGAACCATTTCCTGATCCAATACGCGCTAAATACAGGCCGGTCTAACGCGGATTTCGCCAATAATGAGGAATTTTCCGATCGCGCCGCATGGAACCGGCTCAAAACCGGAGCGAGGCGCCAGAATCATCAGCCGCCGCCGGGACGGCGAGAGCCAGGAGCGAGCAGGCACAACCCAACAGGAGTCCCAGCCAACGAATGGGATCATGATTTAGACCTTCCGCAAAATAAAAATAGGCGTTTTGTTGCGGTGAAGGGAAGAGAATTGCTGGAATTGTCAGCATCCCGCAAAAAAGCAGGGCAGGGGCGCAAAGCATGATCATCATCGAAGCACTCTTAAAGCTGAGTCGCGAAGTCAGGAGCATCCAAGGACCGCTGATGAATGTAATCCGCAGAACGTTGACGCAGGTTTTCAATCCGAGAATTCCGGTTCTGCGGGTAATTTTTGGACTTTTGAGAGTGGCTGATTGAAGTATGGTGAACATGGGACTTCGCTCTCTATATACGCGATTACGTAGGATGCCAATAAATTTTATGGTTTTAGGTAGTAAAGTTTTATTAAATTTTACGATTGAATCGTTCGTTTGACTTTAATGTTGGGTTCGATTGAGATTGGGCAATCCTATGCGCGAACTGACGATCCCGGAATCCGGCCCGAAACGAACACTGTTGAATGCGGCCGAACAATTGTTCGCGACCAAAGGATTCGAGTCGGTGTCGGTTAGGGATGTCACCCAGTCCGTTAAAATGAATGTTGCGGCGGTCAATTATCACTTCGGCAGTCGCGAGCAGATGCTTTCACTGGTAATCCTGCGCTACGCCAT
>JBDTNJ010000470.1:0-2624 GCA_039933825.1 Luteolibacter sp.
TATACCACATGACCTGTAGCCAAACGATGCTCTATCCAACTTCGGTTTTCGGGTTAAAACGTTCGCGCATTTCCAGAGTGAGGTCCGCGAGGATGAGGTCGATGGGTAGGACACCGAAATCGGTTTTCTTGAAATTGGGTTTGCGAGCGTCGATTAGGACCAATCCTTCCTGTTCGTGCCACCATGCGGATCCCATGAGCTGGGCGGGGAGATTCTGGAGCTGAATCGGGACTCTCATCCATCCACCGTGTAGTAGGACATCGCGAATCTCGTTTTCGGATGGTTCTCCACCGCGGAGGGTCGGCTGGACGATGGCGAACCGGTTGGCACGCGTCAGGCCGATGACGTGGACGAGGTCGCCAAAGAGTTCACTCTGGAGTTCAAGGCGGCGCAGGTATTCTATCGGCAGGGCTTTTTGGATGGCTAGCTTACCGGAGGGGTCCAGCAAAGGTGCCCAGCCATCCGAATGCTGATGTTTTTCTACTGAGCGTCCTTGGAATCAGACGGCGTGTTCGGTGCCTTTGGCGTCGATGGTTCCGGGATAAGGAAGACCCGGCAACAAACCAGCCGCAGCGATCATCTGTCGCTGGATTTTGGCGATTTCAGCCCGCCCGGTTTCGAGACTCTCAGATCCTTTGGGGTTTGGGCCAAAAACTCGGCGCGCGACATCACCTGGGAGGATGCCTGAATCCTTGCAGAGCTCATCTGCTCGGCAATTTTCCGGTGATTCTCGGTTTTGGCTGCCATCGCGCTTCAAGATAAGGGCATGATGTGGATGGGTCGAGCCATTTTCCATCCCGAAATCATGGGAAATGAAAACTCACGCGATCAACCTTTCACCCTTCCACTTCAGCGCCTCCGCATCCGAGTAGGAACTTCATCTTGGGAAGCAGCAGGGGAAATTGCTCGAAAGGATTTTATCAACAGGAGGGCACAGAGGGGGCCAAATGGAGGGTTTGAAAACCTTGCTTTGACACAGCAGCCGTTGGCAAGAACCGCCGAAGGATCGTGCGTAGCCCCTCCGTTTCCTCGGTGCCCTCCTGTTCAAAGTCTTCCCGATCCCTGCCGACGACTTGATTCCCTCGGGTGGGAGAAGGGAAAGTGGGCGCGCCGCAGCGGTCACGCCCTACTGGCTAACGACGGCGACTATTCCTTGATCACATTTTCCTGAATCTCATCGGCGGATAGACCGGTCTGCTCAAATGCAGGAATGCGGAATGGATCGCCAAAGCACTCGTTGGGAAATCGTCCGGCGTTCACCTCGGACAGTGAAAAACGCATCGCTGCGGATGCCGGATCGAGTTCACCATCCGCCAGTCCACCTTCATCACAAATCAGGGGAAATGAAGGTTGATTCCATTCATGCACCGGGGTCGGATCGTTGTTTTTCATTGGTTTGATGGGTTAGATGTTAGCATTACGGTGATCGTTACTGCTTGCAACTGCCCGGTCCTGACGGATTTTTCGACCGACCCGTTTGGGATTTTTTGGCAGTCAGCAGAAACGAGCCCGCCCGACTATTTTAGCCCGCTCCGAATCAGTCACCATGGGTGAAAACCCTACTTTTGATCGCATGAAAACCACCGATGCGCGCAGGGGATTTTAACGAGGAAAATTCCGTCTCATTCAGTCAGGTCAGGCATCGCAGGAGAGAGATTGCGGTGGGACGCCGCTACCACGTTTGGGCGGACTGAAGATCCGCGCTCCGTTTTTGAAAGCCCGCCTTCCTGGAGTCAAATCCACTTGATTCTGAAGTACCGGTGCCCGTCCAGGACCTCATCCCCGGGGTTGTGGAACCGCGTATGGCTGCTAAGTTCCGGTAGCGCGATGAATTCCACCATTTCCCCACCGCCGGTTTCCACGGGTGTCGTCTTTCAAGCGCGGGATGTGCGCAAGGTCTATCACACGGGAGAACTCGACGTGGTTGCCTTGGGCGGAGTGAGCATCGACCTCAACGCGGGGGAGCTGGTGTGCCTGCTCGGCGCGTCAGGCAGTGGGAAATCGACGCTGCTGAACATCCTCGGCGGCCTGGACGTGCCGACCTCCGGCGACTTGATTTACAAAGGCTGGGCGCTCGATGGTGCGGAAGAAAACACGCTCACGCTCTTCCGGCGGAACTGCGTGGGTTTCGTTTTCCAATTCTACAATCTCATCCCCAGCCTCACCGCCCGTGAAAACGTGGCGCTGATCACCGGCATTTCCCGCGATCCAATGACGCCCGAAGAAGCCTTGGAAATGGTGGGCCTCAGCGCGCGAATGGACCATTTCCCCTCCCAGCTTTCCGGGGGCGAACAACAGCGCGTGGCCATTGCCCGCGCCATCGCGAAACGCCCGGAAGTCCTGCTCTGCGATGAGCCGACCGGCGCGCTCGACGTCACCACCGGCATCGCCGTGCTGGAGGCGATCGAAACCATCAACCGCGATCTGGGAACCCTAACTGTCCTTATCACCCATAATGCCGCGATGGCAGAGATGGCCGATCGTGTACTGCATCTCTCGGACGGAAAGATCGTGAAGACTTACAAAAACGAAACACGGCTGGCAGCCGCGAAACTGGAATGGTGAAATCAAGTGCCGGGTGATCAGTGAGCAGTGATCAGACAACAAAAATATCGATATGCACC
>JBDTNJ010000471.1:0-2410 GCA_039933825.1 Luteolibacter sp.
TCGAGGGATTTGGTATTAAGGACGATCAGGCCTTGGTATTTGCGACTCATCGGATTGAGATGGAATTGGATTGGTACGAGTGTGGTAGCGATTCGCCGCAGTGGCGATGCCTTGGGAACGCGCAAGCTGCACAGCTTCGAGAGCGGTGGCAAGCGTGTTTTCGAGAAGTGGCCGTTCGTCAGGTAAAAATTTTCCTAAAACGTGGCCGACCATCTCGCCGGGCCGGCTCCCTCCGATGCCGATTTTTAGGCGGGGGAAGGCATCGTTGCCCAGATGTTGGAGGATGGACTTGATGCCATTGTGGCCCCCTGCGGAGCCTTTTTCGCGAAAGCGGAGGGTGCCGAGCGGCAGCGCGACGTCGTCGTAAATGACGAGCATTTGTTCAGGCGTCCATTTGTGGAACGAGAGGATCTGCTGGATGGCACGGCCGCTCAGATTCATGAATGTCTGAGGTTTGAATAAAATCGTGCCGGAGCCGGGGAGCTTGGCGAGGTGGCTCTGCCATTTCGGACTGGACTGAAATACCGCAGCCGAGGCGGCGGCGAGACGGTCCAAGACCATGAACCCGACGTTGTGGCGGGTGTCTTCATACTGCTTGCCGGGATTCCCGAGGCCGACGATGAGGGAAAAGGACATGCGGGGTAATTTAAAATTTAAAATCTCAGATTTGAAATTAAAAAAAACGCCCGGGCCGCGTGAGCAGACCGGGCGTTTCGGAAATCGGAAGATTGCTTACTTGGCTGCAGGTGTAGCTGCGGCTTCTTCGGAGATGGCTGCACCCGGCTTGCCGATGTGGGCAACCACGACCTCAGCAGCATGGGTGGCTTTGACGCCACTTGGGAGCTTGATATCACCAACATGGAGTGATGCACCGATTTCAAGGTGGCTGATGTCCACTTCGATGGTTTCCGGAAGATCGTTCGGAAGGCAGGTGATTTCAATCGCGTGAATGTATTGTTCGACGAGGCCGCCTGCTTTGACGCCGATCGATTCACCGTTAAGGTGGGTCGGGATGTGGGCGGTGATGGGGGTGTTTTCGTCGATGGAGCGGAAGTCAGCGTGGAGTGTCCTGCCAGAGAGCGAGTCGTGCTGGATCGACTGAAGGAAAGCGAGGCGGGTGCCGTGGCCTTCGATCTCCAGGTTGACGATGATATTTTCCGAGCTGCTGCTGGCAAGCAGGTCGGCGAAGGTCTTGGCATCGACCTTGAGGTTGATGTTTTCGGTGCCTTTTCCGTAGATGACGGAGGGGACCCAGCCTTCGCGGCGCATTTGATTGAGGCGGCCGGAGCCGGTGCGTAAGCGGGGAGCCGCTTTGAGAGATGTCTTCTTAGCCATGACGATTGTGTCTTTGTATTGAATTGCCGCCGGGGATTACTGCACCCAGTACGGGGCGGCGTGTGTAGCTGCCGAATCCGCCCTTGTCAAAAACTTGTTCGATGAACTCCGAAATCGAGGATTCAAACCGAGAAAAGCGAGGTGATCGATTGGCCACCATGAATCCGCCGGATCGCTTCTCCCAGCAACGGAGCGACGCCGACTACCTGGACTTTCGGCCCGGCGGCCTGAGGCACGGAATCCGTGGTGATGACTTCTTCGATGGCGGAATCCCGGATGCGCTGGTGCGCGAGGTCGCCGAGGATGGCGTGGGAAACTCCTGCGTAAATGCGTTTCGCCCCGTGTTTGTGAAGAATATCCGCTGCCGCCGTGAGGGTGCCGGCGGTTTCCGTCATGTCATCGACGAGCAAGACATCGCGCCCTTCCACCTCACCGATCACATTCATCGCCTCGACACGGGTGGCGCTGATGCGGTGCTTGGCGACGATGGCTAGCTCGGCACCGAGCGCATCGGCATAGGCGCGGGCCATTTTCACGCCGCCGACATCCGGGGACACCACGGTGAGATTGGATGTATCCGGGTGGCGCTGGCGGAGGTAAGTGATGAGCACGGATTTCGCGTAAAGATGGTCCACCGGAATGTCGAAAAATCCTTGGATCTGCGGTGCGTGGAGGTCCATGGTGAGGACGCGGTTCACGCCGGCGGAGGTGAGCAAATTGGCCACCAACTTCGCGGTGATCGGCACACGAGGCTGGTCTTTACGATCCTGGCGGGCGTATCCGAAAAACGGCATCACGGCGGTGATCCGTTCGGCACTGGCGCGCCGTGCGGCATCCACCATGATCAGCAGCTCCATGAGGTTGTGATTGGTCGGCGGGCAGCTTGGCTGGATGATGAAAACATCGGCCCCACGCACGTTTTCGTTGATTTTCACCTCGGTTTCTCCGTCGGGAAATGCGGAAACATGGACGTCGGCAAGCGGTTGTCCGACACATTCTGCGATGCGCTCTGCAAGCGCGCGGTGAGCAGTTCCACTGATGATTTTCATGGGCAAAAGGAGCGAGAAGCGGGAAG
>JBDTNJ010000472.1:0-12804 GCA_039933825.1 Luteolibacter sp.
GCCATACCGAAATCTATCGTGGATCGGAATATACCGTGGACTTTCTGCCGAAAGTGAAAATCGAAATCGTCGTGGACGATGCACAAGCCGACGGTGTTGCTGCCGCGATTGTGAAGAGCGCGAACACCGGCAAGATTGGTGACGGCAAAGTTTTCATCTCGACCGTTGAAGAAGCAATCCGCATTCGGACCGGTGAGACTGGTTCCTCTGCTGTTGCCGTAAACTGATTCAGTTTTCACGCCACGTTCCAATTAACCGCCAATGGCACCTGCAAAGGGTCATTGGCTTTTTTGCGGCCATTTTTTCGCTTGGCGCCGATCGCCTTGAGTTCTACGAGGATTCAGACCCGATCAGGAAATTCGCCCTTCCACCGGGCTAATGCTTTTCTGATTTCTGCCGCGTCACGTGACGGGCTCAGCTCCCAGATCAGCGGACAATCCGCAGGGAAAAATTTCAGCAGCGCCGCGTAGTCCAGCGTCCCCGAAAACGGCACCCGGTGGTCCCGTGCCGGCCATTGCACATCGTGGACGTGCCCGCCGATCAATCGCGGGGAGATTTTTTCTAGCCACTCGACATGATCCAGCAGCCCCAGATTGTGCTTGAGCTGCACGTGCCCGAAATCATGCCAGTAGCCTACCCAAGGATTATCGGCAAAATGATCCTGAAGGGCGATCATTTCCCGCTCCGTCGGCATGTCTTCGAACCTTGAACGCGACTCGATCGCAAGTTTCACCCCTAGCTCCGCCGCTTTATCCGCGATGGTCGTGAGCGCCTCGATCGCCCGCTGAAAGTACAGGGGCCCCAGCTTCTCGCGCTTCTTCACAAAGGCAATCTTCGCCTTCGCATAATCCGCCGTGTGCTGCCCACCCTCTGAAACAGTCGTCGTTAGGGCTTTTGTGAATTTTTGCGGATTCATCGGCACCGATCCCATGTGCAGCACCAGATACTCCGCCTGAAACTGTGCTGCGATGTTCAGCGTGCGGAGCGTCATGTCCATCGCCCGTTTGCGCTCGAAATCCCGGTGCGATGTGAATTCGTAAGCGTCCGGCGCATCGATCATTACTTCCACCGGTGCCGGGAAAAAATTGTGGACCCCGGAACAGCGGAAAAGCCCGCGTTCGTGCGCCTTTTTGATCCCAGGCAGCTTCGCAACCGTCATCCCGTGCGACAGTTCGATGTTGGTGAATCCCAAATCGACGATTTCCTCAATCATCGTCTCACCGTCCGTGTGGCGGCTGTTATTCCAGCATGAAGAAAAGGCGAGCATGGCGTCCCAAGGAGCGTGGTCGCCTGGGCTGCGAGTTTCAAGAACGGTTTGCCGGGCACCTCTCTCCGACGGACTCCTGAGCCTGGAGCGGATCGATGCAAGCCCAGTTTCTGGTGGGTTTCATCCGACCGGATGGAAATGAACGAGTTTGGTAGCAATTCGGCATCGAAGTTGCTAAACCAGCGCACACCCTTATGTCGATCCACGTCGCCCTGCATCATCGCACTAGCTATCAATATGAACGCCCAATCGGCCATGGACCTCATGTGGTGAGGTTGCGGCCGGCTCCCCATTGTCGTTCCAACATCCTCGCCTACAGCCTGAAAGTTGGACCGGAGGAGCATTTCATCAACTGGCAGCAGGACCCTCAGGCGAATTATCTGGCGCGTTTGATGTTTCCGGAGCCAATGGCTCGGCTGGATATTGAAGTGGATCTGGTCGTCGAGATGTCGGTGCAGAATCCATTCGATTTCTTTCTAGAGGAGTCAGCAGAACAATTTCCATTTAAATACGATGCGGAGCAGGCGCGTGAGCTGGCGCCATTTCTCGCGGTGGAAAAAGCCGGGCCGCTGCTTTCCCAAGTGATCGAGCGATTCAAGGATAAGACCGGGCGAACGATCGATGTGCTGGTGGAAATGAACTCCGCGCTGCAAGCGGCGATCGGCTATCAAATTCGCATGGAACCCGGTGTGCAGACACCGGAGGAAACCTTGGGCAAAGCCTCCGGTTCGTGCCGTGATTCGGCATGGTTGTTAGTGACGCTGCTGCGCCATCTCGGTTTGGCATCACGGTTTGTCTCGGGCTACCTCATTCAGCTCAAACCGGATGTGAAATCGCTGGATGGTCCCGTGGGTTCCGAGGTTGATTTCACCGATCTTCACGCGTGGACCGAGGTCTATTTGCCTGGTGCCGGTTGGATCGGTTTCGATCCAACCTCCGGGCTGTTAGCAGGGGAGGGGCACCTGCCCTTGGCCTGTTCCCCGGATCCGTCAAGCGCCGCGCCGGTCACCGGTGGAGTCGAGCCTTGTGAAACCACGATGGAGCACGAGATGACGGTGACACGGATTTACGAGTCACCGCGCACGACTCTGCCTTATGACGAGGAACAGTGGACGGAAATTTTGAAGTGCGGCCAGCTGATCGATGATGATCTCGACGCGATGGACGTGCGCCTGACTATGGGCGGCGAGCCGACATTCATCTCCATGGATGACTTTGACGGTGATGAATGGAACACTGCGGCGATGGGGCCGACGAAGCGGCTTTTATCCGGCCAATTGATCAAACGCCTGCGTGCCCAATTCGCGCCGGGCGGTCTGTTATTTTACGGCCAGGGGAAATGGTACCCCGGCGAGATGCTGCCGCGTTGGTCGTTAGCCTGTTATTGGCGCAAGGATGGTCAACCGATTTGGGAAGACGTATCGCTGATCGCGGATGAATCCAAGGATTACAAGCACGATGCCAGGCATGCGAAACTCTTCGGTGAGGCTCTGTCAGGGGCACTCGGAGCCGATCCCAAGTGGATGATCCCGGCTTACGAAGATGTTTTCTATTACCTCTGGAGGGAGCGCCGCCTGCCTGCGAATGTGGATCCGTTAAAATCGAACCTGAAGGACAAGCTGGAGCGTGACCGTTTCGCCCGCTTGTTCTCACACGGGATCGATGAAATCGTCGGATACGCGATTCCATTAGAGCGCCGGATGACCCCGGAAGGCATGGGCTGGACGAGCGGCCCGTGGTTTCTCCGGGATGAAACACTCTTCCTTCTGCCGGGGGATTCTCCGATGGGCTATCGTTTACCGCTGGATTCACTGCCGTGGGTGAAGGAATCCGAGTTTCCATGGCACATTCCGCAAGACCCGACCCGGAGTCTATCACCATTGCCGGCCCAGCCCGGAAGCGTGCTCGCCTATCAGCGGCGTGAGATGGAAAAATCGAACGCTCGTCTAACGAGTGCTACCGAGAAAGCCGCTGGCGAAAAAGCAGCAGCGGAAGATCGCCCTTGGGAACGCAAACCCGGTGAGCAGGAGTCCGCCGCGCTCATTACCCGCAGTGCGCTCTGCATCGAGCCCCGCAATGGGCGCCTGCATATTTTCCTGCCGCCCGTGGACGATACGGAGGATTTTCTCGATCTCGTTGCGACCATCGAAAAAACGGCGTCCCGTTTGAAAATACCGGTCATCCTCGAAGGCACGCCACCCGCCTTTGACGCACGCCTCACCGTGGTGAAAGTGACACCGGACCCCGGCGTGATCGAAGTCAACCTGCAGCCCGCCGCCTCGTGGGAGGAATTGGTTCATAACACTTCGGTGCTCTATCATGAGGCGCATCTCTGTCGTCTCGTGACGGAGAAATTCATGGTCGACGGCCGCCATTGTGGAACCGGCGGCGGCAACCACATCATCATCGGTGGCGAAACCCCATCTGACAGCCCGATGCTCCGACGCCCGGATCTGTTGCGCAGCATGGTGACTTTCTGGAACCACCATCCGTCGATGAGCTATCTGTTTTCCGGTCTATTCGTCGGCCCCACCTCACAGGCCCCGCGGGTGGATGAGGCGCGGAATGACTCGATCCACGAACTGGAGGTCGCTTTCAAAACCCTGGAAGGTCAAGGAACGCCCCTCCCATGGCAGGTGGACCGCGCATTCCGCAATCTTCTGATCGACCCGACTGGAAATACGCACCGCGCGGAGTTCTGCATCGATAAACTCTACAGCCCGGACAGTTCCACGGGTCGGCTGGGTTTGTTGGAAATGCGCAATTTCGAAATGCCTCCGCACTATCAGATGAGTCTCGCGCAGCACTTGGTCCTGCGCGCTTTGGTTTCGCGTTTTTGGAATGAGCCTTATACCAAGCCACTTGTCCGTTGGGACAGTGAGATTCACGACCGCTGGATGTTGCCGCACTTTGTTTGGCAGGATTTCTGCGATGTGCTGGGGGATCTGCGCGAGCAGGGTTACTGGATCGAAGAGGATTGGTTTGCGCCGCATCTGGAGTTTCGGTTCCCAAGAATCGGCGAGTTCACTCAACGCGGCATCAAGGTGGAAATGCGCCACGCCATCGAGCCATGGCATGTGCTTGGCGAGGAAGGCGGTGCTGGAGCGGCCGTGCGCTACGTCGATAGTTCGGTGGAAAGGATGCAACTTCTCGTGAGCGGCATGACGGGAGAGCGCCATTCGATCACCTGCAATGGCATTCGGGTTCCGCTGCAACCTACCGGAGTTCATGGTGAGTTCGTGGCGGGTGTGCGATACCGTGCCTGGCAACCGGCAAACTGCCTGCATCCGACGATTCCGGTACACACGCCACTGGTGATTGACCTGCTTGACACCTGGAATGACCGATCACTCGGGGGATGCAGATATTACGCGACGCATCCGGGTGGTCTCAGCCATGAAAGTTTTCCGGTGAATTCTTACGAGGCGGAGTCCCGCAGGCTTGCCCGATTTTTCCAACACGGCCATTCCGGCGGAAAAATCCAAGCTCGCGAGGCACCAATTAGCCCGGATTTTCCCTTCACGCTGGACTTGCGGATGATCCCATAGAGCCTGTGTAAATCGCCTCCGGGCGAAATCCTGACACATGGCCGAGAGTTTCCGTTCCAATCTCACTCAGTCGCAGCAGCAATCTGCGGCTGCGGCTTCGGCCGTATGGGATGAAATGACGGATTCGCGGGGTTTGGTCCGCCAGCATTGGCAGGCTCTGAGTTCGAAAATCCTGCGTTGGGGCACCGACGATCGCGCTTCGATCGCCGCTACAGCCGGCCGGATGATCCAGGATCTTGGCACCACCTTTAATGTTTACAGCGACGTCGGCGGGGCGGGGCAGCCCTATGAACTCGACCCGATTCCGCTGCTGATATCGCCTGCGGAGTGGGCGCACGTCTCGGCAGGTCTTGCACAGCGGATCCGCCTGATTGACATGGTTCTGACGGATCTCTACGGGCCACAACAACTTCTGCGTGAAGGGCTGGTTCCGCCGGATTTGGTCCATTCGAGTCCTGCATTTCTCCAATATTCCCGTGGGGTGCAGCCCTTGGGAGGTCACTTTCTGGTCACTTCCGGCTGCGATCTCGTTCGTTCGGCCATTGGCGCGTGGACGGTTTTGCGCGACCACACCGGCGCGGCTCCGGGCGGCCTAGGACAGGTTTTGGAGAACCGGAATGTCACGGCGAATCTGCTTCCCGAGGCTTTCGAGTCCTTGCGGGTTGCTAGGCTTGGAAACTTTTTCGATCTTGAGCGCGGCACCCTGCAGGCACTTGCGCCATCCCGCAGTGAGATGGCAAACGTGGTTTTTCTCACGCCGGGATTCCGCCATCCGTCGTATTTCGAGCATGCTTACAAGGCGAGGTTGTTAGGATTTCCTTTGGTTGAATCCGCCGATCTAACGGTGCGTGAGCGGCGGCTGTATCTGAAAACACTTGCGGGACTCAGGCGCATCGATGGCGTGGTTAGCCGGGTTGAGGACGAAGGGCTCGACCCGCTCGAACACGGGGTTCATGGCGGCGGCGGGGTTCCGGGGATGATCGAAGCATGGCGCTCGGGAAATGTGGCGCTGGCCAATGCCCCAGGTGCGGGATTTGCCTCCACCCCGGCCCTGATGCCTTTTCTTCCGGGCATCTGTCGGAAATGGTTGGGCGAGGAGATCAAGTTGCCGTTTGTCGAGACTTGGTGGCTCAGTCAGGAGCATGTTAGGAAACGGGTGTTGGACCAGCTCCATCGCTACGTTCTGCTGCCTGCGTTCAATCGTGACCCGCTGTTGCCGATCCGCTGCGCGAGCCTCTCGCCGAGCGCCCGCAAGCAGTGGATGGCGGTGATCGAGGCACGGCCGTATGATTTCGTGGCTCAGCTCGATTTGACTCCGAGCGAGGCTCCATCGCTGGAAGCGCGTGGAATCCGCCAGCGCCCGGTAGTCTGGCGGGCCTTCGCGCTGAATGCCACCGATGGCCCGGTGGTGCTGCCCGGCGGCTTGGCAAGGGTTGGAAAGACCGCACAGGCCCCTCAACTGTGGCCGGGGCACGCTGGATTCACCAAGGATGTTTGGGTTTCAAATGATACCCCGGATTTGATGGCCAAGCCCGATGTGAAGGCTCCACGCGCTCATAAGGACAGACACCCCGCGGCTGCGGAGGTTCCCAGTCGCATTGCCGAGCAGTTGTTCTGGGTCGGTCGTTACGCCGAGCGGATAGAATTGGCCACCCGGCTTCTTCGCGTCACCTTGCGTTGTTTAAGCGGTGAAGCGGGTCTCCTTCAACACGATCAGTTGGATTCCTGCCTTGCCTTGATCCGCGGCACTCATCTGGTCCCGAAGGGCGTGGTCATCCATCCGGCGCAGACCTTGAAAACCCTGTCCGCCCTGATTCACGACCAAGCCGCTCGTGGAGGGATTCCCTATCTGACCCGATCCCTGCTTCTGAACGCGGCTGCCGCCCGTGATCGTCTATCCGATGATACATGGCGATTTTTCAACCGGCTGGAAGGAATTGTCCACTCCCCGGTTCTCTATCACAGTGCTGCGGAACTCCTGCGGACGCTCGATACGCTGGTTCTTCATCTCGCGGCATTTTCAGGGATGCAGGCGGAAAACATGACACGTGGCCAAGGCTGGCGGTTTTTGGAGGTCGGACGCCGCATCGAGCGGTCGTTGAGCGGGCTCTCCTTGCTGAGAACCGCAGTTCAACAAGGCGACGAGGAATCACCGATTCTCGATCCATTGTTGGAAACCTGTGATAGCGTGATGACCTACCGCCGCCGTCATTTTTCCCGCCCGCAGTTGCAACCGGTTTTCGATTTGATTTTCTTCGATCGGACCAACCCGCGCTCCGTGGCCTTTCAGATCCACATCATTCTGACAGAAATGGCCCGGTTCCCCGGAGAACCTGATTTCGGGTTGCTACCTAAAATCCGCGAGCATCTCAACGATCTGGATCAACGATTTGAAAACCCCACGTCGCCGCATGCCGACGAGCTTGGATCCTTGTTCGATTCGCTCGAAGTCTTTTCCGATCTGCTGACACAACACTATTTCAGCCACTCGGTGAGGCGTGTTTACTAACAAAAATTTAAGTCGTGAAGTATAGTCTCATCCACCGCACAAATTACACCTACCAAGGTGCGGTGACAGTATCCCATCATCTGGCACGCCTCGCTCCGCGAACGTTGCCGGGGCAGCGTTGTCCATGGCATGAGCTGGATATCCAACCGGTGCCTGTCGGGCGCGGTGTGTATCTTGATTCATACGGGAACACGACGTCCTATTTCGAGATCGAAGGGAAACATGAAGTGCTTGAGGTGACTGCCCGAAGTCTGGTCGAAGTGTTTCCGACGAGTCACCCGGAAGCAGGGTCAACTCCCCCGTGGGAGTTGGTGCGCGATGGCTGCCATTTGGAAAAACTTACCCCGGGTTCCGAGGCCGGCGCGTTCCGCTTCGCCTCACCGATGGTGCCTCTGGGTGAGGATTTTGCCGTTTATGCGCGCCCTGAGTTTTTCCCCGGGCGTCCGGTCCTCGAAGCCGTGCTCGCTCTCACGAACCGGATTTTCAAGGATTTCAAATTTGATCCGCGGGCCACCGATGTGACTACGCCGGTAAGCGAGGTATTGAAAAAACGCGCTGGTGTCTGCCAGGATTTTGCCCACTTGATGTTAGCCTGTCTGCGCTCGCTTGGATTGCCCGCCCGCTATGTGAGCGGTTATCTTGAAACCGCCCCACCGCCGGGAAAAGTTAGGCTCACCGGCGCGGATGCCTCACACGCCTGGGTTTCCGTTTTCTGCGGCGAAGGTTCCGGCTGGATCGATGCCGACCCGACCAACAACCTGCTCCCCGGCGAGCGCCACATCACCGTGGCATGGGGCAGGGACTTCTCGGATGTCAGCCCGCTGCGTGGAGTCACTCTCGGTGCCGGTGGCCAGCGTTTATCCGTGGCAGTGGACGTGATCCCGGTGGATGAGTTGTAGGGGGGCGATATTTCCCGGGGATTGACCTTGCGATATCGGCTGCCGGGCGGCAAGCATACCCTCGTGACCCCCGAACTCGAAAATCTGTTTTCGTTCCTCCGCTTTCCCAGCATCTCCACGGACTCCAGCCACGCTGGCGATGTGCGGGCATGCGCGGAATGGCTGATCGACAAGCTCACCGGTATGGGCCTGGCGACGGAACTTCACGACACGCCGAAACATCCGGTCGTCATCGCGAGAAACGTGCATGTGCAGGGTCGCCGGACGGTTCTTATTTATGGACATTATGACGTGCAGCCGGTCGATCCGCTGGGTTTGTGGACGAGCGATCCGTTTCAACCGGTCATCCGCGACGGGAAAATCTGGGCGCGGGGTGCCACTGATAACAAGGGCCAGATGATGGCGCACGTGCTGGGTGTGGAAAAGACTCTGCGCGAACGAGGAGAGTTGCCGCTGAATTTGATTTTCCTGTTTGAGGGCGAAGAGGAAATCGGAAGCCCTAACCTCGCGTCGTTCCTGCTCCATCATTGCGACGAACTGAAATGTGACGTGGTGGCGATTTCCGATACCGGCATGGTTGCGCCCGGCGTGCCAACTCTGGGCTACGGCTTGCGCGGGATTGCCTGCTGCGAAGCAATTATCCGCGGTCCGAAAGGCGATCTTCACTCCGGCTTGTTTGGCGGTGCGGTGGCTAATCCGGCGGCGGCGATGGCGCGTCTGGTTTCCAGCCTTCATGCGCTGGATGGGCACGTCGCTGTCGAGGGCTTTTATGATCAGGTTCGCCCGCTGGAACCGTGGGAGCGTGAGATGTGGGCGAACATCCCAGGGGTTACGGATGCGGATTTCCTAGCTGTTACAGGTTCGCCCGGTCTGTTTGGCGAGCCAGGTTATTCATCCGCTGAGCGCACTTGGGCGCGCCCGACCGCAGAGGTGAACGGCATCGGCGGCGGTTATCAGGGCGAAGGCTCGAAAACAGTACTTCCAGCCGAGGCCTTTGTGAAACTTTCCTTCCGTCTGGTTCCCGACCAAAGCCCGAAGGACATCATGCAAAAGGTCCGAAGCCACATCGAATGGCATTGCCCGCCCGGCGTCGAAGTTGAGGTCCGCGCCGGTCACGACGGGAAACCTTACGTCACCGATCCTAACTCAAAATTCGGTCTTGCCGCCCAACAGGCCCTACGTGTGGCATTTGAGGCCGAGCCCGTCCTTATCCGTGAAGGTGGCAGCATCCCAATCGTTCAAACCTTCCGCGATATCCTCGGCGCAGACACTTTGCTGCTGGGCCTCGCGCTTGCCGACGCGCAGGTCCATGCTCCTAACGAAAATTTCCCCGTCGAGAACTTCGAAGCAGGTATTCGCTTGAATCAGGCATTGCTGATAGAGCTGGCGAAATAAGATTAACCACGGAATTCACGAAAGATCACAAAAATTGAAGACAAGTGATTTTCACTCTAAATCTATGCCTCATTTTCTGATTTTGTGACTCTTCGTGCGTTTCGTGGTTCCTCTTCCTCACATCAACTTGCCCATGTCCGACTCCACCACACCTTCCGCCAAGCTCGACTTCATCCGCGAAATCATCGCAGATGACCTCGCCACCGGTAAACACACGACCACCATCACCCGCTTCCCGCCGGAACCTAACGGCTATTTGCACATCGGTCACGCGAAGTCGATCTGCCTGAATTTCGGCATCGCCCTGGAGCACGCGGACATTGCCGCGAAGTGCCATCTTCGCTTCGATGACACGAATCCCGAGAAGGAGGAAACCGAATACGTCGAAAGTATCAAGACCGACGTGAAATGGCTCGGCTTCGAGTGGGGCAGCGACCTTTATTTCGCCAGCAATTACTTCCAGTTTTTCCACGATTGCGCCGTCCATCTCATCAACGAGGGCAAGGCTTATGTGGAAACCCAATCCGCCGAGGAAATGCGCGCCAGCCGTGGCAATCTCACCACCCCCGGCACCCCGTCGCCCGGTCGCTCGCGCGGAGTGGAGGAAAATCTCGATCTCTTCGCCCGCATGAAAGCCGGCGAATTCAAGGAAGGCGAATGCGTGCTCCGCGCTAGGATCGACCTCGCGTCCTCCAATATGAACCTGCGCGATCCCGTGCTCTATCGAATCATGCACGCGCATCACCACAACACTGGCGATGCCTGGTGCATCTATCCGATGTATGACTTCGCGCACCCCTTGGAGGATGCCTTGGAGCACATCACCCATTCGTTGTGCACATTGGAGTTTGAAAACCACCGCCCGCTGTACGATTGGTTCATCGAAAACTGCCCGGTGCCCTCGAAGCCGCGTCAGATCGAATTCGCCCGGCTCAATCTCAGCTATACGATCATGAGCAAACGCAAGCTGCTCGAACTCGTGCAGGGCGGCCACGTCGGCGGTTGGAACGATCCGCGCCTGCCCACGATCTCCGGCCTTCGCCGCCGAGGTTATCCGCCGGAAGCGGTTGTGCATTTCTGCAAACGCGTCGGCATCACCAAGTTCAACGGCACCACCGATGTCGCGCTGTTGGAATTTGATGTTAGGGATTTCCTCAACCACTCCGCGCCGCGCCGAATGGCGGTGCTCGACCCAGTGAAAGTCGTTCTCGAAAACTGGTCCGCTGAACCTCTTGCCACCGTCGGAGTCGCCAACCACCCGCAGAACCTGGAAATGGGCAACCGCGAGATTCCGATTTCCAACGAGATATGGATCGAGCGCGAGGACTTCATGGAGGTGCCGGAGAAGAAATTCTTCCGCCTCGGCCCGGACCGCCACGTCCGGCTCAAGGGCGGCCATATCATCCGTTGTAGGGGTTTTGAAAAGGACGCGGATGGGACCGTTACCCTCATCCGTGCGGAAATCCTTCCAGGCACTGTCGGCGCGGACTCTCCGGAAGGTATCGCCTGCAAGGCGGCGATCCATTGGGTCGATTGCGCCACCGGCCACGACGCCGAAGTTAGAATCTACGACCGCCTGTTCACCGTGGAAGACCCCGACGGCGCGGAAGGTGGCTTCATGAGTGTGCTCAACCCGGATTCATTGAAAACCATCACCGCCAAAATCGAACCGTCGCTCGCTTCGGTTGACCCCGGTTTCTCCTGCCAGTTCGATCGGACCGGTTATTTCGTCGCCGATTCCATCGACCACCAACCCGGCAGTAAACCCGTCTTCAACCGCACCGTCGCCCTCAAGGATTCGTGGGTGAAAAAGGGCGGAAGATAAGGAGGGTAAATCTTCGGTTCATCCAGTCGTGGAACCCACTTGCCACGCCTGCTAGTAGATGCCGGTCTTCTTGCGGACACGGATGGAATCTCTATCTGCCGTTCACAATTTGATTGGAGCCTCAATAATCCCTTCTGCCGTTTCCTGCTTCAGCCGGAGTTGGCCGCAGGCTGCGTCGATGTCGTGGCCTTTTTCGAGGCGGAGGTTGACAGTGACGCCGGTGTCTTGAAGAACCTTTTGGAATGCACGGCAGTGATTGTTAGGCGGGCGTTTCCATTCCAAGCCCTCGACGGTGTTGTAGGGAATGAGGTTCACCTTCGCACCCAAGCGCCGGGCATGGCGGGCGAGGATGGCGGCTTGTTCGAGCGAGTCATTAACGTCCTGGATAAGGATGTATTCGAGTGTGAGGTGCTGTTTCTTCTTGGAGTTCCAGTAGTCGAGCGCTTCGAACAACTCGGCGACCGGCCACTTTTTATTCACCGGCATGATCTGCTGGCGAACTTCGTCGGTGGCACCATGGAGTGAGATGGCGAGGCGGATCTGCTGCGGGTGCTCGGCGAGTTTCCGGATCTGCGGGACGAGGCCGGAGGTGGAAATGGTGAGATGGCGCGCGCCAAGGTGGAGCGTTCTTTCTCCGGTGATGAGGGAAATGGCTTCCAGCAAACTATCGAGGTTGGCCAATGGCTCGCCCATACCCATGAAGACGAGGGAATCAACGCGCTCGCCGGAAAGCTGCTCGGCGGCTAACACTTGTCCTGCGATTTCCGATGCATCCAAATTTCGGGTGAAGCCCGCGAGGCCGGAAGCGCAGAACTTACAGCCGTAGGCACAGCCGACTTGAGAGGAAACACAGAGGGTTCGGCGGTCTGATTTTTCACCATAGAGCGCGGGGTTTGCGGGGATGAGCACGCTTTCTACATAACGGCCGTCATGCAGGCGGAAGAGGAACTTGCGCGTAGTATCGGCCGAACCTTGGGTGGTGCTGTGTTCGAGCGCTGTCAGCCGGAAGGATGCTGCTAGTTTGGCACGAAGGACTGAGGGGAGATTGCTCATCGCGTCATAGGACGTGACCTTCTTTTTCCAAACCCACTCGAGAATCTGTGCGGCACGGAACGCGGGTTCGCCAGCATCCTTTAGCCAAGCGGAGATGGATTCAGGAGATTGGCCGGTGAGAGCGGGAAGTGTCATTGGAAAAGTGATGGATTCGAGGGAATGCGTTCGCACCGCCCATCCGGAAGTTTGTCATGATTCGCAAGCGCGTAAAGCGCGATGAGACTTCGGCGCTGACTGGCGAGGATGCCGGACGACAAGTGAGTTTTTAAACCAGAAATTTTCCCGCTCGAAAAATTCCCCAGATTAGG
>JBDTNJ010000473.1:0-1764 GCA_039933825.1 Luteolibacter sp.
CGAATTTCGGGGTCCGCCTCAGACGGCAGCGGCACACCGGCGCTCCGTCACCCAAGAGGCGATCCACCTCATTGAAACCGCGCTCAATGCAGAGTCCTCCACCCAGAAATCCACCTCGGAAGGCTACTGGACCAACCGCAAACTTCTGCCTGAGTTCGAGGCGGCTCTTAAAGCCGGTGCATTCAGCGGCGGGACCGATTCAGCTATCGAAATCTCTGGGGAACGCAGCGCCCGATGAACCAAGCTTACTTAGCGCCACGTATCTTTTCGGATGTCAGGGGATCAATGTGATTTCGTGAAATGCAAAAATAAAACCATGACGACCGTCGCGACATTTACAACACCGGAGGACGCACACTTGTTTCGCATGTTCCTCGGATCGCTGGGAATAGAGGGGTTCCTGCGTGATGAGTATTTCGTGCAGCTTTTCTGGAGCTATAGCAACGCCATCGGTGGAGTTAGGGTTATCGTTGAAAATGTTGATGCGGAAGATGCTAGCATAGCTTACGCAACCTATATGGCAGCTCTGAGAGTTGGTCCCTATCCCCTCAATCCAGTTCGTGCGTGGCCAGTCGTAATCATCATATTTCTACTTGTTGGGGTTCCTTTTATGGTTTTTGGACGTCGAGAAAATTTGAACGATTGACCGCCTCACTCTCTCGCGCAATGATACAGCCATGACACTTCAAATTGTAATCGAACGAGGTGAGGATGGCTACTTTGCCGCTCACTTTCCTGCATTGGAGAGTTGCTCGTCACAGGGCAAGACTCGCGATGAGGCCCTTCACAACATCCGAGAAGCTCTTGACCTCTATCTTGAACCGTCTCCAACGGACCTCAATATGTGATATAGGACACAACAACCTAACAAAAATGGGTGATGCAATAGCAGAACCTTCGACTGCACCATTTTGGCTAACCCGATTTCGCGCGCTTTCTGTATCGGGTTCTGCGAAAACCGAGCTTGTGGTACTCGACAAACTCGACACCTCCTTTGCCCGCAGCCCTCCAACAGAATTCGCAGACCCGGCCCCCGCGAGCCACAAAAAAAACGCGACCGCCTCATTTCGAGACGGACGCGCTTTGATGAATTCTAGGAAAATCAGCCTGCGAAGTTCACCGCGACCACGTCCCAGTTCACCACGCTCCAAAACGCGGCGATGTAGTCAGGGCGGCGGTTCTGATAGTTGAGGTAATAGGCGTGTTCCCAGACGTCGAGGCCGAGGATCGGCTTGCCGTCGCAACCGGCGATGGCGGCACCCATGCACGGGCAGTCCTGATTGGCGGTAGAGCAGACGGCGAGCGAGCCATCTGCCTTTTTCACGAGCCATGCCCAGCCAGAGCCGAAGCGGGTGGCACCGGCTTTGGCGAATGCTTCTTTAAATGCATCGAATGAACCGAATGCCTTGTCGATTGCCGCAGCGAGATCACCGGATGGAGCTTTTGCGCCGCCGGGAGCGATGACTTTCCAGAAGAACGAGTGGTTCGCGTGACCACCGCCGTTGTTGCGGACTGCTCCGCGGATGTCTTCGGGAACGGATGCGAGATCGCCGATGAGTTCGCAAAGGGATTTCGCCTCAAGGTCGGGTTTTCCGGCGAGGGCGTTGTTGACGTTGGTGATGTACGCTTGGTGATGCTTCGAGTGATGGATTTCCATCGTGCGGGCGTCGATGTGGGGCTCGAGAGCGTCGTAGGCGTAGCCGAGTTCGGGGAGTGTGAATGACATGGGAGTTGTGGAGTTTGGTTTGCGTATCGCCGGACCAT
>JBDTNJ010000474.1:0-4153 GCA_039933825.1 Luteolibacter sp.
GATCGCTTGGTCCACGCCCTCGATGATCACGCGGTTGGTGGTCGGCACGTCATCGGCGACGCGGGACATGATCTCGCCGGATGAAGTCGAGTCGAACCACTTTACCGGCAAGCGCTGGAGCTTGTCGTAAAGCTCGACGCGGATAAGATGTGTTAGCTTGAGTTCGAGAGAGTTGTTGAAATAGGTGCGCAGGGTGAAAAGAAGCTGCCGGATGAGAATGGCACCGACTCCGATGGCTGCGGTGGGCAGGATGAGATCGGGGCGGTTTTTTCCGATGATGACATCAATGAACTGCATCGTGATGCCGGGCAGGACGAGCACGAGCGAGGTGCAGAGAATGGCCATGCCCAGCGAGATGGTGCTTTGCAGCCGGAAACGGAAGGTGTGGCGCAGGATCCGCAGGAGTGTGGGCATAGGCAAAGCATGAACAGAATGCAGGAAAGGTCCAATCATGAAGTTGCATGGACCGGCGGAATGGCTGACCAGGGACGATGTCGAAATTTTCTTGCCGGCCCATGCGATCCGCCGATGGTGGGTGGGGAAATGTTGTCGCATCCATCGGTTTATGCAGTGGCTTTGCTGGCGGCATTCTGCATTGGACTTTCGAAGGCGGGTTTCAGCGGGATTTCGATGGTTTCGGTGATTTTGTTAGCAGAGATCTATGGGGCTAGGGCGTCGGTGGGATTGGCACTGCCTCTGCTCATCGCGGCGGACCTGATGGCCTATCCCGCGTTTTTGAAACACGGTTCATGGCGGCCGGTTTGGAAGATGTTAGGTCCGGCGTTGGTGGGCCTGGCGCTCGGATGGTGGATGTTGGGGAGGATTTCCGATGCGGATTCACGGCGGGTGATAGGCGTCTGCGTGCTGGCAATGGTGGCCATGCAAACCTTGCGCAGATTGCGGCCAGAATTTTTCGACCGTCTTGCCGGGTCGCGTGGATTCGGTTTGGGGGCGGGAGTCCTTGGTGGATTTTCCACGATGCTGGCCAACGCCGCCGGGCCGGTGATCCAACTCTATCTGATGGCGCGCAAGATCCCAAAAATGGAGCTTGTTGGCATCGGTGCGCGTTTTTTTCTGCTGATCAACCTGATCAAGGTGCCGCTGAATGCAAAGCTGGCATTGATCACCACGGCGAGTCTGCTGGAGAACGCCCGCCTTTTGCCGGGAGTGGTGGTGGGAATTCTAAGTGGCAAATGGCTGATCCAGCGCGTCCCGCAAGCGGTGTTTGAATGGATGATCGTGATTTTCTCAACGATCGCCGGGCTGCGCTTGATTTTCTGGTAGTTCAGCGCCTGCCGGTTTCTTGAAGGGCTTTGAAAGCTTGGAAACCATACATGCCCAGAATGATGGGGAAAATCAACGAGTGAAAAAGCAGGAACATGGCAAGACCTCCGATGGCGGCGGTGATGATAGTAGTCCAAAGCGTGATATTGACGCGGGCCGGGCCGAGTGCCGCATGAAGGAGTTGGCCACCATCCAGAGGGAGCACCGGGAGGAGATTGATGAGTGCCCAAAACAGGCTAATCGCAAACAAGGTGAAGAAGAAGCTGGAGGCATTTGCATTGGTATAGATCGCGGGCACGCGGTCTAGTATCAGATAGGCAACCAAGGCCAAGAGGAGCTGGATCGCCGGACCGGCGGCAGTGACGAGGAAACTTTGTTTCCGATTCAAGATGCCTGCTGGGTAGGCGGCAAATCCGCCGAAGGCCTGGAGGGTGATCGACGTCGGGAGGCCATAATTGCGGATGGTCAGTGCGTGGCCAAGTTCATGAACAAGGATGGAAACGGTGCCTGCAATGATGAAAAGTGCCATGTGGAGGAGTGCCGTGGACGAATCGGCGTCGAAGGCCCCTCCGATCAGGGCCAGCGTGACCCAGAAGAACGGCTGTATTTCAACGGGGATCCCAAAAATTGAAAATCGAATCATGCGCGCTGTGGCTAGGCGAGGATGATGTGAAACGCAAGACCGGGTAAAAATTTCGTGAGGATCGGCTGTTTCGTGCAATCTTGACCAGCCGGACTCAGTCAATTACAACCCCTCGCCGGGACTTGCGAGTTTTGGTGACTCTCCCAACAAAATTCGTTAATCCAAACATCCGCATGCGCCTTTCACCTCACTCACTGATCGCTCTTGGCAGCTTGCTGTTGACCCTGCTCACTACGTCTTGCGGGGTTTCTGGAGGGCCGTCCTCAGGCAAGGCACAAAGGATCATGCACGATTGGCACGATGACGGCGGGCCAGGCAAGGTTTCCATCCGTATCAGCCTGACCGACCAGATCGCCGAGTTCAAACGCGGGGAGCGTGACATCGGGTGGTGCTATGTGGCGACCGGCAAGGAGGGGCACGCCACTAGCCCCGGGAGCTATCAGATTTCGGAAAAAATCGAGGACAAACACTCCGGTAGTTACGGATGGATCGAAGATGAGTTTGGCAATGTGACCAATGGTGACGCGCAACCCAGTACGCCGGTGCCGAAGGGTATGGTCTATGTACCTGCTCCGATGCCGTATTGGATGAGAATCACCAGTTATGGAATCGGCATGCACGGGGGCTTGATCCCCCAGCCAGGCGAACCCGCGTCCCACGGTTGCATCCGGATGCCGAAGGATTTTGTGTCGACCTTGTTTGACGTGGTCGTGGTGGGCACTCCAGTCACCATTACCCGTGAGCCAAGTCATCACCAATCACTCGAAAGCCAGCCCGCCCCGGCCCCGTTCAGAGGTGACTACCGCGTGGTTGGCACCCGGCCGCTGAATGATGCGGATCTTCTAAAACAACGTTCTGGCCCCCGGACACCGGTCTCGGATTCGTTTCTCGGGCGCTGAGGGAAGGGCAGACGACGATAAAACCCGCTCGGAGGTGACCTCCAGAGCGGGTTTTCTTCGTCTTGGATGTTTCGTCCAAAGGCGCGGTAGTTCGCTTATGGCTGGGCGGGAACGTAGAGTTCCGAGCCTTTGGCCAAGACGGTTGCATGCGTCAGATCCAACCCGTTGAGGGCATTGAGTCGTTCCGGACTCGTGCCATTTTTGGCAGCGAATTCTCCGTACGTGATCTCTCCTTCAATGGTGACGGGGTGGATCTTCTTATCGGGGTTGGGGGAGGAGCTTTCTTGCGCTGCAATCGCAGGTGCGGCGGGTACCGGCTTGGCGCTTGCGGGTGGGGCAGGCGTGACTGCGGCCTTGGCCGTTGTGGCGGGTTCCGTGTTTGAGGAGGTCTTGGAGTTGGGAACTCGGGACTTTGCTGTGGCCAGAGGGGTGAATGAGTCCGGGTTGGTCACCTTGTTGGTGGCAGGCTGAGTCGCTGGCGCAGGAGTGGAGGTTTTCGCAACAGGAGGCGGGACGGAGGCGGGTTTGCTGCTGTCAAGATTGATGATCTGGCCTGTGTGGAGTGCGGTGGGTTTCACCGATGGATTGGCGGCCATCAGGCTGGCAACCGAGACCTTTTGTTTCCGGGAGATACTGGAAAACGTGTCATTGTCCTGCACCTTGTATTTTTTACTAACACTGCTGGCCGCCACTGCGGGAGCTTTTGATGGAGCACTTGGCTCGCTCTTGGCTGCGGCCGGAGCAGTGCCGGGGACCTTGAGCTTCTGGCCAGGGTGGATGATGGCATTGGTCTTGATGCCGTTGATCTTCGCCAAAGTGGTGGGAGTGGATTTCACCGCAGCCGCGATTTTTTCAATACTGTCCCCTGCCTTGACGGTGTAAACCGCGTTGTCAGGTGTGGCAGCGGGCTGGCGGGCTTCCGAAACTTTGGTGGCCTCAGCCGGTTTTGCCGCCGCAGCGGAAATGAGTTCACTCGTGCTGCCCAGTGTGTGCGGCGCAGCGGGGGTGGAACGCAAATTCGAGTTATCCTGCTCCAATTGCGCAATCTGCCGCTCTTGCTCGGCGCAGCGTGCACGGAGCGTTTCGAGCTCGGATTTGGCGCTTGCTGTGGGTGATGCGAAAATCATGGACAGCGTGGCGAACAGCAGGGTTGGTTTCATGACGCTTCTTGTTTTTCAAAAATTATGATTAAGATCAAGAAAAAATCAAGATTTCTTAATAAAATTTCGAACCCTTGAATCTCAGCACGCTCGCGATGAAGCGCTGTTTCACGACGAAAAAAGCGGCCCGATGATAGGACCGCTTTTTTGAAAGAGCATGCGTGAAC
>JBDTNJ010000475.1:0-12067 GCA_039933825.1 Luteolibacter sp.
TACAGTACCGCTTAGGCGGAAACGCTCATGGCTCGCCAAGCTCACCCAACGCAAGTCAGACAAATCGTAAAACAGACGCTTTCCGAGCGCACTGCCATGGGTTATCAATCACACACATGGCAGCCTCAACTCCCAAAAAGGATAAATCCATCCGCTTGATTCTGATCGAAGACCACGCGGATTTCCGCGAGTCAGTCTCGATGGTACTCACGGAGCGGGGTGGATACGAATGCGTGGGGGGATTTTCCACCATGGAGGATGCGTTAGAATCCATCCGCAGCGGACTCAAGGCGGATCTTGTCCTATCCGATCTCGGCTTGCCCGGTATGAGCGGAATTGCGGGCATCCGGAAAATCCGGGAGCTTCTGCCCGATGCGCGCGTCCTTGTGCTCACTGCGTTCACCGATAAAGCCAAGGTTTTCGCCGCCCTGGAGGCAGGGGCGCACGGATACCTCGTCAAAGCGGGAAGTGCGGCGCGGCTGATGGAAACGCTTGAAGAAGTGCTGGCAGGTGGCACGCCGCTGGACCCGAAAATCGCGGGCATGATCCTGCAAACCTTCCGCCAGCTCAGCCCGATTTCGGGAGCGGAATCTCTATCAGCCAGAGAGTGCGAGGCTTTGCAGCTCTCCGCCAAGGGCCTGACACGCAAGGAAATCGCTGATGAATTGAAGCTCAGCGAGCATTCGGTGACCGAGTACATCAAGCGCAGTTTTGAGAAACTCCACGTCCGCAGCCTGCCGGCCGCTGTCAGCGAGGCGATCCGCCGCGGATTCTTGGATCTTTCGTGAGCGGAATACCCCTGTGGGAGGCCCAGCTCTGTGTCCCATGATTTAGGGACAAGACAAGATCGCGGGGATCGGGTAATTTCTTCTCAACGAAGAGGAGATGTCCTCTTCTCCAGGAAAAGGAGATGTCCTTTTCCCATCATGACAAGATAAGGGGGCCGCGCAGGGGTGCGGCCCCCTTTCTGTGTACCGATGCCGGCAGAGGCCCTCTAATCCAGAAACTTCCCGGGGTTGAGGATCGCGTGACACCAAACCCCTCACGGCACGAGAATTCTCCCACATTTCAAGCTCCCATCCGGCTTGGAACCTGCTTGAGTGAAGCAAGATGAGTATTTTCACCGATCCGAAACCCCTGAGTGGAAAGTCACTAACCAGCGCCATCAACATCCGCAGCCTGCCGAAAGTCCTGCTGCACGAACACCTCGATGGTGGACTGCGCCCTTCCACCGTGATTGATCTGGCGGCTGAACTCGGCTACAACGGCCTGCCCACCACGGATCCCACTGATCTAGCCAATTGGTTCCATCGCGGTGCCCAGAAGGGAAATTTACCCGAATACCTCGAAGGATTCGTCCACACGACCTCCGTGATGCAAACGCCGGAAGCCCTTGAACGGGTGGCGTTTGAATTCATTGAAGACATGTATAACGACGGCGTGGTCTATGCCGAGATCCGCTTCGCGCCGATGTTCCACACCGGGCGCGGATTGACACAGGACGAAGTGGTCGCGGCAGTGGTTCAGGGCCTCGAGCGCGGCGAGCGCACTTACGGCGTGGAGTGGGGGCTGATCATCTGTGCGATGCGGCATTTGCAGAATTCGTTAGAAGCAGCCGAGTTAGCGATCCGCAGCCGTGAAATGGGAGTCGTCGGTTTCGATCTCGCGGGCGGTGAGGATGGATTTCCCCCGAAAAAACACGTCGCGGCGTTCCAAGCGATCGAACGGGCAAATTTCTACATCACCATCCACGCTGGCGAGGCTTACGGCCCCCAGTCCATCTGGCAGGCGCTTCAATTTTGCGGTGCCCATCGCCTCGGCCATGCCACCCGGTTGCGGGACGATATAGAAATCTGCCCGGACGGGAGCCTGAAACTCGGCAGCCTCGCCCAATATATTCTCGACCGGCGCGTCCCGCTGGAAATGTGCTTGCTGAGCAACCTTCACACCGGAGCTTGTGAGAGTCTGGAAGATCACCCGTTCGGTGTTTTTTTCCGGCGTGGTTTCCGGGTGTGCCTGAACACGGATGACCGCCTGATGAGCGATACCACGATGACCCGCGAAACCACGCTCGCCACCGAACTTTTCGACCTGAATCTCAACGAACTGGAAAAACTTTCCCTCAATGCCATGAAGAGCGCATTCGCCCCCTACGACAAACGGATCAGGCTCATCTTTGAAAGCATCAAACCGGGATTCAACACCATCCGCGCTAGTCTCGGGCAGGCGGTGCGCTTGCCGGATCGGGTTTGAAACGAAATGACTCCATCGCGGCACGTCATTTGCCCAGTCAGTTTTTCGCAGATTCACGGCAAGCCAGCCTTTCTCTTGCCCGTGCCAGCAAGCTCCTTCAAGCTTCGCGCGTGGCGGATGATTTTGTAGAAAATCCAATGAGTGAATTGCTTCGGGCGCTGGATGCGTCCGATTGTTCGGCATTGCTCGCTGCTGCTGAAGACATTCACTACGCAGACCTCGCTAATCTTTATGAAAATCTCGATGACGAGAAACGCGATCTCCTGCTCAAGACGATCGGCCCGGAACTTGCCACCGATGTCGTCGCGGAACTCCCCTACCCACTGATTGAGGAGGCGCTGAACCATTTCAAACCCGCACAACTCCGGGTCCTTCTCGGGAACCTATCCGATGATGACCGCGTGGATGTTTTCCAGGTCGTCAGCGAGGAGGCACAGGTTCGATTTTTCAGTCTGCTAGGCCCGCGTGATAAAGAACTCACACGCAGCCTCCTCAAATACGACGAGGACACTGCCGGGGGCCGGATGACCACCCATGTCGGGCGGATCACCGCCGATATGACGGTCAAACAGGCAATCACCGTACTCCGCCGGGACCGGGAGGATGCCGAGACACTCGCCCGGATTTTCGTAGTGGATGCCCAAGGGCGATTGGTCGGAAAAGTCCGCTTGCGCGACCTCGCGTTCAGCACCTGGGACACGCCCATCCACGATATCATGGAAGAAGCCGATGAAACCATCCTCGCTTCCGCCGACCAGGAAGAAGCCGCACGCACCCTTTCTAAATACGATCTTGTACTGCTGCCCGTCGTCGATGAATTCCATCACCTGTTAGGAGTTATCACTTATGACGATGCCCTCGAAATTCTTCAGGAGGAATCCACGGAAGATATCGAAAAGCTCTCGGGTATCGGCGGGGAGCAATCCGAAGTTTCCTACTTGAATACCAGTGTTCTCCTTCAATATCGTCGCCGGGTTGTCTGGCTTGTCGGTCTGGCATTTGTATCGATTGGATCGGGCTACGTCATGTTCCGCTTCAGTGAGGTTCTTCAGCAAGCCTTCGTTCTATCTCTTTTTCTACCCATGGTGGTGGCAGCGGGTGACAACTCCGGCGGACAAGCGGCGACCATGGTCATCCGGGCAATGGCGCTGGGCGAAATCAGCACGGGAAACGCACTCCGCATCGCATGGAAGGAAGCCCGCACAGGCATCGCCCTTGGCCTAACACTCGGACTAACCATGTCAGCCTTCATCTCCTTCATTCTGCCTCATCTGCAAAATGGGACGGGCTCGCATTTCGACTTCCTTCACCTTGCCATGGCGGTCTCCATAGCCCTAACGGTCCAAGTCCTCTCAGCCACGGTTCTGGGGGCGCTGCTGCCGATCGGTGCCCGTGCCATCAACTTGGACCCGGCGGTCGTCTCCGCACCGTCGCTGGCTTCCACCGTGGATGCGTCCGGCATGATGATCTATTTCACCATCGTCGGCGCTATTTTGCATCTGCATTGAGGCAACAGGGCCTGAGCCCCCGTCACCCGCTCGAAGCTTGACAGTGGAAAACCGCTACGGTGTCACAACGAAACGGTAGAATCCCTGATGATTTGAATTGCCCGCCGCTGTCGCGAAACCGAGGACATTTCCAGTAACGCCTGCTTGGGCGGGTTCCACATTCTGCCAGGAACCGGGTAGCAAGGTGCTTGAATATTGGAGCTGATAGCCGTGCCCCGTGTATGACTGGATCGTCAGCGTGATCAAGGCAGGCGTTTTTGAAATGGATTTCACCTTCAATTGGCTCGAATCCACCACTGTTCCCGCATTCACAAGGTTTTCAAGCGACACGGGTGCCCCGGTAAGGAGATCAAGTGACCCGTGATTGAAGACGTCCTCACCAGCTTGCAAGATCGCCCCCCCCGACATGCGGATCCAACCGCTATTGGTCACCCTGCCGCCGAACGCGAGCGTCTGACCATTGGTTCCGCTGATCCCACCATCGTTCACCACGTTGGCATTGATCACCCCATTTCCACTCAGTAGTCCACCTGCGTGGATGTAAATGGTGGACGCCGTGAGCGTTCCACCCGAAAGCTCTAGGGTAGCGCCACTCATGATCTCGATCATCGTGGAACCGGAAATGGAGGCACCTACCCTCAGAGTGCCCGCGCTAACCTGGGTCCTGCCGAAATGTTGAATCGACCCGGTCAGATTGAGCGCTCCACTTCCGGTTTTCACCAATTGCCCGGTCCCGCTAATCGATCCCGAGAAAGTGCTTTCGCTGGAATTATTCACAAAAAGAATCCCGCCGCCGCCGAGACTAATGTCACCTGCGCCCGACAGGTTCGCCAGATCCGCTCTCATCCCGTTCAAATCCAACAGGCCACCTGTAGCTATCGAAGTGGGAGAGTTCAAAGGGATCCGGCCTCCACCGGAAGAATAAGCTGCGACAATCGCATTAAACCATTGGTTGGCCATGAAGCTGTATCCTTTGTCATTCGGGTGGACATTATCGGAATACAATCCATCAGCCGGAAAGTTTGTATTCAAATCCACCAGATAGATCAATTTACCAGCGGCTTGAAAACCAGCGACTTCCAACCCGACAATCTCGTTAAAGTTTGTCACATTTGCGCTAAAACTAGGCACTGGCGTGATCTTCCCTACGATCAACATTGCTGCTGGCCGCTGGGTGGTGATTTTCTCAATGAGATCGTGCAATCTTGTTTGCACGCCCGCAGGGTTGGCCAGATCATTGGTTCCCAGCATCATCAGGATCAGGTCCGGATACATCGGCGCACGACCGTTAGTAATTCCACCGAACCAGCTGCCTCCTTGGGGATCACGTTCGCTACCGCCATATCGGAGAAACGTGGCATTATCGTAACCATCAAGGTTATTGTTAACGTCACTGATGCTATAGGAAGGCAGACCTTGATGAAACTGCTGATTAACCGGGCTGGACGGCAAGGAACCCTGGTTAAAATATGAAGTTCCTATATACTGAAAGTTGACAGCGGTCGGAGTCAGGAGACTGTAAAGCGGTCCCCGGTAACCGGCGTTGCTACCGTTCGATCCATAAGTGATCGAATCACCCAAAGGCATGATTTTCAAGTTAGCGGGCAAGCCAAGAACAGTGGCAAGGCGTAGCGTTCCCTTGCTAACGGTGGTGCTGCCGGTGTAGATGTTTTTCCCTGAAATCGTGAAGGTCCCAGCGCCGATTTTTTCAAGTGACCCCGCACCACTGAGATTCCCCGAATAGGTGGTGCTGGCATTGTTATTTCCAACTGCGAGGTCGATGGAAACGGGAACGGAGCGATTATCCTGAAGCGCGATGTTCGCTGACCCCGCCAAGCCGCCCATGGTAAATGCATGTGAAATGACATTTCGATCAAAAACCACAGTGCCACCTGTGCAGGAAAGCGTGCTGTTCTGGAGTGCGCTTGCATTGTTAATGATCAGGCTCCCACTCCCGCTCAGTACCGTCGTTCCACTGTAGGTATTCTCCCCTCCGAGAGTCAGCGTCTGAGCCCCCTGTTTGGTGAACCCAAAACTTCCACCGCTTTCTCCAATCTTCCCGAGGATTGTTCCTCCACTGCCAGATTCGGAGCCGATGAAAGAATTCCCTTTTAAAGTGACAGGACCTCCCCAAATCGCACCTCGTTCGATGCGTAGGGCACCCAGATTTTCGTTGTTTCCGGCACCCAGAAGCTCAAGAGCCGCACCAAAAACCACTGATGTATCAGCCAGGCCAAGAAAGAGCGTGCCTCCGGGCTGAACCCTAACAATCGCAGCAGAGGATATGGCATTCCCCTGCGAGGTATTCGCAAAAAGCACTTTGCCCCCGACACTGGCGCTTGTTATATTCAGGGTCCCAGTAAACCCACCGAGGTTACCATTGAGTTGGGCTCCGCCTGTGCCGGCGGAAACCTGAACGGTGCCTGAACCACTCAAGGCATTGCCATAGCTTGCGCCGCCGGCATTCAACCAGAGCGTGCTGCCATTGTTGATCGTCACAGCACCTTGAAGCGCACCGGCACCAGTGATTTGCAGTGTGCCTCCAGCCACCACGGTTCCACCCGTATAGGTGTTCGATCCGGCAAGGATGAGCATACCGGACTCGTCTTTGAACAAGCCCTTGGTGCCTGCGATCGCCACATTCAAGGTTGCCGTTTGATTGAACACGCTGATGGTCGGTATCCCACTGCTTGTGTCCAGCGTGAGCGGGCCTCCGCTACCGGTATTTAGAAACCAGTTGTGGGAGGGAATGATATCCTTGAAAACCATACTGCCAACCGTCTTGGTGCCATCCAAAGTCACTGTCGTATCATTGGTCAGATTAAGCGCGCTGAAACCTGCGTTTGCTTCGCTGCCGCTCGCAATGAAGCTCCCCGCCCAATTGGTAGCAAGCGCCCAGCTCCCCCCGGCGACATTCGACCATGAGCCGGAACCGGAATAAACGGTCGGAGATAACAGAAAGCTAACCGTCATCACAGTGCCCGGGAGATTTCTACACGATGGAATCCTCATGGAAATGGAGATTGGGGGGGTAATCTACCATGGCGACGTTTCCAGGACTAAACTCCTGAAATCGCACCCAGCCTGCGCCAAACGCAGTGACACCATTTAACATCTTTCACCGGAGAGAAAACCTCTAAAACACCAAAATTCAGCTAAATTTGTGCAAAATCAGCAAATTTTCCCGTGGTGGACCCCGCAATTTTTCCGTGATGGCCCGTAATTATGGGTTATGATCCGCCACACAATCCATGGAACACGATGAAACCAGCACCCTGATCCCATGGGATGATCTCATTCTTGTGGGTCAATATCCCAGTTTGGAGCACGCCCAGGACCATGGTTTGGTAATTCTGGCCATGGGGGAAGCCTGCTGGGTTTCAGCGGCGGAAGATTCCGGAAAATTCAATCTTCATGCGGAGACCAGCGCCGCCGGAAGGGTGGGATCCGAATTGCTGATATACACCCGGGAGTTGGACGATCAACTCCGGCTCAGGAATCTGCCGGAGCCGATCGACCGGTTCCACTACCCCGCAGGATGGAAAATCTTCCTGATCTGGATGAGCTGCCTACTCGCGGTTTTCTTCCTCCAATGGCAGGATTACACCCTGACGGATCGAGCCGCCTCCTCAAGCATCGGCTTGATCGACCGCTCCGAGTGGTGGCGTCCATTCACCGCCCTTTTTCTGCACGCGGACGTCCAACACCTGGTCGGGAACCTCGTGAGCGGCGCAATATTCGGCACCTTGGTATCCCGCTCGCTCGGCCCGCTGCGGGGATGGGCCTTGATTCTCGCATGCGGAACTTTCGGAAACTGCCTCACCTCCCTAGTCACCTACCCGGTGCCATTCATTTCGATCGGTGCCTCGACCGCAGTCTTCGGTGCTTTGGGCATCCTCTCAGGGCTGGGGTTTTCCACATCTCTCCGCTCACGTTCGAGCATGTCATGGGCGAAAGTCGCGGCCCCGGTGATCGCAGGCATCGTCATGTTAGGCTGGCTGGGCGGCGGAGGTCCGGACTCCAATACGGATGTGCTCGGTCACGTATTCGGCTTCAGCAGTGGCTTGGTCTCTGGAATACTCGTGGGAGAATTCAGACAGAAGCTCTCGAAAACCCCGGTGCTGGCTATGGTCTGAATGGTGGAAGCGGCATCATCCGTCGCTCCACGACCCGTTCATGCGTGTCTGGTGGTGAAGAAGATTTCCATGCGGTGATGGAGATCGTCATAAAATCGTTTTTTCATTGCTTCGAGAGCGGCCCGTTTATCCATTTCTGCGACGCCGACGGATTGCTCTTCGAGCTTCATTTTTTCAGCGAAGGACTTCTCCATTTCGGTGAGAGAATCAAGGAACTCCCGTGCTGCACGGGTGTGCTCGACGCCATCGACGAGGGCGTTTTCAAGCCGTTGATTGCGCGTGACGGCAATCAGATTTCCGCTCGCCAGCTGATCCATGTAGCGAACTCGGCTCTGGCGGAAGGCACGGTGCTCGGTGTCGAAGGTGATTTCATCGCGATCCACCAAGGTATCGTAAGGACCGGGCTTGGTGAAAAATTTCACGATCAACGGGATGGTGTCCACCAGCATGAACAGCATCGTTAGAACGATATAGGTGTAAAATGCGAACTGCCCACCTTCATTGCCGGCTTTGAAAAGCGCATGAAGGGCGAGTGTCTGCGTGAGAATGTCCCGTCGTGGCTCAGCCCGCATGTCGGCGATGCGGTTAGCCTCTTCCGTGGCGACTCCGGCAAGCTCGCCCTGGACACGGGTCAGTTCCGCCAGACGGGTATCGATTTGTTGTTTGATCGTATCGCGGAGCGCGTTTTGCTGGGTGACAAATTGCCCGGCTTGGTCGTTTTCCACCCTTTGCTTCAGTCCTGCGACACGTTCGGCCTCGGCTTTGTTGGTGAGTGCGATTTCGGCGAGTTTCTTTTCAAAAAGGGATATCGCAGCGGCTTCCGCTTCGCGGGCTAGGGTCTGGAGGCTGGCTTTTTCCGTCGTGAGATGTTCCAGCAAGGCACCCATGCGCTTGGATTCCTCGCGGCGTGGCTCAAGCTGGTCAGCACGGATCGAGCGGGCGCGCGGACCCTCACCCCGCATCCCCGAGCGCTGGCCGTTGAGCTCGCGCTCGAACTCCGCCTGCCAGAAACCCAGCTCGGTTTGCAGCTTCGCGTAAGGGGGAGAGAACTCGGCGGATTGTTTTTCAACGATCGCCAAACGCTCGCGGAAAGGCGAGGTTCCCTCGTCGATCGCCGCTTTGAGCTCCTTCTGCTGGTCAGCCGTTAGACCGGGAATCGCCGAGGATGCGGGTTCGTTTTTCTGGAGAATGAATTTAGCTTGGAAGGATTCGTTCCACTTCACGCGCTGCTCGGCGAGAGCGGATTCAAGCACAGTCACCTGAGCGCGGATTTTCTCCTTCTCGCCCTCGAAGCCCGTGCGGACGACTTCAATTTCCGCCGCGCGATCCTTTTCAATCACCGAAGATACCGTGTCGCGGAAAAGCAGGAGAACCAGCGGGTGGGCGATCGTGATCCCCATCAGAATCGCCACCACGACGCGGAGCGAAAACTGCGAGAGTTTCCGAAAAACCGACATGTAGGGCCGGTAGCCGGCGAGTAATGCGCGGTCGATGGTGAGAATAATGAACGACCAAACCGCCGCGACCGGATAGATGACGCGGGCATTGTCCGTCAGAGTGGACAGAGCATAGGCGCAGGCGATAAAAGCGAATGCGCAGGGCACAAGAACCGTCGCGCCGAAAGCGACGTATTTTCGCTGCTCCCATGCCGGGCATTGTTCCAAGGTCTCAGTGCCAGCCCCGGAGAGCCAGAAAAACGCGCGTTTGAAGGTATGCATGTGATTTCGGAGTTAATGGAACACTACCTACGGGATCTGCGGAATATTTCAAAGCAGGGTTTGGACCTGACTGATGCGCATGAATGCACCCTTTGTTACCACTTGAATACCAATTTTCTTGATTCCTTTCGGGTTGCGACTCGAAGGTTGATGTTGCGGGATACGCTCGGGCATCTAGTCTCCGGCAAATGCTAAACCGTTTTTATGGTGCTTTTGACACGGAGCGGCGCTCGGGCGCGAGCGACGGCAGTGACTATCGGACGCCATTTCAAATCGACCGTGACCGGGTGCTGCATACGCCGACGTTCCGGCGCTTGCAGAATAAAACCCAGGTATTCTGGAGCGGCGAATACGATTTCTATCGGACGCGGCTGACCCACTCGTTGGAGGTCGCGCAGATCGGCAAGTCAATTTCCTACTGGCTGAAAAGCCGCACGGACGGGCCGCTGGGTGACGACTTTTTCATCGATCCGGATCTGGTGGAGGCCATCTGCCTTTCGCACGACCTCGGTCACCCCCCATTCGGCCATGCTGGAGAGCGGACCCTGAACCACCTGATGCGCGAGCACGGCGGATTTGAGGGAAACGCCCAGACCCTACGCCTCCTCACCGAGCGGATTTTCTCGGCAAAACGCAGCGGCATGGACCCGACACGCGCGTTTCTCGATGGCGTGCTGAAATACAAATCGCTGTGGACGGAAATGAAGTCCGCCACCGGAGAATCACCGGAAAATCACTTCATTTACGACAGCCAGCACGAGTACCTCGACTGGGCGATGGGCGGAAATGATTTCCCACTGGAACTCAACGCCGGAGCAACACGGGACAAATTCAAGTCCATCGAATGCCAGGTCATGGATTGGGCGGACGACACCGCTTACTCGCTCAACGACCTATCAGACAGCGTGCGCGCCGGTTTCCTCAACATTGAGAAAATCGAAGCTTGGGCGGAAAAACACAGTGAAGCCACCGGCGAAGGAACGCCACTCGGTGACCTGATGAAATCCATCCGTCGCAAGCGGGTCGATCCATTCGTAGGCAAGAGGATCGGCCGCTACATCCAGTCCACATGGTTGGAAACGGATGTGAATTTTCTCAGCGGAATGACGAACCGTTATCGCCATCGGTTAGTGATCGATGAGTCGGTGAAAGCCGAGTCAAGCATGTTCAAGCGTTTGGCATTTGAAGTGGTCTTCCTCTCACCCCAATTGAAACAACTGGAACACAAGGGTAGCCGGATGTTGCGGCAACTGTGGGAGGTGCTCGGAGAACGATACATCGCCCAAGGCACCATCGATGGTCAGGATTTCCAACTCCTCCCTGCCGACACCGCTGCTGAAATCGCCAGCGCACCGGATGAAGCTGACCGCGCACGCCTTGTCTGCGATTTTCTTGCCGGCATGACCGATGGCTACGCCGCCCGGACCTACAAGCGCTTGTTTTCCCCGGACTTTGGCTCGATCGGGGATTTGATCGGATAGATCAGATGGCGGCGGAGAGCTTCAGCACGCCGACGTAGGGCAGGTTCCGATACCTGCCTTTGTAATCGAGTCCGTAGCCGACGACAAATTCATCGCCAATTTCAAAGCCGACATAATCCGCGTTCACCTCCTCTGCGCGCTCCTTGTCCTTGGCTAACAAAACCGCCGTATGCACGGCGACAGCCCCCTCTTCAACCAGGCGCTGGGATACGGCATGCAGAGTGCGTCCCGTATCAAGAATATCGTCCAACAGCAGGACATGGCGCCCTTTCACTTCTGGAAAGTGCCGGTCAAGGAAGTCGACTTTTCCCGAGCTCTCCAAACCGCCGTGGTAACTCGCAACATTCAAGCACTCAATCTCCAAGGGCCGCGGCACACGGCGAAGAAGATCAGCCGCGAAAACCAAGGCCCCTTTGAGCAAAATGATCACCACCATGGTACCGCTCGGGAAATCCCGCTCAATCTCAAGGGCCATCGAATCCAGCCGCTTTTCGATCACCGCTTCATCAATCAAAATCTTCTCAATATCGTCACGCATGCCAACGAAATAGCGACTTACCTCCCCCGCGCCAAGCGCCAATAAGTTGATCTCATTGCTCGCGCTTGAACTTCAGCACCCGCTCACCTTCGCGGTAATAATCCAAACGGTCGCGCGCGTGGATTTCCAAAAACGCGGGATCCTCGCGCAGGGCGCGGTGCTCGATGAAATGACATTCGCGATCCGCCAGAACGGTTTGCTCGCGCACTTTCGCGGCTTTCAACTTCAATTCCAGCTTATCCAACTCCCGCCGTTGCGGAATCGCTGTAGCAACCACGACGAAGCCGATCGCCATGCAAAATACCACAAACCCGACACGACTCGCCCCTTGGATCACCCGAGTACGAGCCTCCAAGCGCGTCAATTTCACGCCTGTTATTTTTCTTTTGGCCACTTTGCATGTACAGCTATGCGCCAGGTGAAGGAAATGATT
>JBDTNJ010000476.1:0-9266 GCA_039933825.1 Luteolibacter sp.
CACCCCTTTCAACGCCGAATTAAGGAATCGCCGCCCAGCGGCTCTGTTCAACAACCGCCAACAAGCGATCCCCTGCTTGGCATCGACACTGGACGGCCTCGCTTGGGCAATCGACGAATATTTTTTCCTGAATAGCTTTCCATTTCTTAATTTCCATATCACACTCCGTCCGCGACGACTATGATCACGCACGCCACCGCCAACTCACCCCGGTCCGGCACCTCGCCCGGGCCCATCTCCGGCGACCCTTTCGCCGAGCGCCCGTTCCTCGTTTTCTGGGAAATGACCCGCGCCTGCGCCCTTGCCTGCTCCCACTGCCGGGCCGAGGCACAGACCCACAGGGACCCGCGTGAACTCACTCGCACCGAGGCGGAAAACGTTGTCGATCAACTCTCGCACCTCAAACCACCGATGCTCGTCCTCACCGGCGGCGACCCACTGGAGCGCCCCGACGTTCTCGACATCGCCGCCCGTGCCAGCGCTTCCGGCCTGCGGGTCGCGCTCAGTCCGTCTGCCACGGAGCAGCTCATCCGCTCGGATTTCCATGCGATTCGTGCCGCCGGAATCGAACGGATGTCGCTGAGTCTGGACGGCGCGACGCGTGAGACACACGATGCGTTCCGTGGTGTTCCCGGCACGTTCGATCGCACGCTGCGGGCCATGGAAATGGCAGCGGAGGCGGATATTTCCATCCAGATCAACACCACCCTAACGAAAGGAAATCTTCATGAGTTCGCCGCCTTCCGCGACCTCATGTTCCAGTGGAAACCAGCGATGTGGAGCGTCTTCATTCTAGTGCCCACCGGCCGTGCTGGAGCCGCCGACATGCCCGGGCCGGACGAACTCGAAACCGTATTCGAGGAAATGGCGAATCTCGTCGGCAGCGCGCCCTTCGGCATCAAGACCACCGAAGGCCACCACTTCCGCCGCGTGCTCGCCCAGCGCGGCAAGGGCGGCCCGGCCGGACGCACGGGCTTCCGCGCACCGCTCGGCATTCGCGACGGGCGGGGTGTCATGTTCATTTCCCACACCGGCGTCGTCAGCCCCAGCGGCTTCCTGCCGCTGGACTGCGGCAACGCCCGCGACCGCGATGTCGGTGACATCTATCGGAACCACCCGCTCTTCGTCTCGCTGCGCGACTCGGACGCGCTGGGCGGAAAATGCGGTCGCTGCGAGTTCCGGAAGATCTGCGGCGGCTCGCGTGCCCGCGCCTACGGTCTCACCGGCGATCCCTTCGCCGAGGATCCCTCCTGTTCCTATCAACCCGGCAGCCGCAGGACGGCGACCCTCTCACACTAACACAAATAAATCATGATCAATCTCACCCGCCTCTGGACCGGACACGAACAACCCGCCGACGGATTGCGCTACGGCCTCGGCCCGGGTGCCACCGCCAGTGCCAGCACCCGCAAACCCATCGTCGTCTGGAACATCACCCGCACCTGCAACTTGCGCTGCGTCCACTGCTACTCGGACTCCATGGCCGCCAAATACCCTGGCGAGCTCGACTGGCCGCAGATGCAAGCCGTCGTCCGCGACTTATCGGCCTATCAGATCCCGTCGCTACTTCTATCTGGTGGCGAACCTCTCATCCACCACCGCTTCTTCGACCTCGTCGATTTCGCCTCTGAAAACGGCCTCAAACTGACCATATCCACCAACGGCACGCTCATTACTCCGGAAAAGGCCGCGTTGCTCAAGGCCGCCAACGTCGCCTACGTCGGCATCTCGCTAGACGGCATCGGCGACATCCACGACACGTTCCGCGGCAAGGAAGGTGCATTCAAGGCCGCCGTCGAGGGTTTCAAGAACTGCCATGATGTTGGACAGAAAACCGGCCTGCGTCTCACCCTCACACGCCACACCGTTTCCGACATCGACCGGATCCTCGACTTCATCGAGGAACAGGAAATCCAGCGCGTCTGTTTCTATCACCTAGTCCCGTCCGGCCGCGGTGCCGCCTTGCAAATCCTCCGCCCCGAGGAATCCCGCCACGCGCTCGATACCTTGATCGACCGAGTGAGCGCTTGGCACAACCAAGGAGTCCGCCGCGAAGTCCTCACGGTGACCCAGCCCGCCGATGGCCCGTATCTCCTAATGCGCATGAAACGTGAAAACCACCCCGGCCTCGCCCAGGCCCGCGAGCTGCTCGAATGGAACGGCGGCGGAAATAACAGCTCCGGCCGCGGCGTCGCCAACATCGACACCCAGGGCAATGTCCACCCCGACCAATTTTGGCAAACCGCCAAGCTCGGCAACGTGAAGGTCACTCCGTTTTCCCAAATCTGGCAGGGCAACAACCCGGCCTCCGCCGCCGTGCTTGAGGAAATCCGTTCCATCAGCCAGCTTTCCGCGTCCGCCCGCCAGTCACTCATGCAAGGCCGTTGCGCGGATTGTCGCTGGTTCTCCATCTGCGGCGGCGGCTTCCGCACCCGCGCCGCAACGGAATGCGAGCACGTCTGGGGCTCCGACCCCGGCTGCTACCTGACCGATTCAGAAATCCACGACGACTTGCTTCTCCCGGCTTGATAGAAAACCACCGTCCCTATGAAAACCACACTTTTTCTCACCGCCGCCACCGTCACCGCGCTCCATGCCGGCACCCCTACCCCCGTCGCCATCGAACCCGCACCCGAGCCGCAATGGATCATCCCCACACTCGACGCCCGGCTCCGTTACGAGTTCGCCAATATCCAGGGTTCCGATGATTCTAACGCGCTCACCATCCGCGCCCGTCCCGGCTTGAAAACCGGCGAATGGCACGGTTTTTCCGCACTCGCTGAGGGGGAATTCACGGGTGCGCTCGTTGACGACTACAACGGCGGCGCACCCGGGGCGGATCCGTTCGATCCCGCGAACTCCGTCATCGCCGATCCGCAGAATGCCGAACTCAATCGTGCGTCTATCCAATATCAGGGTTATGACACCACCGTCATCGTCGGCCGCCAGCGCATCATCTACAACAATGCCGCCTTCGTTGGCAATTCCGGCTGGCGTCAGAACGAACAGACCTTCGACGCGGCTTCGGTTGGCTACGAAGCGGAGTGCGGTTTCAAAGTCAGCTATGCTTGGGTAGATCAGGTGAACCGCATCTACGGCGAACAGGCGGACGGAGCATTCTCCTCCGTGGATTCCAACGTCCATCTCATCAACGCCAGTTACTCCGGATTTGAAAACGTCACCCTCGGCAGCTACGTCTATCTAATGGATTTTCATGACAAAGCCGTGACCGGTTGGGACAACAACACCTATGGCATCTTCGTGGACACCCCACTGGGCGGCATCAAGACCCACGCGGAGTTCGCGATGCAAACCGAGGCAGGACCGCTCAACGATCAGGACGCGCTGTATTTCCACATCAACGCATCGAAGGAGATCCAAGGCTTCACAGTCATGGCCGGCGTCGAACAACTGGACAACGGCTTTCAAACCCCGCTCGCCACCCTGCACGGCATGAATGGCTTCGCTGACACCACCGACGGACTCCGCGCAGCGGGCACCACCGGCGGTCTCACCGACAACTACATCTCCCTCACCGCGCCGTTGCCGTGGGAACTGAAATGGACCAATGTCGCGCACTTCTTTGGCAATAACAGCATCGGCACGCAATTCGGATTCGGCTGGGACTCGCTGCTGGTGAAGAAATTCAACGACCATTTCAGCGCCACCGCCATGCTCGGCTACTTCGACTCCAACGACTCGCTCTACCTGTCCGCCACCAAAGCGAGCATTCAGATCGACTACACATTTTAATGGACCATTCCACTATTGATAAGCCCGACATCCTCGGCCGCTCCGACTTGGTGAAACTGGTCGATGCCTTCTACACCAAGGTCCGCGCCGACGAACCGCTGGGCCATATTTTCGACAGCGTGGCCAAGGTGGATTGGTCCACGCATCTGCCCAAGCTCTACGATTTTTGGGATACCGTGCTGTTCCGCGCCGGCACCTTCCGGGGAAATCCCATCGCCGCACACGCAAATCTACTTGAGCGGACCGATATGTCGTGGCCGCTGTTCGAACACTGGCTGGAACTCTTCCGCGAAACGGTGGATGAGCACTTCTCCGGGGAAAACGCTGGCCACATCATCCGTTGCGCGGAAGACATGGCACGCGTCGTCCATTCGAAAATCCACGCCATTCCTAACCCACGATTCGACCCCGAACGGCTCACTCCCGAACAAAAAGCCCGCTACGCAAGCTACCGGGAACCACAACCGCCACAACCGCCACAGCCATGAGCTTTCCACGTTGCAAGCACGCGAAGAAGAAACGCTCCTTCACCAACCCGTTGCTCTGGCTTGGCAGCGAACCCTTCCGACTGTTCTTCCTCACCGGCATCCTCTTCGGCATCGCCGGGGTGATGATGTGGCCGCTCTTCTATCAAGGAAGGCTCGCATTCTATCCGGGCATCAACCACGCCCACATCATGATCCAAGCCTTCGGCGGGGCCTTTGTGATCGGCTTCCTCGGCACTGCTGGCCCGCGCATCCTCACCGCGCCACGCATCAAGCCGTGGGAACTCGTCCCATTGTTCGTCTTGCACGTCGCCAGCGGCGTCTGCCACCTGCGCGGCCTGACCGCTTGGGGTGATCGCCTCTTCCTCGTCACGCTCGCCGCCTTCATTCTCGCGTTGGCGACACGCGTCATCTTCTTCCGTAAAAACCTCCCTCCGCCGCCGCTACTGCTCGCCGCCACCGGCCTGCTCTGCGGACTCGCTGGCACCGCGATGTGGAGCTTCCCAGCCTTGATGTCCACGCCTGCTCTCTATCAACTTTCCGGACTGTTACTCAATCAAGGATTCCTTCTCGGCCCAGTGATGGGCGTCGGCATCTTCCTTTTCCCGAGGTTGCTAGGAAACGATTTCGGTGAGCCGGAACCCGGCGCAGCCACTCGCAAGTCTTGGAGGAATATGAGCATCGCCGCCGTTGCGCTGCTCGCCAGCTTCCCGCTGGAGGTCTGGGGCAATCACAGCGCCGGACTCCTGCTGCGCACCGCCGCCTTCATTTTCGCAATCTCCCACGTCCGCTGGATCGGAGAAAAAGGATCTCCGAAGGTGGGAACCTTGGCCAACGCACTACGTTTCTGCTGCATCCCGCTGGCCATCACCGGGTTGGCCGCGCCGGTCTACTTCATTGGACAACGCATCGCGCTCGAACACCTGTTGTTCATCGGCGGCTTCGGCCTCGTCATCCTCATCGCCGCCAGCCGCGTGTTATTCGGCCACAGCGGATCGGTGGAGCGCTTCGCGAACCGCTCGTGGATTGCTCGCGGGATCGTTTTCGCCACCGTGCTCGCCGCGCTCACTCGTGCCTCCGCCGACTTCCTGCCGCGTGTCACGATTTCCCACTACAAATACGCCGCCTGGTCATGGGCCACCGCCGCTGGAATCTGGCTCCTCTGGCACGCCTTCCGGTTTTTCAAGAAGGACGACGATCCGAACTGATTGATCGGGCTCATTTCAAATTCCGCCCCGGGATGTTTCCGGTGAACACGGGAATGGCCCGTTGAATTTCCCGATGAATGGCATCATGTGCCAGAATCGGTCCGGACGACCGAGGTCCGCGACGACGAACATCAGTCGGAACTTGATGAAACCACCGTCCGCCAACTCTTCGAAGATGTGCGCGAGCAAACCGAATTGATGGAGGTGATCCTGAAGCAACGACTCCCCCCTCACTGTGTCATTTATCATTGTCGCAATACGGTGGGGAACAAGGTCCCCCTGCGAAAACTCACGGACTTTTCAATCCTTTCAATGCTGCCACCGAAGGTTCGGGACCTTCCTTCGAGTCGATCCATTTGTGGAGGATTTTGCCGTCAGGACCGATGGTCGCGATGAGATAGGAATGGGCGAAGTCGATGCCATTGGGCAAACGGTCAAAACGCACGCCGAGGATGACCGCCATTTCCAACAGATCCTCCTGAGTTCCGCGCAGGACATCCCAACGGGCGCTAAGGAGATGGCGTTCCGACAAGGCCTTGAGTTCCGCCTGTTTGTCATTTTCCGGATCAAGGGTGATAAAGGTGAAGCGCGTTTCAGATTTTGGATCGAGCTCCTTTTCGATGCGTTGCATGTCCGCGATGATGCGCGGGCATATACCCTTGCAGGTGGCGTAGCCGAGCGCGATGACACGCGGAGTTCCTACGGACTTTGCCCAAACGAGGGATTTGCCGTCCTGGTCCGTCCAAGTGGAATTGAGTGTGTAAATCGACCCCTCCGACAGTGCTTTGGTAGCGACTGGAGCCGGTTTCGGCGCGTCGTCGGCATGCAGTGAAATGGCAAGCAGCGAGATTGATAGAATGATTGATTTCATGGTTTGGGATTGGTTGGTGATTGCGCATCTTTCGCCCCACGGAAACCGAGGCCGGGGAGGCAGAAATCCCCCTTGAGTGAAGAGCGGAATGCCATCCGCATGAAACTGGCGTATTCGGTGGCTTGGTTAGGATCCGCACCGCCACCGCCGCAAAATTGTTGGACCGAGAGTGTGCCGTCGGCGCGAGCCTCGCCACTGGTCATGGCGGAGACGAAATTGGATGTCCACTCCCAGACGATACCATGCATGCCAGAAACTCCATACAGGTTCACGGATTGCGAGCCGGCGACGGGAAGCACGGCTGGCTCGGGCCTCGCATACCAATCGAGAATGCGCGCCTTGAATTCGGCATCCTTGCTGGCGTCGATAGATTTGGCATCGGCGCGGGCAACGAATTCCCATTCATCGACAGTCGGCAGGCGTTTACCTGCGGATTTAAGAAATGCGCGGGCGGCATGCCACGAGACACAGACAACCGGCGCATCCAGAGGTGCCTTCGGACCAAGCTCGGTGTCGGCGGACCATTTAGATAGATAACCCTGGTCCGCAAAAATTCGTTTGACTTGCGAACGCTGCCACTCCGGATGGGCGATGACAAAGGCGAGAAACTCCGTGTTCGTCACCTGCCTGACATCCATTTGGAAATCCGCCACCACCCGTCCTCTCCCGCCCTTCTCCAGCGGACGCTGGTAGGCCCCGCCTTTGATAGGCACCATCGGAGAAGTCGCCACCTCGCCGGCAGCCGCCGCGAGGCAGCAACTGACCAGCAGAACGATGTGCCGATAGAGTGTCATTTTTTCGTCGCACGGATCGCAGCCACGTCAGCCGGCGTGACCTCGGTGCCGTTGTTGTCCCAACTGCTGTAAACGTAGGTGAGGACGTTGGCGATGTCCTCGTCGTTAAGCGCAAGAACCGGCATGACACTGTTGAACTTGTTGCCGTTCACTGTGACCTCGCCGTTGAGCCCGTGGAGAACGGTGCTGATGGCACGGGTCTTGTCCGCATTCAGATAGTCGGATCCCGCAAGTGGGGGGAATGCCGCAGGGATACCCAGCCCATTCGCCTGATGGCAGGCCACGCAGTTCGAGGTAAAGACATTCGCGCCGCGCTCGATGCGCTCCGCCTTGTTGGCAGCGGCGGCGAGCGGCTTGCCCTGGTCAGGCATGATCTGCGGCGTGCCTCCTTCCGGGAGATAAATCTTGTCACTGATCTTGCCGGAATAAACGAGCGGATCAGGCTCGCCCTCCACCTTGATCATTGCCAGCGCGCCTTTGTTGAAGGCGCGGGTCAGCGAGTGATCGACCAGAATCACGTTTCCGGGCACGTTCACCATGAATTCGAGGAGTGTCGCTCCGCCTGCCGGAACCATGGTCGTCTGCACGTTCTTATTGACCAGTCCCAGACCTCCCTCAACATAAACCTTGTCGAAAATTTCGCCGATCGCATGGAACGAGGAAGTTAGGTTGGGTCCACCGTTTCCGAAAAACACGCGAACCGTTTCGCCCTTCTTCGCGTGCAGCACATTGTCTCCTAACAACGCTCCAACGCTACCGTTGAAGACCACGTAGTCCGGCTTCTCGTCGATGGCCTTCTCCATGGAGAATGGCTGTAATCCCTGCTCGCCATATTTGCCCTTGGTGTAGAAATCGCCCTGCATGACATAGTATTCATGATCCACCTTCGGCAGACCTTCCTTCGGTTGCACGTAGATCATGCCATACATGCCATTGCCCACGTGCATACCAACGGGGGCCACCGCGCAGTGATAGACGTAGAGTCCGGGATTGAGCACTCGAAACGAGAACGTCGTGCTGTGGCCGGGAGCGGTGAACGAAGCCGCAGCTCCACCGCCGGGACCATTCACGGCGTGCAGGTCGATGTTGTGCGGCATCTTGTTCCCCGGTCGGTTCATCAGCTCGAACTCGACGACGTCCCCTTCCCTGACACGGATGAACTTGCCCGGCACCGTGCCGCCGAAGGTCCAGAATGTGTAGTCCACGCCATCGGTCATTTTCATGACCTTTTCCACCACCTCCAACTTCACCTGCACCTTCGTGGGATGATTTCGCGTGATGGCGGGCGGCACGTTCGGCGGACTGGTCAGTTCGGCGACCTCCTCGCCTTTCACATCGGACGGCATCTTGATGTCACCTTTGGATTCCTGCGGTTCTTCCGCCTTGAGGTTGCCAGTAGCGACTAGCGCCATGCTCCCCACCCAACCTGCAATTCTTGTGATTCGTTTCATAAACTCAATCGCTTTTGAAGCTGCTATAGGCATGATCGAATCCAATGCTGATTTCAAGAAAGTTTTTTCGTTATTTTAATTTGGGTGAAAATAGGTTTCGCCTACTCCCCTGCACAACGGCATCGACGCCTACGCTACGCCCCCCCCGACTCATCAGATTTCGGTGCTCCTTCCCAGAGTCAGAAGGCGGCGAAATCATACTGGGACGGTACCGCGCTAATCGTGCCACCAAACTGGACTGAGGTTTCAAAGTCCGTCCACCGGCGCGCCGGGTGGAACGTCACGGCCCGCCTGCTACCCGCCAAAATCTTGAAGGACAAATCCACGCGGGGCGCTTGGCCACCGAATGCTTGCCGCTACACTTGCGTCAGCGTGCAAGTCGCCCTCGGGACTCCGCGCAGGCGATCTAACATTTCGACTCGCCCTCAGTGGCGGGCATGATCATTTGCGCCGTCATTTCGTTTCCCGACTCCCGAAAGAGGATGCGTTGGCAATTCTCGCCATCGGCCCGAACGGCTCAAGGCAAGACGCGGAGGAAATTGGGAAATCTGGCTCGGCGGCGCTTGCGCTCCTCCGGCTCCGATTTGGGCTCGAGTGGCAACTAGGGAGGCAAGAACGCCGACCGGATGCTCAAACCCAAACCAGACTTTCCAAACCCATGATCCGAATTTCCTTCGAGACTACCACCGATTCCGCTGATCCTC
>JBDTNJ010000477.1:0-2203 GCA_039933825.1 Luteolibacter sp.
GACGGGCGACTGGCGGCGGAAATCGAGGAACTGAAGAAACAGGGTATCTATGCCGTTCCCGCGTATTCCGTCGAGGCTCTCTACTACCACCCGGAAATCCAGCGACGCGTGAGCGAACGCCATGCAACGGTGACAGGTGCCGATTCACATACACAACTCACCAATGCACAATCCGCAGCACTGACAGCAATCAACGGGCACGCTGATCGAATGAGCAAAAGAGTGGCGGAAAAAGCAATCCGCGCAGAAGTTTTTGGCCAAATCCCTGGCAAGGTTGAAGTCAACGCCGGGCTACCACTCCACATCAACATTGATATTGCTGGCGCTGTTGCGACGGAGCGCGCGCGATTCGATGTTTCATTTGCCGCGAGTGATCTCGAGGCACTTGTCGCACGTTACCCGATCCGTGAGACACCGGCCCTTTCGCAGATCGCAGCGCAACTTGGCTTTCAAGATCGGAACCAATATGAAAGTGCTGTTCAAAAGCTTTTGATTGATGACACGACAGCTGTGACTTTTATGCGCTCACTTTTTGGAACGCTCTGGCAAGACATCGCGGCACCGTGAAATGGGCTGACTTCTCTCCGTCCAGTTCCTTGCGGCACTAATCGGAGCACATGGAATTGACCATGACCTGCGGCAAGGTGCCAGTGAGTTGTTGGGTTGAGCCTGTTGAGCGTGGCCTTGCTGATGGAGTAGGCGGGTTGGAGCGCCTTGGAACTTGGGAGTCGTTCGAAGAATCAAGGAGTGGCGATCTCCGTATCGCTTGTCCATGGGAGGACAATGAAGGACGGTTTCCTCGGAGCATTGGCTGCTCATGGGCTTGGCGGATCGGAGTCCGCCACTCCTTGGGGGCACATGCGAAGCGTGATGGCATCACAAGGAACGGCGATCTCAGAATCGCCGCAGCCCATGGAACGCCAATGAAAATCGGCTTGCCTCCTCCCATTGACACCTCATGGTCTTGGGCGATTCAGAGATCGCCACTCCTTGTGTGAATATGGAACCCGACTCGTCAGCGTATCCGACTCTGAAATTCTTCAACGAGTTCACTGAGATACGGAAGACCGGCAACCATCTCCCCCACTGGCAACAGGACAAGGCCACGTATTTCCTCACGTTCCGTCTCGCGGATTCAATCCCGGTCAGTTTGCTCGATGAGTGGCGAGAAGATAGAAATCACTGGCTGATGGATCATCCGAAACCATGGTCGTCTGAAACAGAAGCTGAATACCACAAGCTCTTCTCGGCCAGAATCGATCAGTTTCTCGACCAAGGTCTTGGCTCCTGTCTTCTCGGCGATTCCACGAATGCCGCCATCGTGGCCAGCGCGTTCCACCATTTCGACCATACCCGCTACCTCCTCCATGCGTGGGTCATCATGCCGAATCACGTTCACCTCCTGCTCTCGTTAGGAGAGTCCGTCGATCTGGGAGAAGCCGTCGCGAGTTGGAAACGCTTCACCGCTACGAAGATCAATCGGCAGGGTCATGGCTCCGGGCCGGTCTGGCAAAAGGATTACTTTGATCGGTTGATCCGGGATTGGGATCATTTCATGAATGTCGCGCGCTACATCCGGCGCAATTCGATCAAGGCAAAGCTGCCTGTTGGGTCGTTCGTGGTTTATGAAGCTCCTTGGGTGGCGCGGTTGCTATCGTAGCAGGGAGCGGCGATCTCCGAATCGCCGAGGCCCATGGGTGGTCAATGAGGGGCGCGTTGCTCATCTCGTTGGCTTTTCATGGGCATGGCGGATCGGAGTCCCCCACTCCTTGATGGATCGCGATTCCGTCATCGACGGAATTTTTTCCTTCCCTCACGCTGTTTGATCACCTCTTCGCCCTGTAGCCGGGGAGCCCTTCCGGAATCTCACGCGATTTCCCCTACGGCATCTGGCGGGCTTTGAGCACGGTGATCTCATATTCGAGGCTGGCGAGTCGCGCCTCGATTTCGGCACGCCAATCGTTTTCCGCAGGGGTGCCTGAGGCTGCGGGAGGGGCAGCGGTGACGGCGGGGCTGTCCGCGGCGGCAGCTGACAGGAGGTGGGCGAAGGTCTCGACCCGGCGGCCCTCGCCGACTGCAATCCGCCTGACAAGCGGGCCGTGCGGGTATTAGATGAACCACGTGAGGGTCTCCTCCACTTCGTCCAGTGAGGAAAAGGTGTGCAGCCGATCGGTGCGCTGGCGGATTTCGCCGGTGCTTTGGG
>JBDTNJ010000478.1:0-6800 GCA_039933825.1 Luteolibacter sp.
CTCAGGAAATACTTGGCGAATAGCAGTTCACCCCTGGCGATGGGATGCTTACGCGCAATGTAGGGACAGATGTAGACGAGTCGCGGTTCCTTCAGCCACTGCAGCACGGTTTGCGGCTGATTGTGATGCATGACGACCGCGTTAGGAGCGAATGCGACACCCCAGCCGCGTTCCTTCACACGATATCCCAGATCGAGATCTTCGCCGTAGTAACGTGGATATCCGTTCTCGTAGAAATCGCGTGAGAATCCCCCGACTTCGGACAACGCGGTCTTGCGGTACATGATATTGCAGGTATCGAACAACGACCTGGATCCATCGATCATCTTGATCCGGCACAGCGGCGGAGAGGGATCTCCGGGCACGGGGATCGTTCGTCCCTCTACGATGCCGACGCCTTCGCTAAAGGCAGCGACCATCTCGCGGATCCAATCCGGATCAGTGCGGCAATCGGAATCGGTAAAGCCCACGAACTCCCCCTGGGCGCGGCGGATACCCAGATTTCGCGATGCGGCGGGGACCTTCACCGGATCGTCATTCCGGTAACAGCTCATCCGGATGGCGGTCGTTTTCACGCGCTCCTCGACAAACTCCCAGGCGCCGTCGGAGGAACCGTTATCGACCACGATAAGTTCGAACCGGTCGCGGGGATAACTCTGCTTTTCCAGGCTTTCGATCTGTTCTTGAACCCAGAGGCGCCGATTATAAATCGGAAGCACAATCGTTACGAACGGAAAGCCGTCTGAATTTATCGCCGCCATCGATGGGCCTACCCGAACACCTTTTCGATACTCTACCATGCACGGGCCTGTCGGAGGCGATTCCGATGCCCCGGTACTAATCTCCCGACGCTGCCGTTGAGAAACTGGCGGGTAGCGCGGCCAGCAGGCCGCCGGGGATCTCGTTGGCGTTGCGACATTGGCGAACCAGCCACACCACGCGAATGCGCTTCATCATCTTCGTGAGCCCTTTGATCTCCGAACCCCACGTCGCGAGTGAAGACGAAAGACCTTGATAGCCTTCGTCGGGGAGCGAGAAGGTGAACTCCGTGGGACCCTCCAGGCGATACCGTGCAGTGTCGAGCGGCATGCCATCTTCGATCCAGCGATCGATGTCGAAGCAGAGCGTCGCCCGGGTTGGGGCCAGGATCTCCTCGATAGTGTTCCCATGCGAATGCTGATGGAACATGTATCGGTGAAGGTCTTCCCAGAAGGCGTCGAAATCCGCCATCTGTTCGTGAACACCCTTCTCCATGATCAGGCGTTTGGTCACTCCCATGGCCAAGGCGCAGATATCGGCCCAGATCCGGAAGCAGGCTATCGCCTGATACTTGTGCATCAGGTTATCGCCGATGTCGCTGCAGACAAGTTTTTCCCAGTTTTCGTCCTTCAGGTAAAACTCCACGCAAGCTTCCCGGGTGGGGAAAAGTTCGCCCCGGGTCTCCGTTTCGAAAGCCTTGACGTAGTTCTTTACCACCGCTTCATCAGCCTCCATCGAAGGGGCGATAGCGAACAGCCATTCGGATCGCTTTACACCACACTTCTCGGCGAACTTAACCAGCTCGAGGAAGTTGTCATCATGCCAGAAAGCAACGCTCACCAGAGCATGCTTGCGGGCTTTGACGTAATCCTCAAACGAGAGAGTATCGGTGGCGACCACAATTTCTTCTACGTCGAATACCCGTTCGCCGCCGTAGACCCCGTAATTCTTGGGCAGCACGCGGAACATACTCTCAAACTCGAACATGTCGCGCGATTCCTGGGTTTCGAGTTCGCTGCCTTTCAGCAACATCAATTGGAAGTTGGTCACCTGACTCACACCCGCATCCAGCAGTTTGCGGATCGCCGCCATGTGAGAGTCAAGAGTCTCGCCGGGCAGGCCCAGAATCAGGTCGGAATTCGAGCGTAGACCGCGGCCCCGCATGTGCACCTGCAACTGCTCGTACGCTTCCAGTTTGATGGTCTGGCGCTTTACTTTTTTCAGAACCTCTTCATCCAGAGACTGAACGGCCTGGTAAAGCACCAGCGCCCCGCTCACTTTTTCCACGGACTTGATGATCCGGTCGGCCCGATTCTTGCCGGTGGTGGCGTCAATGTACGTCGGCCAGCTATATTCTTTCTGAGTTTCTCCCAGGTATCCCGAGATTTCAATGTCGCGCTCAAACATGCCGTAGTTAGAATCGGCGATGCGCAGGGTGCCCATCGACGGGCTTAGCTCCCTGATCTTGCGGGCAACGTAGAAGACCTCTTCTCGCACTCGTTCCACGCTGAAGTTGTGGACCTTTGTGTACCAGCGCGTCCCCTGAACGCAGAACGTGCAAGTAAACGGGCAGCCGCGATTGGTTTCCATCAGCGGCGCCAGGCGTCCATCGAAGAATTCGTCCTGAATTCCGGACAGCCAGGGGGATGGAATGTCATCGATCACGGGATGGCGTTCCCACATCTTTGAGATCTCCACCGAACCGTCGGGGCGGCGCAGGACGCTGGAGGGGATGTCGCGAAGCTGAAATTTCTTTCGGTCCATGCCCGAGTCCAGCCACTGCTTAGCCACTTCGGTAGCTAAGAAATCGCCTTCTCCCAGAACGTAAAGATCGATTTCCGGGTGGTTCCGGATGTACTCAATCTGACGCGCGTCCTCCAAGGGGATATTGGGGCCGCCCATGACCACCAGGGACTCCGGATGATATTTCTTCAGGAGATTCGCGAACTTGAAGCTGAGCGCCTCGCACCACATGTAGTTGCTCAACATGAGCACATCGGGGGGATTCTCTTCGATGGCGCTCCAAAGCTTATCCGGGTAGACAAACAGGCGCGACTTGACCTCCGGAAGGTCACGGTCCATGACCGCCTTCAGGTATGCCATCCCCAAAGGCATGCAGTCGTTCGCCAGCACTCCGGAGTAAAGATACCGCAAGTCGGCGAGATAAACGCTAGGTTGTTTCAAAGCCCCTCCTCCTACACCCGCCAATCGACGGTCGAACGCAATGTTCGTCGGCCGATTCGTAAAACCGCCACGCAGAGCACGTCACCCTGCCTGCTCAACAGCTCGCTTGCTCAACAGCGCGGGAGAGCAACAACTGACCATAGGAAATTGATGTCAATTCATTCATGCGTCGTGTCCGCGCCAGGTTCACCCGGGAACCACCGATGCCCGCAGTTACCTTCTCGCGCAATCGCCCAGCGGGCTGGGCAAGGACCGCATTTTGATTTAGCGCCGCGTTCCGCAGATTCGTGGCGGACCCAGACTGATCTGAAAAGGCGGTGACCGACACCCCAGGAAGTTCCCGTGGACCCGCTAATCCTCTTTAATCGTGACAGTTTAATCGTGACAGCAACATCGGGTCTATGAGTAAGGGGCCGATATCAACACCGTTCCATGGTTTTCAAAATGGTACACGGACGGCGAAATATTGTCAATCCGGGGATAGTCGGAGCGACATGCCAATCCAGGCCTGGGGACCAAGTGGTATTCTGTAGCGTTTGAGAATTGGAATCGATTGCCATATCCTCGGGAAGCGGAAGGGCGGCGTGGAGACTGTCGTCGAAGCACTGGTACGCGGGCTCGCCAGGCATGACGCCGATAACACGTATTTTCTGTATGTTACAGACAAGCACCCATTTCAACCGGGTGATCTTCCCGCCAACTTCCACCTCCGTTTTTTGCAAAGTCCCTCGCCGACGGTAGGCCGATTGCTACTGCTGCCTCGCTGTTACCAAAGAGACCGCCTGGATGTTATCCACTTACAACGGGTGGTGGCTTTTTGGGGATGCCCGCACACCCTGCTCCACGTGCACGACGCAATGTTTGCGACCAATCCCGAACTTTTTCCCGCCTGGCGGCGAGCCCTTTTAAATCAATTATTTCGATGGAGCTGCCAGCGTGCGGCCCGGGTGGTCACCCCCACCGAAGCCAGCAAGGCAGACATCGTCCAACATTACGCCTGCAATCCATCGAAGATCGAGGTATTGCCGGCGGGTAGCGTCCAGAATCTGTACCCGGAAGTGGACAGTACCAAAATCGACAGCGTACTGGAACTCTTTGGAGCCCGACACCCTTATTTGATATTCCTCGGCGCCATGGAACGAAACAAGAACGTCCACTTACTCGTGCAGGCGTTCGCCGAATTCGTCAAGGAGCAGCCTGGGTATCGACTGGTTCTAGTGGGCCAGCGTCGGGCCCAAACCAAGGGAGGCTATGTCGAGGAAGTAGTCGGGGAAGTAGCAAGGCTGGGGATCCAGGACAAGGTGACCATGACCGGCTGGGTCAGTAATGAGCAACGGCGTCTTCTTCTTTGCGGCGCCGCGGCGCTGGTGTTTCCCTCGGCGGCCGAAGGTCTTGGCCTGCCGCCCATCGAAGCCATGGCGTGCGGAGTGCCGGTAATCGCCAGCGATGTGCCGTCGATTCGGGAGTTTTACGGAGATGCCGTGCTCTCCGCTCGCGCCAACGATGCAAGCCATCTGGCCGCTCGGATGTTGGAGTTGATATCCAATCCTGGTTTGGCGCGTGAACTGGTTGCCAGGGGACTGGAGCGTTCACGGCGCGACCACTGGGCGAACCAGCCCGCACGGCTGCTGGAAATCTACCGCTTGACGGCGGGTAGCCCGGCATGTCAGCCTGCGTCTTCCAGATGAGGAAAGATCAGCGATCGCATGATCGGCCTAGAATATTGCTCGCCGGGATGGGGGCTTTCGGCCGGCAGCACTTCGATACATGGAAAGAGCTCGAGCGTGCGGGCTGTGCGGAACTCGTCGGAGTGGTGGTAAAGACCGCCGAACATTGCCGCCAGCTTGAGAGCCAATTGGGCATCCCGGTGTATACCGACCTGCGCCCCGAGTTGCTGCAAGCGGTCGATGGCGTCGATCTTGTCACCCCCACCGGCACTCACGCCGATCTGATCCTGCAGTGCCTGCCCCACACCAACGTACTGGCGGAAAAACCGCTGGCGGCCACGATGCGTGAAGCAGATCGAGTGCGAAGGTTCGCCCGAAAGCAATCGCATCTGCTGATGCTGAATCACGTCTATCGATTTCATCCGTCAATCATTGAGCTGCAGTCGCTCATGAAAAAGCAGCGAAAATCGCCTCGCGTCGTGACGGCAGTGATGTTGAATCCGCTCGCTCCCGGCGTCGAGGACTACGACCCCTTCCTGGAACTTCTCCATCCCTTCGACATCCTGGATGCCCTTCTGGGTTCAAAGGGAAGCGTGGCTTTCGCGCACCGGAAAGACCACGTTCAGGTTGCGGGATTGCGTTTCCCGAACGGTACGCTGGGCAAGGTGAAACTGGGTTGGACCGGGGAGCAGCGAGTCCGCTCGGTCGAAGTCGATTACGGAGACATGCGGCTGTCAGCCAATCTGCAGGACGCATCCGTCCTGATGCAGACCCGTGACCGCTTCGAGCGCATTATTCTGGAGAACCGCTGCCGCCCGCTCGAGGGCGCACTCCGGCATTTTGCCTCCGCCATCCGCATGCGGACAAAGAACATCGAGCCCGGCGTCGAAACCGCCCACCGCACGTTGGGGATCTCCCTTTCGGCTCCAGCGCGGCGTCCACCCGCGAAGCCGCGGGTCGCGATCATCGGCGGGGGAATCTTCGGCGTCAGTTGCGCGATTGAGCTCGCGCCGCATTGCGAGGTCGTGGTTTTCGAACGTCACGCGGAATTGCTCACGGAAGCTACATTTCACAATCAGTGGCGGCATCACTCGGGATTTCACTATCCCAGGAGCATCGAAACAGTTCGTGAAATCCAGAATACAAGGGACGATTTTCATGACATGTATGGGAGCCGGGTGATTCAACAAATCGTCTCGTATTACTGCACCTCCGCATCGGCTCGCGAGATTACTCGGGATCGATATCTGGACGCGTGTGCCGCCGGCGGCCTGGAATTCACCATCGTCGATCCGCCCGCGGGGATTGTCGATCCGCGACAGGTGGATCTGTGCATTCGCACGGATGAAGGGGTTTTCCAGTTTTACAACCTGCGCGAGGAAATCGAAGCGCGCCTTGGCGGTCTTCCGAATTGCGAACTGCGTCGCCAGACAGCCGTCACCAATGCGAAATGGGGCAAGGGCGGAGACAAGATCATCGAATCCCGCCGCGACGGCAAACTGCGGCGTGAGCAATTCGATTTCGTCATCAATGCCACCTATGCCAATCTGAACCTTCTCTCCAACTGGCTCGGCTTCCCTGTGCAGCCGCTGCGCTTCGATCTCTGTGAGATGCTCCTGCTCGATCTCCCCATCGACCCCATCTGCGTTACCGTTCTCGACGGTCCGTTCACCAGTCTGGTGGGTACTGGACGCCCGGGCGAATTCCTGCTATCCCACATTCACGAATCGGTGCTGGCGACGGCGGTTACGCGAGATGGCCTGCCGCCGGTCTGGTTGCCTCGATCCAACCATCGCGATCTGATCCGGCAGTGCAGCAGATATTTGCCTGTGGTATCCGACGCCCGAATTATCGAGTCCCGCTTTGCCATCCGCGCGGTGCGCGCCTTCAACGAGGACTACGATGGCCGGCCGACCGTGGTGACAGATCACGGCTTCGGCTGCTGGTCAATTCTGGGCGGCAAAATCGTCACCAGCGTTTCCAGCGCCAGAAATGTCGCGGCAAATATCCTGTCGCGTTCGAATGCCTAGACAGTTTGAAGATCCCCCTGGAAAGTAAACGACGATAGTTTCTAATACTCGCCGGCGCGTACCAGTACGCTAAGAGACTAAAAGCCGAATGTATTTAATCTTCACGGTTGACTGTGATCGCCTTTCCACGGTATATTTCCAGAATCGGCAAGAACTTGGG
>JBDTNJ010000479.1:0-8312 GCA_039933825.1 Luteolibacter sp.
GAATTCCCCTGCTAACCAGAACACGCGCATCACTCCCGATTGCGCCTCGATTTCAACCCGCAACGCTCCCGCGTGCCGCAGGAAGACGGCTTCGATCAACCACACACAGGCCACGCAGGAAATCCCCTCCAATGCCAGATCCAGTCGCGCCGCATCACCCAGCTTTTCCGCATCCGCTTCCGCCTGGAGAACCTTTGCTGTCAGCCACGAAAAGTCATGCTCCTCAAACGGCCTGCTCCGCACTGGGGCCACCGCGATGCCCTGTTTCAGATCATAAAACCGCTCGAAGCCGTTTTCGGAAATCAGTTCCGCCACAAATTCACAGCCCCGGCAGCAATACCGATCCGCCTCCGTTTTTGACGCGTATTCTGTGCCGCAATGTTCGCAACTTGCCATCTGCTGCAAATTTTCGCCCTGTTCCCGTCCCCTCGCCAAGCTTTACCTCTGACTATCCACGCAGATCTACTTTGACTCCTCCGGCAGGCTGCGGAGGGCTGAAAGTGGGCCATCAAGAGCGGATCTTGTAAACTAAATTGAAATTTTTCCATGACAGCCTTGCCAAGTCCGCTTTCTAACTCTAAGCCGTGCGGCGCAATGGCAAATATCGGTCCTTTCTCCTTCCCCAAAAACGGTTTTGACGCAGTAATTTTCGATTGTGACGGCACTTTGGTCGATTCCATGCCCGCCCATTTTGATGCCTGGTGCGAGGCCCTCGCGCTTTACGGCGCGGGCGGTGTGTTCAAGGAGGACGTGTTTTTTGCCATGGGTGGCCGGCCAACCCTCGATATAGTTGTGGAACTCAATGACGAGTATGACCTTCACCTTGATCCCGCCGCAGTGGCTTTTGCCAAGCGCGAGGCCTTTTTAAAGCGCTTGAACACAGTGACCCTAATCGAAGAGGTCGCTAATTTTGCGGAGTCCCTTCGCGGAAAAGTCCCAATGGCGATTGCGACGGGCGGCTCACGCATGGTGATCGAAAAAACCCTGAAAATCGTCGGAGTTTCCGATTGGTTCGATGAAGTCGTCACTGCCGATGATGTGGCGGAGGGCAAACCTGCGCCGGATATTTTCCTCCGCGCCGCCCACTTGCTCGGGGTTGCCCCTGCGAGGTGCCTGGCCCTGGAAGACGCTCCTGCCGGAATCCTCGCTGCCCAGCGCGCTGGAATGCAGGTGATCGCGATCCCGACGCCTCTTGGGACATCGGTGGCGTAAGACCGGGGCCGGATTTGGGCCTGCGGCATTGCACGATCCGCTCGTTTGTCATCGATTCATGACGCGGCTTCATATTCTCTATCAAGACGAGGTCCTTGTCGCCATCGATAAGCCTGCCGGAATGATCGTCCACCCGGGCCGCGATGCGGAAGGGCCAGAATGGATCGCAATGAAGCGGCTGCGCGATCAGCTCGGCCGCCGGGTTTTTCCGGTCCACCGCCTGGATCGCCCGACCTCGGGTGTGCTGCTCTTCGCTCTCGACAAGCAGACAGCCGCTCTCGCCCAACAGGCTTTCGAACTCCGGAAGGTGGTGAAGACCTACCACGCCATCGTTTGCGGAAGTGCCCCTGAACGGTGGATTTGCGAAACTCCGCTGCGCTGTCAGCACGGGGATGCCTTGCTCGCGGCGGAAACCTCGTTCGAACGCCTATCTGTTACGTCCGGGTCATTCATTTCCGCTGATCCGGCACTGAGTTTGTCGCTTCTCAAGGTGAGTCCCGCGACCGGACGATTCCACCAAATCCGACGTCATCTATTGGAAGCGGGATTCCCGATCGTCGGCGATTTCCGCTACGCCGGAATGGAGCGCAGTCACGCACTCGGCGGCATGCTCGGCACTGGCACGCGCATGCTGCTTCAGTCCAAAGTCCTCGAACTCCGACACCCTTTGACTGGCACCTTGCTCAAAATCGTGGCACCGCCTGATCCGGATTTTGCCAGATGTTTCCCTGGAATAGTCCGTGGAATATGCGGCTCAGATGAGACTAACAGTCTGCTGGATCCCATGTGACGGACTGATTTTTTGGACGAGGTTGCGGCGTCTCGCCGCAGTGCTTTGGTTCCGATGAAGAAACTTCGGAGTGTCGGCGCGACTCGTCGCCACCCAACCAGTGAAAGAACTTTTACGATGGAAGGCCTAGAACAAGAGACATTGCGGCAAGACGCCGCAACCACGTTCCTCACCGTGCCCACAAAAACCGACTTCCCGAAAGATTACCTTCAGCAGGCCATCTCGAACTCGCGCTCGGCCGCAGCCTTAGCTTCCGCTTCCAGTTCGGCTTCGAAATCCGCCTCCAGCTTGGCCTGGATGTCTGCTTCGCTCATCGGGGCTGCCTCCTCGGCGGCGGCTTCTTCGGCGGTCTGCAGGGCCTCGAGCTTTTCGGCCCTCGCGTCCTCGCGTGCCATCCGCTTATCAAGTTTCTTCTGCTCGCGCTCCCGGCGTTTCTGGTCTTTGCTTGGTGTGAAGGCCATCGGTCGATCTTTTGGTGGTTCGTATGACAGGTTGATCCTGCTGTTTTCGGAAGCGACGTATGCCGCTGCGCGTCCCCATACGTTTCGATCGTCCATCGAAGCAATAGAAAATTCAAAAAGGGGTCGAAAAACCGCCTGAATGAGCCGGGCCCTCCGATTTCGCTGCGGTTTTCATGGCAGGAACTTGTGCGAGCCGTCGCAGGAGGAGAATTTCTTGGATCGTCCGCAAGGGGAGTCATTCAAGGCTCATCCCCAGAGGAGTTGCGGCATGCACTTTTCAATCCTCGACTCCCGGGATTTGGATTGTTGGGTGCTGAAAACGGAGGATGTAAGCCCGTTGGCGACTCGGCGTCGGTGAGGGGAATCCCTGTGGACTAGCGCCATCCCATTTCCGCCAACAACTAACCAATCCAAAAACAGCTCCGGACGATACTTTTGAAATATCCCGTGGACGGTGGACCGTAGTTCATTGGTTGGCGTGTAAGGTTGAATTCAGTGTTTGGACAATAATGTTAGGTGCGTCCGGCTTGTTTAGCTTTTGATAGGGTGGCCTGACTTCTTCGCATCATCCCGGCTCGTTCGCACGGAGACGTGCAAACAATCGTCGGTCCACCGCGAGATTCCTTGGAATTGCAACGTCAACCCGGTCAATGCCGGTTCCAAAACCGTTGCTGGTGACAGTGATTACGACGCCTTGTTGACTGTTCACGGCAACCGACCAAGTCCCCTGTAAATCACCGTCAAATTCCACTGCGGGGTTGAGATAACGTGCGTCGCTGTTTCGCCGGAAGCTCACCCGAAGGTAGGTCTCGTCGAGAGTCATTTCCGGAAGAAGTCCGGACGAGTTCGATTCCGGATGATTCGGGTTTGGCTCGCCGCCAATGACGTATTCGATTCCGTTTGGCACATCATCTCCGTCCGGATCGCTAGTGAATGCCGCGTCATTGCCTAATAGGCCCTTGGTTGCTGCCCATGCCTGATAAGGACTGAGCACCGTGAGATCGACATGTCTGGTATCACTGCCATAGGTGATTTGAAGGTGGTAGGATTGGCCGCCATAGTCTGCGGTGATGATGGAGCCCGAAACCGGCACGTTGCTGAATGTGCCTTGAAAATGTCCGGTGGTCCCGTGTGCGTCGATGATCCGGAAACTCTGACCGAAGGCCGGGGCAAAAGTAAGGACCGGGATAAGATCGACTGGCGCGCTTCCCAAATTGAGAACTGAGCCGTCGCCGAGAGAAATCTGATCCATGGAAGTTGAGCCCGCGAGGTCGATCGACACTGCGGAATGAATGCCGCTTGAGGCAAAATCGATGGTTCCATAATAGAACGTCAATGTGCCCGGCGAATTGCCAGGGGCGATGCGGGCACCGTTGGAAAGCGTGATGTTTCCTCCAAATCCTCCATTGCCACCGATGAAAGCCGCCGGACCTGTCATTGTGTGGCTGCCTGCAGCCAGACCGATGTAACTGTTGGAAATAATGCTGCCGGTGTGGGTGGAGCCTCCGTAAAGACCGAGAGATCCTGACTCCGTTATAATGCTGCCGCTGTTCACCACTGGAACGTGGATAGAATTCGTTCCATCAGTATTCTTGAGGGTGCCTGCGTTTTCGAACAGGCCGCCTCCGTTGCTATTGTAGATGCCGAGAGTGGCTTCGAGGTTCCAAATTCCATTGTTGCGAAGGGTGCCGCCACCCGGACTGCTGTCTTGGTCCAAATCAAAATTTGCCTGATAGCCTTGGGTGAGGGTGCCATCGTTGACGATGGTGCCACCTGAGAGATAGAGCGACGTGTTGTTGGCCTTGATTGTAGTCCCGGTGAAACGAAGCGTGACATCACCGCCAATATATCCGGTTGCGAGGTATCCATGATCTGCGGAAAGTTCAGCGGATCCGATCACGGTTCCACCAGACATGCAAAAGCCACCAGTCGCCGGACCAGCAGTCGCGTTGACGTTGCGGTCCACACTGATGACACCTCCGACCGCGTAGGAATAATCGTCGCCAATGAGGGAGCATCCATCGAAAGAGTGGGTGCCTCCACAGAACTCGATCGAGCCTCCGTTTGCGTTCAGAACCGAACCAGATGCTTCCACCCCTCCGCCGTAAAACAGAGTGTAGCCGCCAGTGCAGTTGAAAACGCCAGAACTGAGATTCCGGAAAGGGGCTTGAACCGTGATTCCGCCGCCGGTTTGATTAAGGGTGTTTGCGTTTTCGAACAGGCCGCCGCCATAGCTATTATAGATGCCGAGAGTGGCTTCGAGGTTCCAAATTCCATTGTTGCGAAGGGTGCCGCCACCCGGACTGCTGTCTTGGTCCAAATCAAAATTTGCCTGATAGCCTTGGGTGAGGGTGCCATCGTTGACGATGGTGCCACCTGAGAGATAGAGCGACGTGTTGTTGGCCTTGATTGTAGTCCCGGTGAAACGAAGCGTGACATCACCGCCAATATATCCGGTTGCGAGGTATCCATGATCTGCGGAAAGTTCAGCGGATCCGATCACGGTTCCACCAGACATGCAAAAGCCACCAGTCGCCGGACCAGCAGTCGCGTTGACGTTGCGGTCCACACTGATGACACCTCCGACCGCGTAGGAATAATCGTCGCCAATGAGGGAGCATCCATCGAAAGAGTGGGTGCCTCCACAGAACTCGATCGAGCCTCCGTTTGCGTTCAGAACCGAACCAGATGCTTCCACCCCTCCGCCGTAAAACAGAGTGTAGCCGCCAGTGCAGTTGAAAACACCCGAGGCAAGATTCCGGAAGGGTGTCTGCACGGTCATGCCGCCACTGGTTTGATTGAGTATCCCGGCGTTTTCGAATAGACCGCCGCCGTAGCTGTTATAGATTCCACCACTCGCGGTAAATGTCCATGTGCCCCAGTTCCGGATCGTTCCGCCGCCAGCACCGCTTGAATTGTCAACGTCGAAGTTTGCTTGATAGCCTTGGGTGACGGTTCCCTCGTTAAGGATTGTGCCGCCCGACATTAAAAGCACTGAGTTGCTAGGTTTAGTTGTGATTCCCGTGAAACGTAAGACAACGTTCCCTCCGATATTTCCATCGGCGAGATAACCGCGATCGGCGGACAGCATCGCTTCTCCTACCACTGTGCCGCCGGAGAGGCCAAAACCGCCCGTTGCGGGGCCCGAGGTTTCGTTGACGTTACCTTCAACACTGACCACACCGCTAGAAGCATAGACGTAAGTATTACCAGTCAGGCTGCAACCATTGAGAACATGTGTTCCTCCATTGAAATAGATAGATCCACCGTGAGCATTGAGAACCGAGCCAGCATCCTGCGAGCCGCCTCCCTGCAGTAAAATGTAGCCTTCAGTCGAGTTGAGTTCCCCGGATTCCAGATTGTGAAACACAGCGTTGAAACTTACCGCGCCGCCGGTTTGGTTGAGGATGCCTGCGTTTTCGAATCGACCCCCTCCATAGCTGTTGTAAATGCCAAGATCGGCATTGAGATTCCAAAGGCCATTGTTGCGAAGAATTCCGCCTCCCGCATCGCTGCCATTGTCGAGGTCGAAATTTGCCTGATAGCCTTCGTTGACCGTGCCGTCGTTGCGGATCATCCCCCCTGACATGAGAGTCGCCGAGTTGCTTGATTTTGTTGTGTTTCCCGTAAAGCGCAGGATCACGTTGCCGCCGATAGATCCGGACGAAATATAGCCGTGATCGGCCGAGAGCATGGCACTTCCAACAACAGTGCCACCGGTTATACCGAATCCACCGGTCGCCGGACCGGATGCCGCGCCTGAATTTCCGTCCACGCTTGTCACTCCGGAGGATGCGTAAACCCAATTGCTCCCTGTCAGGGTAGTGCCATCGAGCAAGTGGGTGCCGCCATTGAAATAGATTGATCCGCCGTCGGCATTGAGGGTTGAACCTGGTTCTTCGGTTCCGCCGCCTTGCAGTAGGATATAGTTGCCGACGGTGCTGATTACCCCGGTTCCTTTGTTATGGAAGGCGGCGTTGACTGATGCGATTCCGCCTGTCTGATGAAATTCCCCGTAGTTGATGATGCTTCCGCCTCCATAGCCGTTGTAAAAACCCAGATCGGCATTGAGATTCCAAATCCCGTTATTTACCAGCGTGCCACCACCGTCATTGCTGTTGGTGTCGAGATTGAAATTACCCTGATAACCCTGATTCAAGGTGCCGTCGTTGCGGATGGTTCCTCCAGACATGGAAATCGTGGAATTCGCAATCTTCGCCGTGATGCCGGTGTAACGAAGCTCGACGTTGCCAGTGATGGCACCGGCCCCAAGGTATCCGTGATCCGCAGAGAGCATTGCGCTCCCTCCGAGGGTTCCTCCCGAGATGCCGAAACCTCCGGTGGCCGGACCGGCGGTGACGCCCGTATCACCATCGATGTTGAGCACTCCGTCGGAAATGAATGCAAATCCTGATCCAGTTAGATTGCCACCCGCGAGCGAGTGGTTATCACCGTTGAAGTAAAGGTCGCCGCCGTCGTTGTCGAGCGTCGCGTTAGGTTGCATGGTGCTGCCGCCGGAAAGGATCAACTCGCCGGCGCTGACGCGCAGAACGCTGCCGGGAGCCTGCTCAAAGCGGGCGCGGAAGGTATTGAATCCGCCGCTCGAAAGAAAGGTGCCGTTGTTGTGGAAAACCCCTGCGCCGTGGCTGTTGGAATACGTGAATCCACTGTCAACCCGCCAGATGCCGTTATTGATTACAGTGCCGCCACCTGCCGCGCTGTCGCCGTCGAGATCGAAAGTGCCGCTAGTGGTCTCCACGCAGATGCCGTCATTGCAGATGGTTCCGGCGCTCATCGACAACACGCTGTTAGCTGACCTAGCGAAATTGTTGGAGAAGCGCAGCACCACGTTGCCGGTGATGCTGCCGGCCGAAAAGAATCCGTTGGCCGCGGAAAGCACCGCGCTGCCAGTCACCGTGCCACCGGTTAGCGAAAAGGATCCTGTCGCCGGCCCGCTCGCTGCGCCAACCGCGCCGTCCACCGTGATGGTCCCACCTTGTGCTGCAACGTGGCTGCTTCCTGTTAGTGAGCCGCCGGTGAAGAGGTGGTCGCCGGACACGAGCGAAATCGTGCCGCCATCCGCGTCGAGCTTACTGCCCGGCGAATGGATGCTGCCAGCCAGCAACCGGAGTTCGGCCCCGGCTTCCGCGCGCACCGTGCCGCCCGGTTGGTTTCGCAGCAGACATGCCATGTCGACCCGGGCCACACCGGGAACGAGATCCAACAGCCCATCGTTGGCAAAGACGCCCTCACCACCGGTGCTGGCGAAACTGCAAGTGCCGGCGATATTCCAAGCACCCTTGTTTTCGATGGTTCCGAAGATGCCTGTCCCGCCGGTGGGATCGAGGTCGAAATCACCGTGCGCCTCCTGGGTCATGGTGCCTTCGTTGATGATCCTGCCACTGCGGATATCGAGCCCGCTGTCGGCGAGCTTCACCGAACTGCCGGTCAACCGCAGGTCCGTGTAGCTGAGGGTACCCGACCCGAGCCTGCCGCGCTCTGCGGACAAATGAGCCAACGAGCTGCCTAACATGATGGCCGGAGCCACCGTGCCGATGAAGTGCACGAGCATCATCAGCGGCACATCACGGGCGTCGCGCACCAACACCAACGCTAGTACCACAATACCGCGCACAATATCGGCGGCTAGCATCGTCCAACGGCGGTCAAAACGATCCACCATGACGCCCGCAAACAGGCCAAACAGAACCGTTGGTAAGCCAATGGAAGCAGCTAGACCCGCTAGAGCGAGAGGCGACGTGGTGAGGCTACGGATGAGGACCAGCATCGCTACTAGAAGAAAACTGTCACCAATTTGTGAGACAGCCTGACCGAGCACTAACAATTGC
>JBDTNJ010000480.1:0-4705 GCA_039933825.1 Luteolibacter sp.
TGTCCAACAACCGATAGGTTCGGGGCTATCGCCCAAACCTATCTTTGGGGTTATAGTTGGTGACCGGAGGAGGCGTTAGATCGGTGATGGTAAGCATCACCTGGGACGCACCTTCGTAGGAGGGATCGTCAATCAAGGCTTGGACTAGGTAAATACCTGCGTCTTTCGGCGGGGTGGAGCTGCCGCTATATAGCATTTTGACGGGCAAATTCGGCGGACTGGTGACGGTGGTAAATGTTTTGCCGTTGCCATCGTAGAGCTGGTCCAGGCTACCGTTGATGGTGACGGTGGCGGGCACTTTTAAAATTTTGATCATCCGGGCTACGGGCGTGGCAGGTTTGTAGGCGGTGTTTCCTTCCTGCATGGCGAGGATCGTGCAGTCGCCAGCGGAGAGGATGACGAGAGTGTTGTCATCGCCCACGGCACAGACTGCGGGATTTAGCGAGACGAGACTAACAGGCAGATTGCTAGTGGAGGTGGGGCTGGGTGAAAAAGCGGGATCTGTGGCATTTTTATTGCCAATCTCAGCAAAGGTGATGGTCTGCTCCACAGGATCGACAGGATCAACCGTCACCGTCACAGCGACGCTGAAATAGAAGTCTCTTAATTTGCTTGGTGTCGTGGCGGTATCGTAAACCCTGCAGTAAATGCGAAGCTCACCAGTGTAGCTGTTACCGGGAAGTGCATAGGCATTCACCGTTAGGTAGCCCACGCCGGTTGTGTTGGCGACAAATGGGCTTGCCCAATCGGTGCCTGCCGTCATAGATCGATTGGTGTTTCCCCCGTTGCGACCGATGATATCTTTATAGCCCGTAGCACTGATTTCGCTGAGGTTTTCCATGAGTTCGCTACCGGTAAAGATGATTCGGTCTCCGGCATTGGAAGCCCAGGAGATATTAAATCCCCAACCCAAAGTTTCGCCAGGTTTGCCGTGCAGTGCATTGTTGTCCGGATCCAAGGTGACAGTGAGGGTATCGATCCGGGACTCGGGAATATCCGCGGAGACAAAATTCGGCAGCCCACTCAAGGTAACCGCAGTCGTTTCGGCCTGAATAACTCCGCAAAGACGAAGCCAGGCGAGCAGAAGGAGACCCATGTATTTGAGAATATTTGAAGGCATAATCTTAAAAGGTGAAAATTAATCGACAATAAAGTCACTCCAGCAATCCACGGTCCGGACACCAGACCACTCATTCGCCTCAAGGCTGAAGGTGAAGCGCGCTTCTATCCCTGAATACACCGTAGGCTCGGGGTTAGTTTTTGTTAACCATAGCCAGGGGAGCGTCCTTTTTAGGGGGAGAGCTTTTGAAACCACGTCCCCGATGGAGTATTTAAATATGGTGAAGGTGGGATACGGGGTGTTGAAAACCAGATTGGTTCTTACATAATCAGGAACATTTGAGGAATTGTTGGCATCTATCTCGTCGGATGTGTTCGGGCTGGGGTAATAATACTTGTCCGCAGTGTTGTCGCGCATAGTTAGACAGTATCCGGTGACTTCCACTTTGGTGATTTTCACACCACTGGCCCCTCGACCACCTTTATTTTCGATGGTAAAATCACTGAGGGCATCCAGAGGAGTCAGGGAGAATTTATCGTTTGGCCGTTGGGTATTATTCATCACGATTTTAAGGTCCGGGCCATCCACCAAATAACATGCGCTAACCGTCGAGACAGAATTGGTTGAAGTAAATTCAGCAGGAGAGCGATAACGTCCATACACAATCAGTCCATTTACAGCTTGCGAGTCAGTCGTCACACCCGACATGGACCAGTGATCAAACAGGTATCCCACTTTGGGAAAGGCGGTGGCATGAACTTCACCCCGTTCGGAACTCCTCGGGTGGTGGACGGGTCATCAATTCCTACGCGATCCGACCGCGTAAGGCTGGCTCGGCCATTTTCCGAAGAAAAGGCCTCCGCCGTGTAGCCGGGGGTAAAATGGACAGTTGGCGCGCCTCCGCCTCTCACGGCTCTCAGCAGTAAAGTTCTACCGCCGTCCAATATCTGATTACCGTAGTCGATTCGAAGCCCTGCAAAGACAACACTCTCTCGTTTCACCTGTTTACCGTTATAGCTCCAGTAATCGAGCACCTGGCCGGCATAAGGCACTGCCTCAAATCGCCAGACGTCACCCTCCTTGCACCAGCCCTCTCCGAGAGCTACTCCGGCAGTGTTGGGAAATGCTTCGGCTTTGAGATATTCCTCATGTCCGGCGATGGCTTTGTAGCTGAAAGAAGTCGGAGCCATGGATTCGCCGATCTTGATGAATCTCGGGTTTTCCTTGGAGCCATCCTCCCAATTTTGAAAACTCCACCGCTCGGTGGCAGTGGTAGCTTTTGGGGTGAAGGCCAGTTTCCATTCGCCTGGCGGCACATAGACTGGGAAACTCGTAAAATATGATGGAAAATTGTTATAGATGTCAGAGCGGTCCGCTCCATAAACTTCTATCTTGCCCACTCCAGAGCTTTTGCCATCTGTGCTGGCAGTATCGACCTTGGCATTGATGTAAAGGTTGGAATATGCCTTGCCCGTGTAGAGAGAGGGATTGCGCGGAACGATCTCAATAGGGTAAGCCCCCGGAGCGGTCGGCCGCCAATACTCGGCAGCATTATTGTAATAAGCATAGTAAGGGATGGCCGGAGTTGTGGTGATCGTGGCTTCCTTGGTTTTTCCATCATAATTTTGGAAACGGTTGGCTATGTCGTAAATCACGGGCGAACTCACAACCTGCAAGGTGCCGCTGACATCATCCACCTGGTAGTTGGGATCAGTGCAGTGGACCATGACCAAGTGATTTCCGAAATAGTTGGGAGGGGTAGGCCCTCGGTTATAAGACAAAACGACGGGCAGGTTACGAGGGGTCGTTTCGATGGATGCTTCGTAGCTGGCACCTTCTTTGTAGTTTTGATACAAATTCCCCAGTTGGAGAAATCCCCTCGCTTTTCCAATCGTCAGTTGCCCGTCTATCCTAACATCGTAGTTAGAATTGGTAACATTGATGATGGCCTCCAAAGTCACCGGAGTCGTCGTGGCGTTGGTCGGTGGCGTTGGACTTCCATTATAAGTCATTTCGATGCTGGACACCGTTAGTGGAAACTGGGCGGGATCAATCACGACGACGACCTTCTGCGGAAAGCCGTTATAAGTGCGAACCACCGTGCCACTATCATACGTAAGAGGATATTTATTCACGGTCGTGAGCACGGGGCTCGATGCGGCTGGGAAATAATCGGCATCGCCGCTGTATTCGGCAGTGATCGAATAAGGTGTGCCGCTGGCTTGGAAATACGGTGACCAGGTGCAGGTACCATCCACGCCAGGGCTTTTCGTCGATAACACGACGTTGTTACTCTTGAAGTTAATGACGCCGGAAGGTTGCACTCCAGCCCGAATCGGAGGCACATTGGCGGTGTAGGTGACCGTATCTCGATAAGTGTCGCTTGCTGGCCCTTTGAAGGTGACGACAGGGATACGTTTGGTCGCGGTAATTTTTAAGTCCGCCGCGGCAGCACCGGAATAGTTCGGGTCTGTCACAGTGGCTCTCACTCTCCATGTTCCGCCACCTTCAGGTGGAAGGCTGGGCGCCGATGTGAGGGTGGTGAAATCTACCGTGTAGGTAACTCCAACGGCGATCCCCGGCGGAGTTGTGGTGACGGTGACTGGCTTTGGAGCTCCATCCGCCACTACAGACAAGGCATCGAGTTTAATGGAGACTGCCCCTTTGGTAATCGTCAGATTGCCGGCCAGCGGATTTAGAGCATAGTTGGGGCTGGTGGCCACCACGTTATAGTTGCCCGCGTTAGTCGGAGGAGTGGAAAAAGGTGAGCCAGAGAGTCCATTATTGTTTAGCTGGTAAGTAAGGGTGACGGGCACAACCGGGTTCGTGGCAACGACGGCGGCGTGCGACTGACCATCGTAACCGACGACCATGGATGAAAAGAGCACCGCCACCGGGGCGGCGGCGATGGTTAGGGTATCGGTGGCGGTTCCCTGAAGCGACGGATCGTTGATGGTGGCTACCACGGCGTAGGTGCCGGCATTCACGGGTGGGGTGGAGCTGCCTGCATACGTGATATCCACCTGCACGCTCGTATGCGTGGCAGGAGGAACGACGGTGGCGGTCGCGGTTTTAGCGGTGCCGTTATAGACTTGATAGAGGTTACTCAGAGTGACGGCGAGCGGGAATTTGTTGACTATCTGGGTGAGCGTGGCACTGGAGGACGCGAAGGCGAGCACGGCCTGGTCTCCGTTAAACACCGCATTGATCGTTCGCGAACCGCCTCTGAGAGCCGTCGCTGGTGGGGTAAAGGTCGCGTAGCCATTGACGTCCACCGCTTTCTTTTCCAGCGAGAGGCCGTCGATCAACAACTCCATTTGGCCAGTCAACCCGGACTGGCCGGATATCGCTCTGGCGGTGAAAGTCGGCTGGGTCTGGAAAACATTCGGGTTCTGCGAACTCGTCAGTGTGGTGGTGGTCGAGGCAATATAAGTATAGAGAGTATTGGCGGCGTTGGTTCCACCGGGAGTCGTCACTAGAACGCTGGCCTGACCGACAGTGCCTCCCGGAGTGGTCACAGTGATCGAAGTGGCAGCGACACTCCCGATCACTGCCGGGACACCGCCGATGGTTACGGCAGTCGCACCGCTCAAGCCCGTGCCAGTGATGGTCACGGTAGTGCCGCCGGTGGTCGGGCCTGAGGAC
>JBDTNJ010000481.1:0-5487 GCA_039933825.1 Luteolibacter sp.
AGGTCAATGGCATCGCCGCAAAAGTGAATGGCAAGGTGATCACGAAAAACGAGGTTTCCTTCATGCTCTCGCCACGCTACGCCCAGCTGGCGGCGCAATATCCGCGGCGTGGCCCACAGTTTGAAGTTCAGTTCAAACAGGCGAAAACCGCGATCATCCAGGAGCTCGTCGACCGTGAAATCATCATGGACGAGTTCAAACAATTGGGCGCGTCCATCAAACCGACCATCATCGATGAGGAGATCAAACGCCAGATGCGCGATCTCTATAACGGAGATGAAGCCAAATTCCGCGATGAATTGAAACGCAACCACCTGACCATGGAGGGCTACCGCGAAATGACCCATGATAAAATGGTCGTGCAGGCGATGCGCTCCAAACAGTTTTCAGACGCTCCGCCGCCATTACCTAACGAGATTCAAAACGAATATAACGAGATCAAGACAACGCTGCGGGATGTGACCAAGGACGTGATCTCGTTCGAGAAAATCTTCATCCCGGCTTCCGATCCCGCCAACCCGTTGGCGACAGCTGAAACTCAACTGGGCATCGCCGAAAATCTGGCGAAGCAGCTCGGCGAGGGCAAGGACTTTGCCGAACTTGCCAAAGCAAACTCCAAAGACGCATTCGCCGACAAAGGCGGTGTCCAGGAAAACGTCCCACGCACGGATCTATCTCCCGAGTTCGCAGCCATTATTTTCGATGCACCTATCGGAAAACTCGTCGGCCCGCTGATGGACCCGCAGGGATTCACCATCGTCAAGCCGACGAAAATCGTGCTAGGCCCCCCACCGCCGCTGGATGACAGAATGCGCCAGATGCTGGAAGAGCGCGTGCACAAGAAGAAGACTTCCGCCCAATACGAGCGCTGGATCGAATCCAAGCGCAAGAAGGCGATGATCGATATCCGGGCGTAATTTCCCGGAGGCACGGGCATTGCCGCGTGTCCATCGGCCAGCCAACAGGATCAAGCCCGGACAGGTTTTGCTTGGCTTGCGCACATTTGCCGCTCGAAAAACCTTCCAGGCGGCCCTGTAAAGCCCGTGGAACATGGATTTCTCCGACACCCGTGATTTTGTTCACAAATCCAAGTTGATCCGGCTTGCCCTTCGTCCCGTGGCGAGGCATGGAGGGGGGGTGAGACGTGACCTAGCAGCCAACCCGGCCTGGCAAGACGAGGATCTGGGGCAACCGCTTCCGGATTCCCTTCATGCGTGCTCGGTTTGTTTGCCCACGTGGGATTCGATCATCGGCTACGAAGAAGGCCGGGAAAAGGTCACAAAGCGTTTGCAAACCGGCTATCCCCGGTTTTTCAAACATCCGGTTGTGGAACGCTTGTTCGCAGCTGCCAAGACGGAAGTGGCCGGCGAACATGAGGACGTGATCGTTTTACCCACCCGCGAGTCGGTCCAACGGGCCCATCGATGGGTCGAGCGCCATGCGGAAACCGCCCTGCGAATCACCAGCTTTCATGGCCTCCAGATCCTGGTAGTTCCGATCAAGGCAAAGCGTGATGCGGATTATTACTGGCGCTACACCGGTGAAGTGGTGAGCAGCAGACAGGCCCAGGATTTCCTCGATGGCAACATGCGCGAGGGGTCGAAGTCGCATCTAATCGCCCGCTCGTTGTCCAAATACACCGGTGCCACTCCGGAGGATACGTTCATTTTCGCCAGCGGCATGGCGGCGATCACCTCGGTCTTGCGAGCCCTGCCAGGACTGCGCGAGGGGAAAAAAACCCTTCAATTGGAGTTTCCATACGTCGATTGTTTGAAAGTGCAGGAGCACTTCGGGCATGGCGTGGTCTATCTGAACGAGGCGGTCGGTGAGTCGTTCGATGAAGCACTGATGCGAATCCGTCAGGGCGAATTCGCCGGGGTTTTTTCCGAAGTCCCGAGCAATCCGCTGTTGCGCACCGTGGATATCAACCGCGTGGCAAAAGCTTGCGCCGAAAGCAGCACTCCACTCATCGTGGACGATTCCGCCACCGGCCCCTTCAACGTCGAGGCTCTGCGCTACGCGGACGTCGTCACTAGCAGTTTAACCAAATGGATTTCAGGCGAAGGCGATGTGATGGCCGGCATGGCCTCCGTGCGCGCGGACTCACCTGTCGCCGAAGCCCTCCGCGCCTGCCTCAGCGCAGATGCGAAGGACTGCGCCCCGCTTTACATCGGCGATGCCGAAATTCTGCTTTCCAATCTCAAGGGCTATCGGGAGCGGATGAAAACCGTGAACGCAAATGGCATCGCCCTCGCGCAGTGGCTTTCCGATCACCCATCCGTGGCCGAAGTCTGGCATCCGTCTTTGGTAAATCGGGAAAACTACGAGTCCATCATGCGCAAGGGAGGTGGCTTCGGCGGGCTACTTTCATTTGTCATCAAAGCGCCCAAGAAGACGCCAAAAGTGTATGATGCCTTGCGCCTAAACAAGGGCCCGAGCTTCGGCACGAATTTCACCCTCGTCTGTCCCTACGTCATGCTCGCACACTACACCGAACTGGAATGGGCAGAGGGCTGCGGCGTGCCGGCAAACTTGCTGCGGGTCTCCTGCGGACTGGAACCGATAGAGACGATCATCGCCGCTTTCGAGGAAGCACTGGGGCACGCTTGAGATCACAGCAGCCCTGGAAAGCTGGAATCATTCGATGGTCCTGCGAAATGCTCTGCTAGAAATTTCCGCCACACCTCGCGACTGGTGTCGGATAGAGCCGCTGTCATCCGCCCGATGCAGCCCCGGCAGATCAGTAGGGGCAGCGGCCCGGTGACCAATTGCCCATCCGAATCAAACAACGCGGAAATTCCAAAACCCTCCATCTCCCCGCGCGGAGTATGGCAGGAAACACACGCGCCGAAGCGCTCCGTGACATCTTGGAATAACATGCACTCCCTCACCCGCTCCTCCCAGTCGATCTCCTGTTCCAAAAATTTTCTCACCGATTCCTTCGACTCTTCCGAGAGCTGATCCGCCACCTCGTCCCGGCACGGCTGGCAAATCGCATACTCCAACACACATTCGTCCCGGTGAAACTCCTTATTGACCAACCACGGCGCGTCGATCTCCGCCAGCGGCAAATGGCAGCGCAGGCAATGGGAAAACACCTCACCCGTTTCCTCGGACCCCAGCCATTCATTCATCGAACGCATGGAAGCACCTTAAAATCCCCACCGCTGCGACTTCCAGAAAAATCAGCCTTGGACTGCTGCGGCCTGCGGTCCAGCAAACAGCCGAGGTATTCCCCTCAAAGGACCCAGTTCGTTTGGCCTTCCAACGTCATTTTTACGGCATTTTTACCCAAGAGAGCCCCATAAGCCTGAATCGCGACAGCGACATCAACGTGACAGAGGTATTCTTGCCTGTTCTTTAACAAGCCCTACCCCACCCCGTGGCGGAAAAGCGGTTAAGAATGACTGTCGCTTGCCGATGTCTCGTTTTGGACTCACTCGGGCAGGAGGAGGACCAGTGGTTTTCCGGACCAAACGGGATTCGTGGGATCGAGCAGGTTTTTGCCGTTCAGCATGACGTGGCCGGTCGCGCGGTCGATTGGCATGGATCGGACGCTGTTGTCGGACCAAAGAATGACGGCCTTTCCATTGAAAGGCATGTAATCGAATTGATCCGTTCCAGAGATGAACGGCGTCATCGCGATCGGCCGCGGAGTCGTGTCCTTCGGATCGAGATTTTCGACGTAGGCGAATGCACACTCGCTTTTTTCAAGCGCTTGGTCACCGGTAGAAACATTGTCCGGCTTGTGCATGCCTTGGGCGTGAGCATAAAAGACCATCTCTGATTGCAAAATTTCGGCCCGGATCAACTGCCGGAACCGTGCGTTTGAAGAATTTCCCGTCACTGTCGGCGAACCCTTTTTTTCCGCGACCTTTGCAGCGGTGGCCTCGCTTGGAAACGCACCATACTCTGATCCAAACTCGCACAGCGCCCATCCCATCGCGCGTGCGTTACCGACCGCTTCCGTTTGATCCGCCTTCTTCCGCTGGCGAATCACCAACGGTGCAGTGAGCCCTGCCAGAAACGCGATTCCGATGATGAAAATCCCGAAGTATCCTGTGGCCAGCCCCGCAATGGCCAAGCCACTGCCAGTTTCAGTTCCGCCGGATCTTTTGATTCTGCCCAACGCCAGATGCCCGCAGATCACACCGGGGATGCCGGTCAGGCCGACGCAGAGAAACGAGAGAATCCCCAAAACGAGACTCCAAATCGCGAGGCTGCAAGTCCGGGCGTTTTGGCTCGGCGGGAAATACACGGGAGAAGTGCCGGGCTGGATTCCGGGAACGTTCGCGAGCGGTCCCCACCCCGGAGCCCCCGGATACCAGGCAAGGTCGGACGGCTGGTAGGTGCCGTCCGCCAGACCAGCGCGCACTTGTTCGATGGGGAATGGACCAAGCGGCTGACCTTTTTCCTGAAGGGTGATTTGCATAATAGTTGGTGTTTCAAACGGGGGTGGCGGATACGTTAAGTGCCCAAAAACCATTCGACTTTGTTAGAGTGACCGAAACCGGGCCCGGTTCAAGCTGGAAATCGCCATGAGCCTCATGTCGCGGGTTGCGCGGAGGCCATTCGTAGATAAGATGGCGCCGCACGGTGTGACCGTGGATTCAATTTCATTTCTGCATGATCGGTCTCGCTCTTAAAATGCTCTTCGGCGATACGGCCAAGTATCTGATGCTGGTGGTCGGTTTGTTTTTTGCCACGTTTCTCATCGTCCAGCAGGCGTCGGTTTTCTGCGGCTTGATGACCTGGACGACGGCCACTTTGAAAAACGTGGCGGCCCCGATCTTCGTGGTGGAGGAGCGGGTGGAGCAGGTAAATGAGACGAACCCGATGCGCGATACGGACGTGGCCCGCGTCCGCTCGGTGGCCGCCGTGCGGTGGGCGATGCCGCTTTACTCCGGCATTCAGCGGGTCCGGCTGGGTAACGGCGCTTTCAAAACCGTGCAGCTGCTAGGGATCGACGCGGCATCGCTGGCGGGTGCGCCGGGGCGGGTGGTTGCCGGGAAACTGGAAGATCTGCGGTTGCCAAATACGGTGGTGATCGACGAGCTGGCAGTGGAGCGGCTTTCACTGGATCCGAAGAAACCGATCGGCATCGGCTCGCTTTTTGAGATCAATGATGTGGAGGCGCGGGTGGTGGGAATTTGTAAGGCAATGCGCTCGTTCACCGGCGGACCTTACATTTGGACCACCTACGAGCGTGCGCTGCAATACACGCCGCCATCGCGGAAGATGTTATCCGCTGTGATCGCCGCGCCCATCGAGGGCATGAGCAACGAAGAGGCTGCGGCGGAGATCGAAAAACAGACGGGGCTGCGGGCTTTTGTCAACCGGGGTTTCGGACCGAGCAGCCACGATAGCAAGACCGAGAAAGGCACACGGCATGGGGACTTCAACACGTCCACGGTCTGGTGGTATGTGAAAAACACCGGCATCCCGATTTCATTCGGCACGACGGTGGTAATCGGTTTCATCGTCGGC
>JBDTNJ010000482.1:0-6338 GCA_039933825.1 Luteolibacter sp.
GGAGTGGCGAGCGGGCGGTCGATCTTGTTGATGACGACGATCGGCTTGAGGCCTTCCTGCATCGCCTTGCGGAGCACGAAGCGGGTTTGCGCTTGCGGGCCGCCGGAAGCATCGACGACGAGGAGCACGCCATCGACCATTTTCATGACGCGTTCCACTTCGGCACCAAAGTCGGCGTGGCCTGGCGTATCAACGATATTGATCGTGTAGCCTTCCCAGAGAATGGCGGTGTTTTTCGCCTTGATGGTGATGCCCTTTTCGCGTTCGAGATCCATGGAATCCATTGCACGCTCGGTGGTGGCTTGGTTTTCACGGTAAGTGCCGCCAGCTTGAAGAAGCTGGTCAACGAGGGTGGTTTTCCCATGGTCAACGTGGGCAATAATGGCGAGATTTCGAATTTTCAAAGACATGGGAACAAGTGGATAAGATACGGCCTCCGTGGGAAGGGGGGCGGGCTATGCACGGTTTTTGCGGTGATGGCAAGGCGGGATTCGACCTAAAAACAAATCCATTGATGAATCATGAAAAAAAGTCGTGATTTTGATCCTTCTCCGTCGCTAAAGACTGCCTGCTCCAAAGGACGACTCCTTCGTAACAGATCATTAGGCTTGAAATTCCGCATTTATTAAGCATAACCACGCTTGCGAGCGATCAAGGCCCGCAATTTTCTTCCACATGAGCGATTCACACGCACCCGCCGGCTTTCTGGCACCTGACCCTGCCGAGCTGAACGAGCTCTTCCCAGGCTATGAAATCGACGGCTTGATCGCGACTGGTGGAATGGGTGCCGTGTATTGTGCTGTGCAAAAATCGCTCGATCGCACGGTCGCGCTTAAAATCCTGCCCCAGGAATTCAGCAAAGACGCCGGTTTCTGTGAGGCCTTTGAGGCGGAAGCAAAGGCGATGGCGCGCCTCAATCACCCGAACTTGATCGGCGTTTACGATTTTGGCGAAGTGAACGGCATGCTCTTTATCATCATGGAGTATGTGCCTGGGAAATCGCTTTACCACTCGGCCCACGGCCAAGCGATCGATCCGGGAGAGGTCAACCGGCTCGTCACGGGGATCTGCAACGGCCTTGCCCATGCCCACGAAAACGGCATCATCCATCGCGATATCAAGCCATCGAATATTTTACTGGATTTGAATGCCCAGCCGAAAATTGGCGACTTCGGACTGGCCCGACCGATCGAACGCAAGGTCCAAGAAGGGGAGGAAATTTTCGGAACTCCGCACTACACCGCTCCCGAGGTCGTGGATCACCCGCAATCCGTGGACTACCGCTCGGATATTTTTTCGGTCGGAGTCCTCCTCCATGAGCTTCTCACGGGAAAGCTGCCTGCCGACGACCCGCGCCCGCCTTCAGTGATTTCCCGCTGCGACCCGCGATTTGATGTCATTGTCCGACGGGCTACTCACATCGCACCGGCGGGACGCTACAGCAGCGTGGCTGAAATGGCAAAAGATCTCGCAATCATCGCAGCCTCTTCAGGACCGAGAGCCGTCCACCCTGGAGTCGCCGCAAACCACGGGCCGGGGGGGCCGCGCGTTGCGGGACCGATCAAAGCCCGGCGTCCGGTGAAAATTAAAAAATCATCGCACTCGCCGGTCCTTATTAAAATCCTGCTTTTGGCAGCGATTGGATTCGGAGCCTACGTTTACCTCACCCAGCAACAGCCGCCGGTGAAAGCGGTTCCTGTTGAACCCAAAAACGCGACCCCTGCGCAGCCAATTCAGGTAACCGAGCCAAGCGAGACAACTGAACAGCCGGTGGTTCCTGATCCCGAATCGGAAATGCCGCCGCAACCCAGAATTCCTGTCCAACCCGCTCACAAACCTGCTATCGAGCTAAGCCCCGATCCAGAGCCGGAGGTCATTCAGGAACCAAGTGCCCCGGCACTCCCTAAATTCGACGTCACCGGGTTTTTCGCAAAAGCTCGGAAAATCATGCAGGACCGCGCAAAACCTTATCTCACAGCGCATGAAGCCGATCTGAAGTCCAATTTCACATCTTTTGAGAGAACTCTCAAACGCCAGGCTCGCAAACTGAAGGATGGGCGAATCGTCACTGAAAACAGGCTCGAAATCCAAATCGCGACTTGGGAGAGAAACGGCTCCACGATACCTCAAGTCCTTGACGACAGTCTATCGGACATTCCCGACGCTCAAGATGAATTGACCAAGCACCTTGAAAAAGAATCCGCCATTGAAGAAGCGTTCTTAAAATCGCTGATCCCGCTCGCCACGACCTACAACTTAGGTCTCGAAAAGCAGGTTGAACGGCTGAAGCTTGAAAACGACACCCCCGCCATCGAGCTCATCCAAAGGGAAATCGAGCTGACCAAGCAATCCCCGAAACATTTTGCCGACCTCATAATGGAGATCGATCCCTGAGGCTGACAGCTTTCCCAACGAAGCTCCGTAATCCCCGATTTTCATTCATCGGGACCGTACTTCCACTGGCGCACCGCCCATTTCCATTTATTCTCCGGCGTGCCCCGAGCGAATAAGAACAAAACCTCCCTTCCTGCGCCAGCTGCCATTGTTTTACGAGGATGCAGGCAGCATAATCTGCAAAACCTCGACCTCGATATCCCACTCGGGAAACTCACCGTCGTCACTGGTCCCTCCGGTTCTGGCAAATCCTCACTCGCCTTCCACACGCTCTATGCCGAGGGCCAAAGGCGTTATGTCGAAACGTTTTCGCCCTACGTCCGGCAGTTTTTCGACCGCATGGACAAACCGGACGTCGATCACATCGATGGCATCCCCCCGGCCATTGCCATTGAGCAGAAAAACCACGTCCGCACGACGCGATCGACCGTTGGCACTCTGACAGAAATCAACGATTACCTCAAGCTGCTCTTCGCCCGTCTCGCCACCGGCTACGACCCTAACACCGGAGAGGTTATCCAGCCCGATTCTCCCGAATCCGCCGCCATCTGGGCACGGGAAAACCTCGCGAAGCAGGCAGTTCTAATCACTTTCCCGATCCCCATTCCTGCCGACACCAAAAGCTCGGAACTTTTCCCATTCCTCAACTCCCAGGGTTATCTCCGCGTGCTCATTGCTGGAAAAATCCTGCGCACCGATGACGCAGTGGGATCGGAGTTCATTCCGCCCGTAATTCAGGTCATCCAGGACCGGCTCGCGATCACTCCTGAAAACGACTCCCGCTTGCTCGAAGCACTCGAAGCCGCATTTCTCCTCGGCAAAGGCCATGCAACGATCTCGACCCGTGAACCCGCGACTTCTTCCCGCACCTTCAGCAGCACTTGGAGCAATCCGAAAACCGGCTTCACGCTGCGTCCGCCGACACCGGCGCTCTTCTCTTTTAATAGTCCGTTAGGCGCTTGTCCAAAATGCCGTGGCTTCGGCCGGGTGATCGGCATCGATCTTGAAAAAGCCGTTCCAGACCCATCTCTATCCATCGCCAAAGGAGCCATCAAACCGTTCCTCGGCGAACGCGGCGGCGAGTGCCAACAAGATCTCATTCGCAATTGCAGGGAGCGTGGAATCGACACCAAAACCGCGTGGGAGGATCTATCCGAAGATGAACGGGATTGGATTTACTATGGAGACCGTAGCACCGAAAACCTCTCCCCCGATGCCCTGGAGGAACTGTGGCAATCAGGTGAATGGTATGGGGTGAAAGGCTTTTTCGACTGGATGGAAACCAAGGCCTACAAGATGCATGTCCGCGTCTTTCTCAGCCGTTATCGTTCCTACACCACCTGCGGCGCCTGCCGTGGCAAACGCCTGCAACCTGAATCCCTCTGCTTCAAAGTCAGCGGCAGGACTCTCCCCGATCTATGGGCTCTATCCATCACCGATCTCCTTCCTCTTATTTACCATCTCAAAGATGAAATTGCGAAGCGACCAGTGGATGCCACGTTAGATCTTGTCGTGACAGAAATCGAATCGAGGCTTGGATACCTCGATCAAGTCGGACTCGGCTACCTTACGCTCGACCGCGCGACCCGCACACTGTCCGGCGGCGAGGTGGAGCGGGTCAACCTAACAACCTGCCTCGGTGCCGCACTCACCGGCACACTGTTTGTTTTGGATGAACCCACCGTGGGCCTTCATCCGCGCGATATCGATCGCCTGGTCGGAGTCATGCATGACTTGCGCAACAAGGGAAACACCTTGGTCGTCGTCGAGCATGAGCAAACCGTCATGCTCGCCGCCGATCACCTGGTGGACCTCGGCCCCGGCGCGGGTTCCTTCGGTGGCACCCTCATCTATCAAGGACCACCGTCTCAGGAAAAATCCAAAATCTCAAATCTCAAATCTCAAATCCATCAGGGCACCCTCCCATGGCTCACCGGGAAAAAATCCATTGCCGTTCCCGCGACCCGCCGCAAGTCAGGAAAACAAACCGTCACCATCAAAGGCGCGACACGGCATAACCTGAAGAAGCTCGATGTCGAAATCCCGCTCGGACTTTTCGTCTGCCTAACCGGCGTCTCCGGTTCAGGGAAATCCACGCTCGCCCATGACGTTCTTTATCTCAATCTCGCCCACAAGCTCGCGCAGCAAGCCGATGGTGATCCCGCCCCGGTCAAGGAACTGCTAGGTTCACAGTATTTGCACGGAGTCGAGCTCGTCGATCAAACCGCCGTCGCCCGCACCCCGCGTTCAACCCCTGCGGTTTTCCTCGGCGCTTTTGATCCGATCCGCCAGCTCTTCGCCTGCACCCCCGAGGCCAAGGCCCGAGATCTAACGACCGGATTTTTCTCATTCAATTCTGGCGGTGGCCGCTGCGACCGCTGCGCTGGAAACGGCTTTGAAAAGGTCGAAATGCAATTCCTTTCCGACCTCTACGTCACCTGTCCGGACTGCGGCGGACGCCGCTATAAATCCTCCACGCTCGATTTACTCTACCTCGGCAAATCCGTTGCCGACATCCTTGACCTCACCGTGGTGGATGCCATCACTTTCTACACGGCGACGACGGGCTTGCCTCCAGCCCATACCAAGCGCCATCAACAAATCGTTAGATTGCTCTCACCGCTCGTCGAAGTCGGTCTCGGTTATCTAAAACTCGGCCAACCTCTCAATACCCTTTCCGGCGGCGAATCGCAGCGCCTCAAACTCTGCCAGCTTCTCTCTTCAGCCGGAGCGCGGGATTCATCCCGCCCGAAACTCCTCATCTTAGACGAGCCCACCACCGGCCTCCACTTCTCCGACATCGAGAACCTGCTGGGTGTGTTCCAGAAGCTCGTCGATGCAGGCCACTCGCTTCTCGTAATCGAGCACAATCTGGACGTCATCAAATCCGCAGATTGGATTCTCGACCTCGGTCCCGAAGCGGGGCAACACGGAGGACAACTCGTCGCCCAAGGCCCGCCGGAAATCGTAGCGAATGCAAACACCCCCACCGCCCACTTCCTCAAAAAAGCACTGACTCCCGCCAGCTCTTCCTCTTCCTATCAACCATCAACTCTCAACTCTCAACTTTCTTCCAACTCCATCACCCTCCGCGGCGCACGCCACCACAATCTGAAAAACATCTCGCTCGATATCCCGCGCGATCAACTCGTGGTCATCTCCGGCCTATCAGGATCAGGCAAATCCACACTCGCATTCGACATCCTCTTCGCCGAGGGCCAGCGCCGCTTCCTCGACTCCATGTCCGCCTACGCCCGCCAATTCGCGGAGCAATTGGAAAAACCGGAAATCGACCAACTCGCCGGCCTTCCTCCGACCGTCGCCATCGAACAACGCGTCTCCCAAGGCGGAGGAAAATCCACCGTCGCGACCGTCACCGAGCTTTGGAATTTCATCCGCCTCCTCTATTCAAAACTCGGCACACCTTACTGTCCGGATTGTCACGTTCCTGTCGAAAAACAATCGATTTCCGCGATCGAGAATACCATCCGCGGCCACTTGAAAAACGGCCCGGTCTCCATCCTCGCGCCACTCATCCGCAGCCGCAAGGGCTACCATACGGAAGTCGCCGAATGGGCGCTTAAACAAGGTTTTACAAGACTCCTCGTTGATAAACAATTCAAGGACGCCGAGGGCTTCACCCGTCTCGAACGTTTCAAGGAACACGACATCGACGTGGTTGTGGCGGCGGTTTCCAACCGCCAGTCCCCCGATCTATCGCTCTCAATCGAACGTTCCCTAACAATCGGCAAAGGACTCATCAAACTCTTCACTGCGGATAAAAAGTTCATCCTCCTCTCCACCAAATCAAGTTGCCCGATCTGTAGCAAATCATTCGAGGAACTCGACCCACGACTTTTCTCGTTCAATTCGCCCCACGGCTGGTGTCTCGAATGCCGTGGCCACGGCCGGGTTCCAAAACGCCGCCGAGCACTCGACACAGC
>JBDTNJ010000483.1:0-4701 GCA_039933825.1 Luteolibacter sp.
CTCCGGAACGCTTGCGCATCATCCGCGAGTGCGATGCCATTTTCATCGGCAAGCTCAAGGAGCACGGCTGGTATGACAAAGTTTGGCAGGCGTATGCCGGTCTCATTCCTGTGAAAACCGTCGGCGTTAAGGGTGACGAACGCAGCTACGAATGGGCCACGAATCTTCGCGCCGTCGTGTCCGAAGACGCCATGACCGCGGATTGGGTCGAGCTCCCGGCCATCCTGCTTCGCGAGACCAGCCACCGTATCCTTAACGAAGTCAAGGGCATCAACCGGGTGGTCTACGACATCTCCACCAAGCCCCCCGCCAGCATCGAGTGGGAATAAACTGGAGCGCGGAATTCATTCCGCACGAATCGATTTTCATCAGATAAGGGGAATGAATTCCGCGCTCAAATTTGCCCATGAATAGCAATCGCGCGGTAAGCACCCTCTTCAGGGCATTCGGCGGGACAGCGCAGCGCAGCGCCGCGGATGCGGAGGTGCTAACCGATCATCCCGCGATGCATCGTGGCGAGGTCTTGGTTTTCGCCGTTCTTGTTCCGCTGACGATTTTGGTGGGGCTCGGGGATTACTTGGTGATCTGGCTCGGACGGATTCCGGGACTTTTGCTGGCAGCTCCACTGTCGTTTCTCGCTCTGAATATCCTACCATTCCTCCTCGCCGGGAAAAATCCGCGAACCCAATGGCAGTTATGGTTTTCGGTCTCCGTTTTGTGGGCGGTCTTTCATGCAGATCGTCCGGGCGTCGTCGGTTTTTTCTCATACGCATGGATCGCCATCGCTGTCATGACTTTTGCGGGTAGTTTGGTGTTAGGGTGGCGGCGGTTGATGCTTGTTTCGGGCGATTCGGGAAACGTCATACGCATTTCCATGATTGCAGGATTGCACGCCATCGCCATCTTCATCGGTTTTAAATTCGGTTGGCTCCCGGCCCTCGCGTGTGGTGCGGGAATCGCCGGGGCATTGTGTTGGGCTGTCCTATCGCCCTATTGCCAATGGCTGGGTCCCGTCTATCTGACAACCGACAATTCCGGAATCCTCATCACCATCGACGACGGCCCTGACCCTCACGACACACCGCTGCTGCTCGATCTGCTGGACCGCTATCAGGTTAAGGCGATCTTTTTCATGATTGGTGAAAAGATTCGGGCCTATCCGGATCTCGCTCGGGAAGTGGTGAGACGTGGTCACGAGATCGGCAACCACACCCAGACCCATCCGCAAGCAAGCTTTTGGTGCGCGAGCCCGTGGCGGACGCGTCGTGAAATCACAAGCTGTCAGAACACCATCGAGGAAATCACAGGTGTCCGGGCGAGATGGTTCCGTGCGCCCGTCGGCCATCGGAATTATTTTACTCATCCGATTGCCAACGTTCTCGGACTCCGTGTCATGGCATGGAACCGCCGTGGGTTTGATGCGGTGGAGAAGGACGCTGGGAAGGTGCTTGTAAGGATTTTACCGCATCTCAGCGCAGGTGATATTGTCCTCCTCCACGAAGCCACGCCAATCGCGGAAGAGGTGCTGGGCGGAGTGCTATCTGCACAAGCAAAGTCTTGATGATCCTTTGCAGAGGACTTGCGAAATAAATTTTGCGGTCCGTGATGAAGCTCACTTCGCGGCCGTGGCTTTTCCCAATGCATTTACCCGCTCCTGAATCGCGAGGCCGAAGCGGTCGTTTTCCACGGTGTAGTTCCACACGTAGGCGCTGTCTCCGGTTAGCTTGGACTGCGCCAGCCATTCGCGTTCCACACTTGGCCTGAGGACTTCGGAGCGACCAACGAGGACTCTGACAATCTTTTCAGGTTGGGGGCTGACGGCAAGCGGCAGAATTTTGTCCGTGGTGGAGGATGGTAGGACCCAGAAGACGCGGAGGCCGGTGGATTCGAAATAACTGGTCCACCAGGTTTGGACCATCGCGTTCGCCTCGGATTCTAGCAGGCTGGAGGCGACGAGCCCGCTCTTCATCGAGTGATAGATGGCTTCCGGAAACTCGCCGGTTGTGGGAGTGAGCTTGTCCTTTGCTAGTAAGATCGATTCTCCGGTTTTCAACCCACCCTTGCCGGCACTCCACGAAACGGCCCCACCAAGGCCCCGCTCGAACACCAGATAGAACGGGATGTCGCCGCCGGTCTGGTTTTGCAGTTGGAGCGTTTCATCGGAAGAAATCGTAGTGAGCAGACCGGGTGTGAAATGGCCGACGCCACGATAGAAAAGATAGTTTTCCGTCTCTCCAGAATCCGTGCGGACCACGTTGGCTTCCGGAACGCGGGCGCGCAGCCAGTTGACGGAGTCGCGTGGCTTGAAGGTGAGGGTGGACTTGGATTCTTCTGGCGAGAGGACATTCACGTCCCATTCGATGCCGCCTTGATAGGGCTTGGCGAAGTCGATTCTCCATTGTTCCGCAGGGACGGGATTTTTTTCGGGATCGGCCGATGGTGTCGGTTCCGGCAGGGTTTCTCCGCCGCTGCGGTTGGGATACCATTGGCTGATAGTGCCGCCCACGAAGCCCACTTTCACCTTGGCGCGGAATGCCTTGTCCGAGTAAAAATAGATCACCGGGGTTTCCATTTTCACGGTGACCCCGGAAACGGGGCGCCTGCCGAGACCTTTGGTGAGGGTGGGAAACGCGGGGTAGCCATGGGTCTTCATTACACTGGCGAGTTTCTCCTGTGAAGTAATCTGGCCATTTTCAAACCCGAAATGCGAGTGGACGAATGCGGGCAATTGTTCCTCTTCACGCTGCAGACCGGAGAGTAGCACTCCGTCCGATCCGGATACTGTGGTGAAGGTTCCCCACTCGTGAAGCTGATAGGCACTGGCAGCCTGAAGGCCGAGCGCGAGGGCGGTGGCGAATGAGATTGGCTTTTTCATAACATCCGGAATGTCGCGTGCGCCGGATGTGAAGACAAGCCGCTTTGAATTCCTTGACGGAGAATTTACAAAATGTCCGGTCTGGAAAAATGAGTGGGATTCCCTAGGAGGCTGTCTGAAAATCGGCGGTGGAGCCCGTTGATTTTGAACGCTGAGTGCTGAGGACATTCTGTCCGTAGTTTCCATGTCGGCCGACTGAATGTGGGCCGGACTCAGTCGATAGGATATCGACGCTCCGAATTTTTTCAGACAACCCTAAGAAATCGCCAGGTCATCCGTTTTCTTCTGCACATGATACATCCAAAATCACTCGCCATCGTCGGAGTGGCCATCGTAGCCACCGCTTCCCTCCATGCCCAGACTCCCGCGAAACCGACTGTTTTCAGCGATCTTGTCGTCGAGGATTACGCCTTGATCGAGGACAAACCTGTCGGTGTTTATGGCCAGCCGGAGTGGGTCAAGCAGCGTCGGTTCAGCACAACGCGCATCCACTTGCAGAAGGACCCATGGGAAATGGGCGTGGAAGAATGGTATCGCGTGAGGACCTATGATGGCGGCCGCGTTACCCAGCGCTCGCAGACGGAATTCGAAATGGGTCTGCCCTACCGCATGCAGTTCGATATTTACGAAAAGGCGATCCACGACAACGAGGTCGACAAGGGTTGGCAACAGGACGAGCTGGCGTTGGAACTCCGCTATGCCTTCGCTGACTGGGGCGTGATCCCTTTGAATCCGACTCTCTATTTCGAATACGCCTTCGCCCACGAAGGGGCTGACGGAATCGAACCGAAACTTTTGTTAGGTGATGATTTCGGGAAAGGCTGGCACTGGGGTGTGAACTTCATTCACGAGCGCAGGGTCTGGGGCGACAACGAGGCGGAATGGAGAATCGCGGGCGGCATTTCAAAGACTCTCGTCGATAATTGTTTTTCAATCGGTCTGGAAGGGCAATGGACACACGCAGAGAGTGAGAAGTCCGAGGGGATTTTCGGACCGACGATCCAGTGGCGTCCCACTTCCAACACCCATCTTGATTTGGTCGCCATGGCCGGCCTCAACGACTCCTCGCCAAACACCGAGTGCTGGCTGATCTTCGGCTTCGACTTCGGTAAGGGAAGCCACGAGAGAAAAGGCTACACTCCGACTTCTGTGGCTGGGAACTGAGTATTTTGGAGAGTTGATGGAAGGTGGCGGTTTTTTCCACTTCGAGTTTCTTCATGCAAAGAAATCAACGTTTTTCTTTGCGTGTCCTTTGATTCATGGTGATAAAATTGAATTTTATCGCCATGATAACCCGTTTTAGATGTTTATATGTTCAAATAATCTGAATTTATCGACATGATTGATTGACGTGTCGATCCAATCGACATAAATTCCCAACGTGTCGATCAATCCAGAAAAGAGGAATATAACGATCGTCTGGCACCCGGATCAGCCATTTGATAGTATTCCACTACTGCCGCCCGGGAGGGATTTGGAAACTCGGCGGATCCTGAAGCAATGTATCGAGGCACGGGCATCCGTGGCCGAGTTGAAGCAGGCCGCAGAGTTGATTCCGAACCCCAAAGATAGGTTTGGGCGATAGCCCCGAACCTATCGGTTGTTGGACAGGCCCATCGGGTGCTACGGGCGAGGGGGCGATGCGGGATGCGCTTTGATTTTGCGATTCACCTTCAACGACTTGCGGGAACGCTCATGAGGCATTCCGGCATTCCTCCTGCTTTGCGGGAGCGGTGAAGCGAGTCGCACGGCGATTCGCTTCACCTGGGGACAACCCCAAAGATAGGTTTGGGCGATAGCCCCGAACCTATCGGTTGTTGGACAGG
>JBDTNJ010000484.1:0-9562 GCA_039933825.1 Luteolibacter sp.
GCGGTCGCTGCCTCCGTCCTCCCAGCTTGCCACAAGTACTCTGGCACCACTTTGCGAATCTACACGTGGGCGGATTATATCGACCCGCTACTCGTCTCGGCTTTCGAAAAAAAATCCGGCTGCAAACTCGCAATCGACACCTTCGATTCAAACGAGGCAATGTATTCCAAGCTCAGCGCCGGAGCGACCGGTTACGATCTTTTCACGCCGTCCTCCTACATGGTTAAAGCCCTCCTGCGGGACAAAATGTTGCTGCCATTGGATCATGCGAAACTGCCCAATCTAACGCACATTGATCCCGCTTACCTCAAGCGAGCGCTCGACCCCCAGATGGACCATTCCGTGCCTTACATGATGGCCTGCACCTGCATGGCATGGCTCGGCAGCAAGGTGGAAAAACCAGTGGCCTCTTACGAAATGTTCGATCGTCCCGCGCTCAAAGGACGGATCACCTTGCTCGACGATATGCGTGAAGTTCTCGGCGCGGCACTACGATCACTCGGTTTCCGGCTGAACTCGATCAACTCGGAAGAACTCGCGAAAGCCCGTGACGTCGCCCGCCGTTGGAAAACCAACATCGCGAAATTTGATAGCGAGCAATACAAGAGCGGCATCGCTTCCGGTGAGTTTCACCTGGTCCAAGGTTACCCCAGCGATCTCCTGCAAGTGGTCGAGGAAAACGAGGACATCGTCGTAAGGATCCCGCAGGAAGGCTCGGCGTTTTCATGCGATGACTTTTGCATTTCCAAGGACTCGGAGAACTCCGATCTCGCCCATCAATTCATCAATTTTATCACCGATCCCGCCAACGCTGCCCAGAACATGCAGGCCATTACCGGTCGCTCACCGAACAGCGATGCTTGCCGACTTCTCAGCGAGGACTTCCGTGGCAACGCCGCGCTCTTTCCCGATGAAGCCGTGTTCGCAAAATGTGAGCTCATCGATGACCTCGGTGATTCACTGGCCCTATGGTCGAAAACCTGGGATGAAGTCAAAGCACCGTGAGATATTTTGTTCTCGCCGCCGGGTTTTCGATCGCCACCGCCACCGCCGAACCCACGGTCGAAGTGAGGGACGGCATCGACGGATTGCGCTCCTACGAGATGCACAGTAGTAAAAAACTCCGCGATGATTTTCCGGCAGGCGGAGTCTTGAGTTTCTCCGAAACCCCGGGCGATCCTCAAGTCGTCACCGGCAATTCGATGATTGATGCCGTTTACGCGCTGGCCTGCCACGAGGCGCGGCTCAATGCCGTGGATTCCATCCGCGATGGTGCCTATCAAAATAGCGAACCCTTTCCGCTGAAAGCCTATCAGACTGGCGAGAAATGGACCTACGTTTGGACCCGCGATCTTGCCTACGCCACCGACCTCGGCCTGGCGGTAATGGACCCGCAGCGCGCCCGGGAATCGTTGTTTTTCAAAACCTCCGGCCTGAAACCGGGCATCACCGGCGGCGCGACGCAGCAAATCATCCAAGATACCGGTTCCGGCGGCAGTTGGCCGGTCTCTAGCGACCGTGTCATCTGGGCGCTCGGCCTGCGGGAAACCGTCAAATTTCTAGCGGAACCACTGCGCGGCCAGACCGCTCGCGAGGGATTCGCCATTCTGGATGCGACCCTCCGGCAGGATGAAAACGTCTTGCGCGATCCGAGTGACGGTCTCTTCCGTGGCGAGCAATCCTTTCTCGATTGGCGTGAGCAGTCCTATCCGCAATGGACCGCAGACAATGTCGGAGCTATCGCCGCCACTAAAGCGCTTTCCACCAATGTCGCGTTTGCGATCGCCATGGAAACCGCCAGCGAGCTGGGAAAACTCACTGGCACGAAGTCCGACTGGTTGGAAAAGGCCAAGTCACTCAAGTCCGCCATTCAGCGGAATTTCTATGATACGCAAGCCGGCGAATACTCCGCCTACCTGCTGCGGGATGGCTTGAGCGCGCGGCGTTCCCCAAGACGGGATTTATTAGGAACCTCACTCGCCATCCTAGAAGGCATCCCGACGCGGGAACTAGCGGTAAAGATCCTCTCCCTCTATCCGGTCGGCCCCCACGGACCGCCGGTGATCAGCCCGCAGGTGCCCGGCATTCCAATCTATCATAACTGCGCGATCTGGCCGTTTGTCACCGCCTATTGGACCCGAGCCGCCGCAGCCTGCGGCCATGCGGAAGCCGTCGCCAGCGGCATCGAGTCGATCTTCAAAGGTGCGGAGGAAAATCTATCTAACATGGAAAACCTCGATTTTGTCACCGGTGATGCATCCGCCTCGCACCACGGCATTGAGGGGCCGGTGGTGAATTCCCGCCGCCAGATTTGGTCGGTGGCCGGCACGCTCGGGATTTTCCATTCCGTGATCTTCGGGTTGGAAACCGATTACACCGGTATTCGTTTCCAACCGAAACTCCCCGCCCGGACCGCCCGTTCGTTCGGCGGGAAAAACCCCCAACTGCGGCACCTCAACTATCTGGGAAAACAGATCGACGTGGCCCTTGAACTCCCTGATCTGCCGGAAGACTCCAGTGGATTTCTAACGATTATTTCCTCCTCGCTCAATGGCAAACCCATCGATGGCACGTTTGTTCCTTCCGCACACCTGGCGGAGAAAAACCAATGGCTCATTCGCCTCGGCCCTCCGAATTCGAATGCTCCGGCCACGCTGCGCCGAATCGATCCCTCCATGGATTTCGCACCTGCTCCACCGCGCTGGGTGGACGACGGGATTTCATTAGAGAGCGGGCACGTGACGCTTCATTTTGCCCACGATCAAGGGGATCAGGTGGCGTTCACCGTGACACGTGATGGACTTCCAATCGCCCGCGACCTGCGCGCTACGACTTGGAAAGATCCTGATCCATCCGTTGCAACGTCACTTCACGAATACTCCGTGGAAGCCGTAGGTCGGAGTTCCCATCTCAGCTCACACCCGCTCACCACCAAGCGGCTCGAACCCGTGGACCGGCTCACCCGTATCGACGCGACCACGTTCAAAAACATCGGCGGAGATCTGAAGGAAGGCAGCCATTTCATGAATTGGGGGAAACCTGCTGACGAACTTCTATCACCCGAGTTCGCCCCGAAAACGTCCGGCCAATACCTCATCCGCTTCGAGTTCGCGAACGGCGGTGGCCCGGTCAACACCGGCATCACCTGTGCGGTCAAGCATCTGGAAATTCGCGAAGTCAAGGGCGGCAAGGTGATCGCCTCGAACTATCCGGTCTTCCCGCAATCCGGCGATTGGGAGCGCCATGATCTGACCGTTCCATTCAAGGTTCTGTTGGATCAAAGCAAACGCTATCAGTTCCGCCTCCACGAGGACGAATGGTCGCGCAACATGAGCTATCTCAGCCAGAACTCCCGCTACACCTCCCAGCGCGGCGGCGGCGACGAACCCAGCCATTTCGTGGACATCTTCTCGCTTCAAATTCTGCGGCTGGAATAGTCCAAGTTGCCAAAAACACCCCCATCCAGGTAGACCCGCATTCTTAAAAGGTGCGATATTAAATCCATGGTCTTCGTGGATGAGACCAGCTGCTTCATGTCACTGATGTTGTCTCCGACATTCAGACGTGTGGTTCTAGCAAGACGCATCAAAAAGCGCCGGTGCCGCCTTACGAGCAGGCAACCATGCCCTGTTCCTTCCGGCGTGTGTATGCGATCAATCCCGCGAGCAGGCAGGCGTTGATCGAAGAAGAACCGATGATGCCATAGCCGAAGCCGCCGTTAGCAATTGGTTTGGCAAGCAGTTCGCCAAGGATTGTGCCAAGCGGCCCTGTGAGAACAAAGGCGCTCCAGAACAGGACGGTCCGGCTCCAGCGGGTGGAAAAGAAAATGAGGCCAACCACTGCGAGCAACCCTACCAACGCGGCGTTCCCACCTGGAAAGCCGGTGCCCGAACCACCGAGTCCCATAGCGGCACCTAAAGCGCTGGAGACAACAATGGTTGCCCAGAAGAACAACGCGGCCCTGCGGCGGTGCATCCTTTTTAATGAAAGGGTTTTTTCACTCGCCCGCCAGACTGCCAGCACCGCAACGAGTGTGGCGAAAAGCATCCACCGGCTCCCGAGATAATCCCACTTCAGCATGCGGGCCATGAATTCCGAGATAGCCGCTCCAGCGGCACCTGCGACGGTAACGATAGTCCAGAAGAGCACGGCATGAAACCTTTCCGCTCGAATCCGCATGACCAGCGGGATGAGGCAAATCGCGGCCAGAACCAGCAATCTCAAGGCCCAGCCGTCGTTCACGACCGTTAATAGGAAACACCCAACCGTGCCACCCAGAGTGGTGGCACAAATTTTCGTGATCCAAAATAGGAGGTTCAACTTGATGATTTTTCTCATGATGACAGGATTGTTGGACCTACGGAAATGGGTGCGCTGGCTTCGGCGAAGGGAACTTTCTCTCCGAGATACTTACTGAAAATCTCGGCATCGAGGGTAAGTTTTTCCGTAACATTTCTGTGTACTAAAAGGTCCCAGATTCCCAGTCGATGATTTCAGAGTCTCTGGGGTTGGTTGCCGCTACGATCCACGGCTTGGCCATCAAGGAGCCTTTTTTGGAATTGAATGATGATGCGGATTTGGTGAGAGTCCCTTTATAGCGTATGAGCCACTCGGAACATCCGGGGGTCTATTTGCGGTCGTGGTCGTTCCCTCTGATTCTCAAAATGTCGTTTCTTACTCAAATGGTTTCCGTGGCCTCGTTCAATCTCCGTACGATTCCGGAGCGGAAGGCCGCTACGCTGACGGCGGCGATCGGCATCGCTGGAGTGGTTGGGGTGTTAGTGGGGGTGCTCGCCATCGCGGAGGGCTTCCGCCGGGCGATGACGGTTTCCGGCTCGCCGGATGTGGCCGTGGTTTTACGAACCGGTGCGGATAGCGAAATGACCAGCGGGCTTGACCGCGAGGCGGTGAGGAAGATCGGCGATGCACCAGGCATCGCGCGCAATGAGGCCGGGCCGCTGACTTCTGCCGAGCTTTTTGTGATCATCAATTTGCCGAAACGTTCCACCGGCACGGACGCGAATGTGCCTTTACGGGGTGTCGGGCAAGCGGCCTTCGATGTGCGTGGGAATATCAAAATGCTCGAGGGCCGCCGATTTGAAACCGGGAAAAATGAGGTAATCATCGGTGCCGGGGCAGCGAGGGCTTTCGCCGGACTGGAAGTGGGGAAACAAATCAAGATGGGCCAGGTGCTTTGGGAGGTCGTCGGGATTTTCACGGCGGGTGGTGGCATCGCCGAGTCCGAGATCTGGTCGGACGCCGCCGTGTTGCAGCCCGCTTATAACAGAAGTGACGGCTTTCAATCGGTTTACGCCAAGCTCGCTTCGGAAGCGTCGTTCCAAGAGTTTAAGGATGCTCTCACGTCGGATCCCCAGTTGGGGGTGAAAGTCCAGCGGCAGTCTGAATTCTACGCAGAACAATCGACCGCCGTGACTCAGTTCATCACCAGCATCGGCGTCTTCATCGCCAGTCTGATGGCGTTGGGTGCCTTGTTCGGGGCGTTGAATACGATGTACAGCGCCGTGGCTGGGCGGACGCGGGAAATCTCAACGCTGCGTGCCCTCGGCTTTGGCGCTGGGCCGGTGATTTTCTCGGTGATGGTGGAGTCCGTTCTGCTATCCATCCTCGGGGGCGCGATCGGTGCCGGCCTGGCCTATCTGCTGTTCGATGGCTACCGTGCCTCGACGATCAACTGGCAGACTTTCAGCCAGGTGACTTTCGCCTTTAAGGTCACGCCCGGGCTTCTCGGTTTGGCGATCATTTTTGCGACTGCCATCGGCATCGTCGGCGGGCTCTTTCCCGCCATCCGCGCGGCGCGGCTCTCGATCGCTACGGGATTGCGGGAATCCTGATGGAATCCACCTTGCATCGGACCGGCCTTTGTAATGTTTCTTTGCTAAAGATCAGCCGGCGAAAGCGTTAGCGGGCAAACCTTTCACGCCGAGGCCCCGAATGACAAACAAGCGCCCGGCGTTTTCCTCGACCACCGATTTGTGAACACCCGTGGTGACGTAGAGATCGGCGAGTTCCGGCCCGCCGAAGGCACAGGCGGTCGTTTCCAGGCAGGGGAGTTCAATCCGGCGCAATTCTTCGCCACTTTCCGGGTTGAAACAAACCACACAAGCCCCGTGGCAGAATGCGATCCAGAGATTTCCGCTTGCGTCGATCGTCATGCCGTCCGGGGATGAATCGAGATGCGCCGTGGAAATGACGCTGCGTAAATTCCGTAAATGGCCGTTTTCCTCGTAGTCAAAAGCGAGGACCTCCTTACGCGGGGTATCGATGTAAAAAACCGTTTTGCCGTCGGCGGTCCAGGCGATCCCATTCGAGTTCGTCACCGGTCCGAAGGCTTCGTGAATCGATAGGTCCGGATCCAGCCGATAGAGTTTTGCGTCGCCGGGCTTTTTGCTCAGGCTGATCGTTCCTGCGAAAAACCGTCCATCGGGAGAGCATTTTCCGTCGTTGAAGCGGTTGTCCGGCTTGTCCTGTTCAGGATCCGCGAGGTGGGTGAGCGCGCCTGTTTCCTCATCGAGAAACGAAATGCCATGATCGCCGGCAATCACCAGCCCGCCGCTCTCGCGAGGGACCACAGTGCCCACGCGCCCGCCGACATTCCATGAACGTTCACTGCCATCCGCAGGATTAAAACGATGCACCTGATGGCCTTCGATATCCACGTAGTAAAGCGCGTCCTGCCACCAGATCGGGCCCTCGCCCCATTGGCTGCGAATGTTTCCGATAGGTTCGATTTGAATCATGGACAAAGTCTATGGCTGTCCACGAATCAGCACCAAGGGAAATTCAACCGGCCCGGTGCTTTCATTTTCAGAGGACCCCATGGAATTTATTCCACATTGCTGAAAAAATTCCGATGCATTCCATTCTGCGAAACGGCATGCTCCGCACCGATGCTTCGACGCCTAGCTCTGCTTTTCATCCCATGCGTGTGTTTGCTCGCTTCCTGCCAGAAGGAATCGCAGGTCGATCAGGCGACGCGTGAGGGGATTCTGCTGATCGGAAATTCGAATGAACCCAAGGGCCTTGATCCCCATATCGTTTCCGGTGTGTTGGAGGCGAACATCCTGCGCGCCTTGTTCGAGGGACTGGTCACCAACGACCCGGAAAGCGACACCGCCGCCCCCGCCGGTGCGGCGCTCGAAGTCACGCCGGATGCCACGGCCACCGTCTGGACCGCCAAGCTCAGGCCGGGCGGGAAATGGTCCGATGGCATGCCCGTCACCGCCCGCGATTTCGCATTTTCCTATGAGCGAATTCTCACCCCGGAGCTGGGCGCGAAGTATGCTGAGATGCTCTATTTCCTCAAAGGCGCGGAAGATTTCAACAAGGGCCTTACCAAGGACTTCTCCACGGTCGGCGTGGAAGTGGTGGATGACGAAACGCTGCGCCTCACCCTGCGCGGCCCGACTCCCTATTTCCGCGAAATCCTCAAGCATTACACTTGGACTGCAGTGCCGCGACACGTCGTTTTGAAATTTGGACAAATCGGACAGCGCGGAAACCCCTGGACCCGCCCGGAAAACATCGTCGGCAATGGTCCTTACAAACTGAAATCCTGGCGGCGCACCGATCACATCGAAGTCGAGCGGAATCCCTATTACTGGAACGCCGCCAACGTCACTCTCAACGGCGTCCGTTTTCTACCCATCACTAACTTCTATACCGAAGGGCGCATGTTCCGCGACGGCCAACTCCACGTTACCTACGGCGCCACTCCGGAGGTCGTGGATCTGATGAAAAGGGAACACCCGGAAGAACTCCGCCAAGAACCTTACCTCGGCACTTCGTTCTATCGGTTCAATACGAAACGAAAGCCGCTCGATGACATTCGCGTTCGCCAGGCCTTGAGCTTCGCCGTGGATCGAAAGCTGCTCTGCGACCATGTTTTCCGCGGCTACATCCCCGCCTATGCGATGACCCCGCCAATGGCGAAATACGACCCACCCCATGTCGCGGGCTACGACCAGGAAAGGGCGCGCAAACTCCTGGCAGATGCGGGTTACCCCGGCGGCAAGGGATTCCCCCGCCTGAAAATCCTCATCGCTAGCAGGGAAACCGCCGCCACGCTCGCGCAGGCCGTGCAGGCGATGTTTCGCAAGACACTTGGCATCGAAGTCGAGATCGAGAACAAGGAATGGAACGCTTACCTCGTCGCCATGCAGGATCTCGATTACGATATCGCATACGGAGGATGGATCGGCGACTACCTCGACCCTCTGACATTTCTCGAAATGTGGACACCTGATAATGGCAACAATAACACCGGTTGGGAAAGCCCGGGGTTCGTGAAGCTTCTCCAGCAATCGTTCCAGGAGCCGGACGCCACCCGCCGTTTCGATCAGCTCCATCAGGCGGAAACCATCCTCGTCGGGGATGCACCTATCCTCCCGATCGCCTGGCAGGTGCGGAGCTACCTCATCCATCCCTCTGTAGAAGGCTGGCACCCGCTCTTGCTCGGTAACAATCCCTATCAATTCATCCGGCTCGTCCCCGGCCACTGATTCCATTTCACCATGTTCCGCCTCATTCTCAACCGCCTCGGACAAGGAATCATCACCCTGTTCGTCCTGATCACTTTGACGTTTTTCCTCGTCCGTGCCATGCCGGGCAGTCCTTACACCGATGAAAAGGCGATTCCCGCCCACGTGCTTGCCCGCATGAAAGCCTACACCGGCCTCGACCAGCCCGTTCCGGTGCAATATTTCCGCTATCTGAAGAATCTCGTCGTCAATCAGGACCTCGGCGATCTCATCAAGCGGGACGGCGTGAAAGTCTCCGAAATCATCGGCGAATCGTTTCCCGTTTCGCTGGGGCTTGGAGTGATGTCCATTGGCATCGCTCTGATCATCGGCATTCCGGCAGGCGTGATTGCGGCAGTTAGGAAAAACACCGTCATTGACTTCTCATGTCTCGCCGCCGCGATGGTGGGAATCTGTTTGCCCAGCTTCGTCATCGGTCCGCTGTTAGCAGTCAGTGCGGGACTGGGTTTGAAATCGCTCAATGTCGCCGGTTGGTCATCTCCCGTTGATTGGATTCTCCCGGCAGTCACCCTTGGCCTCATCAACGCGGCTTATCTCGCTCGCCTCGCTCGGGGCGGCATGCTTGATGTGCTCAGCCAAGACTACATCCGCACCGCCCGCGCCAAGGGCGTTTCCGAATCCCGCATCGTCATCCGCCACGCCCTGCGCGGTGGCTTGATACCCGCCGTCGCCTTTGTCGGACCCGCCTTCGCAGGCATGATCTCCGGTTCGTTCGTGATAGAAACCATCTTTCAGGTCCCCGGCATGGGCCAGCATTTCGTCAATGCGGCCACCGACCGCGAGTTCTTCCTCATCCAGGGCCTCGTCCTCTTCTACGGTTTTCTCATCGTCGGTGATGTCGGGAGTCGCGCCGCTCGCCGTGACGTTCACCGATACGAGCTCGGGGGGACCCGAATCATGGTCGTGGGACTTCGGTGACGGAACTGGATCGACGGCCGCGAGCCCATCACACACCTTCACCGCGGCCGGGTCTGCCCGCGCCGTGGTCAAAGGGCCCTCCTCCG
>JBDTNJ010000485.1:0-14008 GCA_039933825.1 Luteolibacter sp.
GTTTTTACAGAAAATTGAGGGGCAGTGGGTCAATTTAGCCTGTGATCACCATTCAATTTTTCCAATGACAGCCGGTGTTTTGAGGTGTTTGCTGCCGCCATGGTCTGATTTCATGGCATTGCCGTGTGTAATATGGACGCTGGGGCGATTTGATCCACAAACGATTCATTTAACTCGTTAAGTCAACCGCATCGTCCAAGGGGGCTGTGGCGTGTTATCGATATTAAAACTGCGGGGCCGCCGACCTCCAGGCAGCTGCCCCGCGATTCCGGAGAAAACCCATTAACTCCGGAAATTTTTTACGCCTGATGGCTGCGGCGAAGCAGGCCAGTTGCGATCAATATACCTGCCAAGACTGAAGCAGGGGGTGAAGAAAAATACACGTGACGTCACTTCCTTCTAGCGGGGGGCAACTGCGGAAGCGGGTTCCTCGGGTTGTGGCGGGTGAACTGCCACTGACCAGATCCGGGGTACCTGACGTGTGGGTTCTGGCAGGATGAAAAGTATCTGCCGCAGGGTAGGTTGATTTCGATAGGTCGAATTAGCCAACGGGCGGGCTTCGGTCTCGCCTGCTGGGATGTATCCAAAATGCATTGGATAGTCACCCTCCGGGGCTTTGGAGAGATTCACTTTGGTCGTTGCACCTGCGGTGAGCTTGAAGCCCTCGTCGCCGAGTTTCGCACCAATAGTGGCATCGGTACGGTTGAAAACGATGATTTCACCAGGCTTAAAGCTCGCAGCGGACGCATTGAGTGGGGTGACGGAAAATGGGAATGCCGGGTCCTTGGGGTTTACGGAAAAAAGCAGGATGACATCGGTCCATGCGGCGGGAATGGTTATCGTGGGAGCGCCTGCTGGGATTTCGGCCCCGGTAGGAACAGGCTCGAGAGTGATGCGGAGAACAAGATCGCCCGCCGGAATTTTAACGGGAATGCTGAGGTTCATCCTCGGTAATAAGACTTCGATCGTGCCTTTGGAGTGAGTGGCCTGCACTTTCTCAGGGGCCCCGGCAGGTGGGCGGAAATAGACGGCACTGAGGGTGCGGGCACTGGCGGTGGCCAGCAAGCAGGCGGAGCCGAAGAGAGTGAGCAGGAGGAGGTGGAGTTTTTTAGATTTCATTTGCAGTGAGATAACGGATTGAGACGATGTTGAAGTGGCGGCCAAAGAGAATGTTGGTGGCCTTGTTTGCGCCAGTAGTGAGGTTCGCATCGTCTGCGAGGTCGAGCTTCGGATCAGGGGCGGTGAAGTCGGCGGTGCGCTGGACGATGGCCTCGCACCAAGCTTTGGCGATCACGGTCTTGCCGTCCTCGGCGAGGGCGGTGCCGTAGGTGCGGATGACAAAAGTATCATCACGGGCGCTCAGGATGGGAGCGATCGGGCGAAGGACGTCTGCCTGAGTGGGCCAGCCGGGTAAGCCTTCGCCAGTGTATTTTCCGCCTGCTTTCACGAACTGATAGCCGTGATCCTGCGACGGGGGCGGGAGCGTGACCAATTGCGTATCGATTTTCAGATCCTTGAAAGGGTTCTTGGAGGGATCGGGATCTGTTGAATCACGGAGTGTGTCCAGTGCCGCCTGGATCGTGCCGGCGAGGGCATTGGGATCGGTGTCGATGGTGAGTTGGCGGTTGACGAACTCGGAGAGGGAAAGTGCCGGGCCGCGCTGGCGGATTTGTTTCACGATCTCGTTGGCAAACGACTTGATTTGCGCATCACTGAGTCTTTTCGGTTCGGCAAAAATTTTCCGGTCGTTAAGGTTTTCAGAAAACACACCTGCCACGGTGGTGTGGGGGAGCGGGTGGCCTTTGGCATTTGTCTCGAGCGATACCCCGCTGTCCTTGAACAGAGCCATATTCACATCGCGGGCATGGGAAAGCACGGACGTCCATGCATCCACGGAGGTGGAGTTCACATTGAACATACCGTCCACCTCCAGCTTCGAGGCGATGGTGGTGTGGCGGGTGTCAGCAGTGATGTCCTCCTTGTTGGCGCGGGCGGACGGCAGGTATTGGGCATTGGGTAAGGGAGTTCTTTTCCCCATGGCATCAGGGAGATGCTCTTGATACACGGTTTTCAGGGGGCGCTTGATGGTTGAGCCAGACCAATCCGTTGTCTCCGGGGCGATGGAGGAAACAAAGTAATCATCGAAGAACAGGCGATTCATGACATAGGAATCGTCCCACTGGAAGATGGAGCTTGGGGAGACTTTTACGTCGTTGGATTTACCTAACGGATAGGCCGCGCTATTTCCAAGGATGAAGGCGCGGAACGGTGGGAACGGGTTTGTCCCTCGCACTTGGAAATTCTGGAGTTCTCCCAGCGAGCGCACCGGGCGGAGAGGTACCTCCGCTAGGACGCAACGGGTGAGGCTGATATCGGTATCAATGGCGGTGAGGATGTTTCCTGTGGTACTGGGCAATTTGCTATCAAAAGACCCTGAGCCGAACACATAAAAGCTGAGCTCCATCGGGGCATTCACGGGCCCCTTTGAACCGATCTCATTGGCACTGGGCGAGATGAGGTAATTTTGCGCCACTGGGTTGGTGTCGAAGCCAATGCGGCTTTGAAAGCCGGAACCTTCGGCGGTTCGGGCGTGTAGGGAAGAGGAGCAGAAAATCTGGTCGTCTTTTTTATTCAGCAAGGTTGCGAGTGTAGGACTGGACGCATAGATCTCATTATTGAAATCCGAGTAAAATTTATCGGCATCCGTCTGGGTGAGTTGGACGCGCAACTGATTGAAAGATAGATAAGTGTTACTCGAGTTGAATCCGAGCAACTGGGTATATCCACCCAGCCTGCCAGGAAGGTAATCGATGACGTTGGGAAAAGTAACCTTTTGGGTTTTCATCTGCATCGTATCGGTCGCGTTACCTAACAAATAGGTAGGTTTTGCGTCGGTGGAGTCTGCTGCTGGAACCACACAGAAAAATCCCCCCTCGGTTTGATAACCCGGAGTCAGGGAGATTTGGATTTGAGTGGCGATGGCTGGGCCATCAATGATTTTTTGCTGGGTCTGCTGGGCGGAAAATACTTTGGTCTCACCCGGGTTGAGCGTGATATTGTTGTTGCTTCCGCTGCTGTCGGATTTCAAGTCGAGCCAGATTTTGGTTTTTGAAGTGGGGTCACTCAGCCCACGGATCAGTTGATTGAAATTGAAAGTGGAGGTGTTAGTCCCTACCTGGAGGGTCATATTGAAGGGCAGCGGACAGGTCTGAATCCGCAAGCTCTTCATGGTAATCTGATAGTTCCAAGGATTCCAGAGGGTAACGACCGGCAGGATGGAGATGACCGCCGCGTGGGTGGGTGATGTTGGATTAACTTTTCCATCGGTGCCGAGGGGGCGGTATTTGTCGTCTTTGACAGCTGAGTAAGCCAGGACCATGCGCAGGTCTGCCAAGACTGGGGCATGCTGGACCTTATCGACGAAGTCATTTCCATTCGAGCCGCCAATTCCTCCGAAAACAGGAGGAAGGCTCACGACTCCGGGCGTGGAGGTGCTCGCGGTTTGTTTGTATTGAGAGAAGTAATCCATGAGGGCCCCCCAGGTAACGCACTGGACTTTATCGACTCCGATGGGGCGGGTGACCGTGCAGAATGGATAGATCGGATCTCCTGCTGCGGGGGCACCCGTAGAGACCGCTAGTCCGTATTCGGAGAGCAAGGAGAGATCCTTGCGCCACCCGCCACCCGCAGTGTTGGTAAGCAGGCCGCGGGAGTAGGCGGTGATGTTGTGAAAGCCGGCGTTGGCGGATTTCGGCGGCTTGGGTGAGGCGGTGGCAAGGTCGATGCTGGGCCTCGAGATCAGGCTGCTGACGTTGGCCGCACTCAGGTCCATGCCAAGAATTTTTTCGTCAGGTCTGCCGCTGGAGGCCATGGCGTCGCGGGATTCCACGTCGGATTTTGGGTTGTTTTTTTTGAGACCAAGATTGGCTTTGGCGTTCTCGCCGCCGACCCACCAAGCGTATTGTCCCTTGTTTCCGGTGCCGGCGGTCACTTTAACAGGAGTCAGATGGACTTCGGAACCTGCATCAGGCGCGGTGCCGAGCGTCCCGGTGGAGAGCAGAGGGATGGAAACGGAGGTTTTTGCCAGTGAGGGGGGAGCGGTGGGGTCTTGAGTGACGTCTGGCGTGGTGGAATAAAGCCAGCCGACGAAGCGGGCTGGGTCGTTAGGGTTGGTTAGATCTTTTGATAGGGCTTTTTTCCAAGTGTAAGCCGGTGCCTTCGGTTGTTTGCTGGAGTCGAGATCGGTATTTTCCCAAGAGCGCCAGACCCCGGTCAGTGGGCTTTTGGTGCTTGTGGCGGAATTGAGAGCATCGGCCGTAGCGGTGACCCGCGTATCCGGGCCTGCGGATTTTTGCAGTTCGCCAAGTGCCAGCATCAAGGCCAGGCGGGCATTGGCGCGGGCCGTCGCCTGGGCGGAACTGCTGCCTGCGGAACGAAGTGAAATCGAACTGAGCGTCAACAGTCCCACGGCAATCACCGTCAAAAGAATCATTAGGCTGAGAGTTACGATCAGCGCAAAGCCGCGATTACGTGGCATTTTTGAGGTTTTTGAATGCATGGGAGTCTGGGTTCTGAGGGATTGAAGTGGAGTTGCAGCGCAGTCCGATGAATGTTTTACAAAGTAAACGCCAGAAGGTATCAGCCATTGCAGGCACCGCAATCAATCAGTGAGTGAACCCGTTGAGTTGAATCAAGGATCTCAGGAAACACGGGGGAATTGCCTGGAAATATTGCGCCATCAACGCGCCCGCAGTCTTTCAGATGGGAGGCAGCTTCAAATGTGCGAAAAGCCAAAAAGTGATGTGCGGGAAACGGAGGGGGCGGCAACACAAGTCATTTTACTGAGCTGGCATCAGGGTTTCCGCTGCCGCTGGGCTGGAACGCATGTTGCGAAGAGCCCGTCAACCCCGGGTGTCGAAAAAACGGCTCGCTGGTTTACCGGACCGTGGAATTGCACTTGGAGGAACTCCCAAGCGTTTTTGCTGAGTGCTCAGGAGCCAAGGATTTTCAAACCTCTCCGTCCGGGTGGAGCTGGTGAAACTTGATGGCCTCCACGGCGATGGCTGCGGCGGTGCCGAAGATGGTTTCCACGGTGGCCGTGCGCGAGACTTGGGCGGCCGGACGGGACAGGCCGAGGATCAATTGTCCGTAATTCTGCGCTCCGGCGACGTGCTGGAGGAGTTTAAGGGAAATGTGCGCAGCATCCAGATTCGGGAAAACCAACACGTCGGCAGTGGGGCGGGCTTCGGCGGCGGGCAGCTTTGTTTCCGCCGCTTCCGGGTCGAGAGCGACGTCGGCCTGAAGCTCGCCTTCGATGCTGATATCGAGAAATTGTCGGATCGCCTCAGCCTGCGCCAGCGCGGCGGCGGCGGCCATGCGGCGGGCGTCCGGCGTGCTTGTCGAGCCTTTGGTCGAGTGGCTGAGCATGGCAACGAGCGGTTTGCGACCGAGGAAATGGCGCGCCAGTTTTCCGGTTTCCAAAGCGATAGCCGCCAGCTCACCGACGTCGGGATTCGGGATCAGCCCGCAATCGGCGAGGAAAAGGATGCCGTCGCCCCCGAGGTGATGGAGGTGGCGACCGGTGAGGAGAGTGACCCCGAAAATTTTAGGCACACTGGGCAGCGGCTTGATCGTGTGCAGAAGGGCGCGGAAAAAAGCGGCGGGCAGTGCTTGGTTGCCTCCGACGACGGCATCGGCCTGACCGTATTGCACCATCAAGGCACCGAAATAATGCGGGCGGGCGACAATTTCCGCTGGATTGCCCATTTGCATGGTCCGGTAGCGGGCCATGTTTTCGACACGTTGACAGAACAGCGCGAAGTCCGAAGCGTGCGGCGGATCGATGATATGCACGAATTTCAGCGACACCGAGTTTTCAGCCGCCATCGCACGGATTCGCTCGCGGTTGCCGAGCAAAATGGGGGCGACAACTTCCTCGTGGACGAGGCGGGCGGCGGCTTGGATCACGCGGAGGTCTTCTCCTTCGGTGAAAACCACCCGTTTCGGATGGCGGCGGAGCTGATCGAGGAGGTAATGGGTTACGCGATTACCGGGTGCTGGCTCTGTGGAAAAATCGGACATGGAAGGGGCCGGTGCTTGCACCGTGTGAAGAGTCTAGTATGGCTTTTGGCGTGCGTTCAATCCGATTCATCTTCAAATACGCAAGTGCCCGCTGATTATCATACCCATACGCCGCTTTGTCGCCATGCCGAGGGCGAGCCCGAACATTACGTCGATGCCGCGTTGCTAGCCGGCGTCACCGAATATGGAATCTCCGATCACGCGCCCTGCCTGCCGGAGCCATTTGATGACTGGCGGATGCTTTCGGCCGAGTTACCAGAGTATTACAAATGGATCGAGCGGGCACGCACCCACGCGGCAGGCCGAATTTCGATTCGCGCGGGGCTGGAGTGTGATTGGCTGGCCGGTTGTGAAAGCTGGATCGCCGACCTCGCTTCGGGTTACGAGTGGGACTATTTGATTGGCTCGGTCCACTACCTGGGAGATTGGGACTTTGACAATCCGAAATGGCTTGGCCGCTGGGCGGAATGCGATGTGGACGCCGTTTGGGCGCATTACTGGAAAACTTATTCTGCCATGGCGGAGAGCGGGGTTTTCGATATTCTAGGCCACCCGGATTTGGTGAAAAAATTCGCGCATGTTCCGAAAGGGGACTTGGACCGCTTTTACGAGCCGGCGATCGATGCGATTGCCGCCTCAGGCAGCGTGATCGAACTCAACACCGCGGGCTGGCACAAACCTTGCGCCGAAGCCTACCCCGCACCGCGATTTCTGGAACTTGCTTGCTCTGCCGGAATCGGCCTTGTCATTTCATCAGACGCGCACCAGCCAAGCGAAGTGGCGCGTGATTTTGCCCGCGCCGTGGAAATCGCCAAAACCGCCGGCTATCGCGAAACCATCCTGTTTGAAAAACGCAAACGGCGGAGTGAGAAATTGGCTTAATATCTATCAGGAAGCGGCCTCTTCGGTCCTGATTTCCTCCGGGATCGGTGCCTCCTCGATTTTCTCCACGGCTTCCGTGGGGGCCTCTAAGGGCGCCGCCGCCAAGGCTTCACTCGAAGGAGATTCCGGTTGCTCGCCGGTTTCCACCGTGGCTTGGGTTTCCTCGATTGTTGCTTCTGCGGCAGGGCTTGCCTCGCCCTCCAAAGTGCCCTCAGCGTTGGGTTGCACCTTGGCCTTCTTCTTCTTTTTCTTCTTCGCTTTTTTTGGCTCGCCGCTTGGATCGGGAGCGTTGCTTTCGCGGGCCTCCTGCACCACGAGCGTGTCATCGGTGTAAAGCAGGATGTGGCCCTGATGGAGCAGCCAGAAAAGATCCGCCGCAAATTCGGCGGGCGGTGCGGTGCTGCCTTCGGGAAGGACGGATTTCCAAAGCCCTTCGAGTTTTGCGGGTTTGTTTTCGCGGATCCAGCTAACCATGATGCCCGGGCGCTCGGCCAGCACGGCGTCTAACGCTAATGGATGCGGTCTGGCCGGGCCGGTGTGGAGTTTTCCCTGACGCTTGAAAACCGGAAGATGCTCGGCCTCGATCGCGCGGCAAACAGCGGGGATTAGAATCGCCGGGTGATTTCTCGCGTGGCTGCCGGAGAGTTTCAACGAAGTGAGCAAGGATGGTGATAGATTTTTTGCGGCAATGGCACCGGACACTTCGACATTGCGACTTTCCTCGAACGCCTTGTCGAAACAACGCGCTCCGATGGCACGCTCGGCTTCCGCACGATCATCGATCCATGCTTCATCCTCGTCGCCCTTCATGCGCCAGCGGGTTTTCTTTTTCATCGTTTCCAACCACGCGTTCACCGCTTCCTCACCGCGCTCGGTGCGGACCTTGGACGAGTAAACCTCGAATGGCATGTTGCCGAAACGCTCGCGATGCAGGCGGCGCAGGTTCGTCTGATAGGAATGGAAGTTCACCGGCCCCAACCACTCGCCGGAAATACCACAGCGGGCGATCGCTTGAAAATTCCCGGTCGGAGGATCGACCTCGATCGTTTCCTCCTCGATGAGATCGTTCCTGAGTTCCGAGTTCCATAGATGGCGCAGCGCCTCCTCACGGGTGAGGAAAACACATTCATCCAGCTTACCGCGGAACAGCGGTGCGTGAGGTTCCGGCGCTTCGAAAACAGCACGGCAGCGGGATTTTTCCGCTAACAAAATCTTCGCCACATCAAAGAGCGCATAAACTCGCGCCACCGAATGGACTTCCTTGCCGATGAGATGCACGGCCTGCGGGCACGGTGCGATCACCACCCGCACACCCTCGGCCGGTGGGGCCTCCTCGCGGCGGGGCGGACCATCGCGACGATCATTGAAATTGCCGCCACGTCCTTGAAATTCCCTGCGTCCCTCACCATCGCGGCCACGTGAAATTCCATCGCGGTTTCTGTTTCCTCCCTCGCGGTCATCGCGCCTCGGCGGGCGATCATCGCCCCCGGAAAAAGCCTTGGGTTTACGCTCGGGTTTGTCGCCGGCGGCACGCGCCCAAGCGGGTCCTAGGGCAAAGCTGGACAGTAGGCTGCTCAATGGGTCGTTTTCAGAATCACTCACGAAGCGAACCCTAAAGAGTAAATTTGAAAATGACAAACCCCGCTTTTCATCAATTCTCAGTGCTGTTCCGGCACGTGCAAAGGGGGTGGGATCGCTTCATGTGGAGAGGGATCTCAAAAGCGGGCGATCAAAGTGGCCGACCATTGGATTGTATTTTGCGTTTCCGAAAGTGGGTGGTTGTGGTAAGAATCCGCCGTGCAATTGCTTCGTCGAATACTTCCATGCGTTCTCCTAGTTCTTGTCTGCTCCAACTGCTATCAGATAGGCCCGCCGGGCGGCGGACCAGACCGGACCTATCGTCCCGCACCCCGACCTAGCAGCGGTGGGACTCATGCAAATAGTGGAACCCATGCAAGCGATGGCGGGACGTCCATTTCCTCAATGATGCGTCAGGTGAATCTCAAGGTGGATATGGTCCCCAAGGGCACCCAAGGGCGGAGGGTGGTGCGGCCGATGTCTCCCCGCTATATCACGATCCACAGCACGGAAAACTACACCGCTGGTGCCGCCCAACACTCGCTGGCCCTGAAACACGGCGCGCTGCGTTCGGCGAAGACCCGTCACGGCAATCGCATCGGCTTCCTCATTTGGCACTTCACCGTGGATCAACGAATGGCCATCCAACACATGCCCACCAATGAGCAGGGCGAGCATGCCGATTTTGATGGTCCGGGCAACCGGCTCTCCATCGGTATCGAGATGTGCGAGAACCGTGGTGCCAGTCTGTCCGCGACCGTCGAGCGCACCGCCAGACTTACTGCGGTCCTGATGAAGCGGAACGGCATTCCTCTGCGGAACGTGGTGCCTCACTACCACTGGCCGCGGCGTGGCAAACATCCGCCTAACAAAAATTGTCCGCATTTCCTGATGGAAAATGGTCACCCAGGAGCCAAGTGGCAGAGGTTCCTTGGTAGGGTCAATTATTACTACCGGCAGCTCGACGCATGACCGCACCCTTGAAAGACTGTGGCAGCCCGGGAAACCGCGAGGTGATGCTGGAGCCGGATGTTTACTACGTTTGTCAGCGTTGCACTGCCTGCTGCAAATGGCCGGGCGATGTCCGGATCGAAGAGGATGAGGTTTCCCGGATCGCCGGATTTCTTGGGTTGCCGGAAAATGATTTCCTGGATCAATTCACCCGCCTGCGTACGAACCGGCAGGGGCTCTCTTTGATCGAAAAGGAGAACCACGAGTGCATCATGCTCGATGGGAACGCCTGCCGCATCCACCCGGTGAAGCCCGAGCAATGCAGCGGATTTCCCAACAAGTGGAATTTTCTCGGCTGGAGGCAGGTCTGTGAGGCGATTCCGGTATCGGTTGAAAAATGAAATTTCAAGCACGTTGCCTCAGCCTGCTCCACAACGAGACCGGCCGGAGCGACTTGCAAGCCAGCGCGGGCTTTTCAATCCAATGCCAGCTCAGCAGCGCGAGGGTGATCGAAACGAGGAAGACCAGTAGCACGGAAGCCGTTGATGTGAGAATTCCCAGCTGGATGAAAACATTGATGACGACGGAGTGATAGATATAAATTCCGTAGGAAATATCGGTTCCGTTGAGCAGGCGGTTTGAGAGGGATCTGGCACTGAATGCTCCGGCAATGGTGGCGAGCGCCAGGATGGAACGCGAGGGGAGATAGGCCAGATAAAACGGCACCGAACGATCCGGCACGAGGAAATGCAGCAGGCTCATGAAAATCACGTAGGCGGCCATGTAATATAGGAATTTCCCCTCGATCCATGTCTTGAGGAAATCGAAATTTCGGTGGATCAGAATTCCCAACAAAAACATCCAGAGGTGCGGGATGAGCGTGACATGAAGCAGCTTGAAGACGATCGGCGCACCAGTGAATCCACCCGGCCCGTTGACCTTGTGATCCATGACGCAGTAGAGTGCGAAAGAGCAGGCAAGCAGGAGGGGCGTGAGGATTTTTGCCAGGTTCCGTCGGGTAGTTAGGTAACAGAAGACCGGGATGAACAGATAGAACTGAAGCTCCACCGTGATCGTCCACAGCGCTCCGTTTGCGACACCGGTGCCGAAGCCCCTGAAGTGATCTGGATTGTAAAACTGGAAAAAGCTCACTTGTCCCGCCAGCCATGCGATGAACGTGGGTGAGGAAACAATGTCGGGTTTCAGAAATCCAAAACATGCCAACGCCGCCAGCGTGATCACCAGACAGATCCACAACGCGGGGAAAATCCGCAAGCAACGACGCCAGAAGTAGCCTTTCAAATCCGCCGGATCTTTCTCATAGGACCGGGTGATGAGGAATCCGCTGATCACGAAAAAAACCGGCACGCCCGGTAGCATCAGCAACGCATCAAAAAGCTGCTTGCCCCATGACGGCAGATGATGGACCAAATCCGTGTGGCCGATCGCATGGGCGACCACCACCTGGGCCGCCGCCAGCAGACGGATGAGATCGAAGTTGTTTTGTCGGTGGGGGGAACTCATCGAAAATGCCTGCGGGTGTTTAGCTTCCAAATCCCTCCAGCGCGAGTTCAAATCCACCAACTACACGATCACGTGGTCGATCAGTCGGACATCGCCGTAGAAGACCGCCACCGCTAGGACCGCTTGGCGCTCCAGCGACGTCACCGGCTGGAGCGTCTCCGCATCAACGAGGGAAAGGTAGTCGATGCGGGTGAGGGGAGATGCCTCGATCCCGGCCCGCGCGGTTTCTAGGATTTTCGCGACGTCTCTTAAATGCGCGGCTGCCAGCAAGGAACGCTGGATTCTCGGTGCATCGGCGCGTTGTGCCGCATTCAGGCGGACATTTCTGGAGGACATCGCGAGCCCGTCAGGTTCGCGGACAGTCGGACATTCGATGATTTTCACCGGCACATCCAGGTCCCGCACCATCCGGCGGATGATGGCGAGTTGTTGGAAATCCTTCTCCCCGAAAACTGCCGCATCGCAGCCGCTGAGCAGGAAAAGTTTCAGCACCACCGTGCAAACGCCATCGAAATGCCCGGGCCGCGTCGCCCCGCATAGGCCGGCTGAAAGCAGTGATTCCGTTACTGTCACCGATCGATCCGCAAAATACATCGAGCCCGTTTGCGGTGCGAAAACCACATCCACCCCCTCCGCTTGGCAAGCCGTCAGGTCCGCCTCCAGAGGTTTCGGATAAGCTTCTAAATCGGCCGCGCGGTCAAACTGGATCGGGTTCACAAAAATCGAGACAATCACTGTTCCCGCAGGGCCAGCAAGACTCCGGGCCGCCCGCATCAGCTCCAAATGGCCTTCATGCAGCGCGCCCATCGTCGGCACCAGAATTCTGGCACCGGTGTGCTCCTTTAAAATTTCCCGAAGTGTCTGGCCGGTATCCGCAACCCTCATGCGAAATCCTAATCCGCCTTTTCCCGCGCTCGCAAGCCTTAGCCCGAAAAGCAGTCAAACGCACCGGGCTGGCGAAATAATCGCGCAATCGCAAAGGCAGTGCTGGACGTCAGATGGAGATTACGCATTACTCCGCGCAGCCGTCTCGTGTGGCTGAGAATATGCCGCTGTGGTGGAATGGTAGACACCCCAGACTTAAAATCTGTTGTCCGCAAGGGCGTGCCGGTTCGAGTCCGGCCAGCGGCACTCTTTGATTTTTGTATCGTTGTCGAATGGAGCCAAAAAGGATCTTGGCAAAGCGGTCCGTAAAGCTACGGTGGTGACAAACGACAAATGTTCCGAAACCTCCGAACTCCGCCAGATTTCGGCGTTCTGAGGAGGGCGGATTCAATTCAGAATTTCAGTTTTCAGCATTTCAGTTTCATACCAAACTCGCCTTTTATTGAGGAGCCTCCCGGCAAATGCAAATTCCTAGCAGTCCTAGCATTCCTAGCAGTCACTCACCCGAATCCGGGTGACCCATCCCCAAACCCATTATTGCGATCATGAAAGCCGACATTTTTCGCAAATCGATCACCTGCTTCGCCTGCGTGATCGTCTTGGCCGGGCGGTTGTCCGCCGACCTCGTCAACGGAGGTTTCGAATCCGGCTTTGCCGGCTGGGAAGCCACCGGCAATGTCGCCGTCTTGTCCGGAGCGCCCTACAACCCCACCGAGGGCACCAAACTGGCAGCTTTCAACTCCGGCAATTCGGCTCCGAACGGCTTGTTGATCCAGAGGCCGGCGGTCATTCCCGGACATCACTATCGGCTCGAATTCGACATCGGAAACCTTTCCTACAATTCGCAGCACCAGAAGCTGAGGGTCGCCATCACCAGCGCCGATGTCCTAACTTTCCTGCTGAGTGAAACCATCGACATCCCCGGTCCTGGCGGCGGCGCAACGGCCTACGTGGCGGCAAGCTACGAGTTCGTTCCAACGACGCAAACCTCCGTGGTGATCGCCTTCAAAGATGAATCCCCGGCCACCAACTCGCTGGACCTTGTTCTGGACCACGTGAGACTTACCGAAATACCCGATTCGCCCCCTTCTTCCCTCGTCAACGGCGGATTCGAAGCGGGCCTCACCGGTTGGGAAGCCACCGGCCATGTTGCCGTGTTATCAGGCGCCCCCTACAATCCCACCGAGGGAACCAAGCTTGCCGCCTTCAACTCCGGCAACTCGACACCGGACGGATTGTTAATCCAAAGACTGGCCGTCATTCCCGGACACCGCTACCGACTCGAATTCGACGTGGGAAATCTGGCCTACAATTCCCTTCACCAGCGAATGCGGGTGACAGTCGCCAGCGCCGACTTCCTCACGTTTCTTTTGACAGACTCCATTGACATTCCGGGGCCCGGCGGCGGGGCGACGGCCTACGTCGCGGCATCGTATGAGTTCATTCCCACGACGCAGACCTTCGTGGCGATTGCCTTCAGAGACGAATCCCCGGCCACCAACTCGCTGGACCTCGTGCTCGACCGGGTGAGGCTGACGGACGTGAGTTCCTCACCCGCTCCGCTCGCCAATGGCGGGTTCGAAAACGGGCTCGATGGTTGGAACCCCGGCGGCAACGTCGCCGTCTATTCTTCGCCACCGTACCGGCCTACTGAAGGGACCAAGCTCATCGCCTTCAATTCCGCCAACTCGGCCCCCACAGGCAACATTGGCCAGTTCCTCTCGGTTATTCCAGGCCAGCACTACCGGCTCCAATTCGACGTGGGAAACTTGTCCTTCAATTCGCAGCACCAGAAGATCCAGGTGTGGCTTTTCTACAACACGGGTATGCTCATCACCTCGCTGGTTTTCGATACCATCGAGATCCCCGGCCCAGGCGGCGGGGCAACCGCCTGGGTGGCGGCATCCTATGATTTCACCGCGCCAGCCGGCGGCGTCATAAGCCTCCGTTTTGCCGATGTCTCAACGGTTACCAACTCCCTGGACCTCGTGCTGGATAACGTTAGAATTGTCCCGATTCCCTAGCCATCGGGGCTTTCGTTCTCACTTCATCAACCCAAACTTCCCACCTCTCCTCTCGCACCCACCCCCTCCAGATCGAATCATGA
>JBDTNJ010000486.1:0-22987 GCA_039933825.1 Luteolibacter sp.
GGAGGATGGGGATTCGGAATATCGGTTTCATGGGAAGGATGGATGAAGTCCTTCCTGGTGGGCGGGGAGTGATAAAGTCGCGCACAGACGACCGCAACGGCCTTTAGCTTTTCCCCGAAGAGAGCAGCCTGGACATGCGCCGCCGCCCCCCCGGCCGTTTGGTCGGTTTGGCGGCATCGTTGCGGTCGATGCCGACCGCTGTGCGAAAGGTTTATCAGACCCCGTCCACCAAGGTGGACTGGGTTAGAGAGCGTCAAATTTTGTATTGTGGCAAGACCGAATCAGCCGGATGTTCAAACCTCAGAAATTGACGAACGGGATAGTCGTGGTTGGAGCCACCGGATTGATGGCTCGAAAACGCAGGCGCCATGTCCATGCACGCTGCGGTTGCACCACGTCTGCTTGCATGGACCGGCTCATGGCCCGAGAACGACCGTTTACTTTTCAAGAAATGGGCATTCAGGAAGAAATGCCGCGTGGTGGCTCAAGCCATCGAGGTCATCACGGTGATGATGCCCACGATGAGCACGGCGAGTCCGTTGAGGATCAGGCCGGTCCATGCGGGTCCTTTCGGGCCTTTGTTGATGATGGCGACGATTGCGCCGACTGCGGCCAAGCCGTGAATTCCGCCGCCCGCCAATCCTCCCAAAATGGGGAGAAGCAGGGAGTTTTGCCCGTTCTGGTAGCCAAGGGCGGAAACCATTGCGATAACCCCGAAAACAATTACTGCGGGGATGGCGATGAAACCAGCGATCATCGAGATCTTGGCGCAGGTTTTGGCGAACGGGGTGGTATTGGCAGGGACAGGAGGTGGTGGTGTCGGATTCATGAGGATGTTTGTTGAGATAGTTTTGTGGTCGGGTGATCGGGGAAGGACGGCGCGCGATTGCGTCACGTGCCTCACTTGGCTTTTTCTTTAATTGGCTGGCGGGTCGTCCGGCTTCATTTGAAGTAGGACTCCATGTTTCGGCGGGCCTCGCCTTCGTTCTTCACGCGTTGGTTGCGCTGGATGGCCTCCAGCGCCTTGCGGGAGGCTTCCGCCTCTTTCCTGAGCGCTTCCAATTCCTTTTTGTTGTCTCTGCACGAGCAGGTGAATCCGCACAAAAGCAGGATCGGAACGAGAAGCGCGAAGCGGGGTCGTAGTTTGGTTTTCATGGTTGGGTGTATTTGAGTTCAGGAGAATGGTTTGAAGCCGTCGGGCGGATTTTTGTCGCCGGATGGTTCTCGGTTTCACTTTTGCCCGGAAGAAACCGGAGTTTTCGGGGGGAGCACCCGGTGGATCAGCGGCTGAAGCCGCAGGAAAAAGTCAGCCGGGACATGCTCACGGACCTTGAATCCAAGCAGCCAGGTTCCGGCGAGGTCTTCGGCGTCAGAGGGTTCCGAGGTTCCGACCGGGGGCGCTCTGTCCACCTTTGCCAGCGCTCCGAGGATTTCCGTAAGTCCGCGATGGGTCCCGTGACGGATTGCGTCGTCGGCGGGAGAAGGGAAGGCTGCGGTATCCAGTTCCTCCAGGATGTCCAAGATAAGTGGAAACCGGGCCATGATGGCATTGATCCGCTGGGCGGTGTTTTCTCTTCGTGAGGCTTGATCCATTAAAGGTCGGGTTGAGTTTGATTTCAATCGGGAACCCTTGTCAATTAACAAGGATGAATTATGCTGCGGGGTGATGCCGGATCTGCCAAAAATTCCCGGAATGGCGTCCACCCAGAGCGAAAAATTCGTAAACGTGCTGCTTTTGAAGCTGCGCGACACGCGTGTGGCCTTTGGGGTGAGCCAAGAGCAACTGGCTTTGATTTCCGGGGTGGATCTGGGAGTGATCAGCAGGGCGGAACGTCAGTTGCGAATTCCGTCGCTGGCTTCGATCCGCGATCTCGCCAAAGGGCTTGATCTGGATTTTCCGAAGCTTTGCCGCGAGGTCGAAAAGGCGCTGCGGGACAAATCGGTTTAGAGAAAAACCGGAGCCTCCGGTTGGCGCCAAGAAGCCGAGGCGAGTTGAATTTCAACCGTTGGTGTCGGTTGGAAAAACATCGGATCTTGCGAATTGATATTTTCGGCACCGGTGGTGCCTTTGGTGAGGGAAAGGATACGGACGATCATGAGGAGGACTTTCTTGTTCATACGCCTACCCAAAAGCCGGGGCCTGACCGGGTCGGCGAAAGCCGACCCGTCGCCACCGGAACTTCATTTTCCCGGTTCAGCTCAAATGGTTTCGGGAACCGTCGGCATGTTCCGGTGCCGCAGAAATCCGGGCCGAAAGCATCGCATCCGCCATGATTTCCTCGAAAATCCTCATGCCCAGCTGTCCTTCGACGGCTCGGATGATGGCCGGTCCCGCCAGTTTCGTGAACGCTCCCCGGATTGAATCCGGAAGCGTTTGACCGATATGGCCTGCGATCAGCCGGAAATCGCTTTCCTTCAAAGGATCGAGCAACAACACGTCACTGCGGAATCTTTGGAGAATTTCAGCGCTGATTTGCCCCAACATTTGTTGGCGTGATGGTTCGCTTTGCCCGGAATCCTGATACCCGATCCGGGTGAGATTGGCGGTCCATGCGCGCTGCCAAGCCCCGGCACCGACGATCATTACCCGGTTCCGCAAACGAATCCCGATTCGGTTCCGCGCCTCGTCCTCCCGGTCATCGGACTTTTCCCAGAACGATTCCGAAAGCAGTTCCTCGGCAATCCGGAATCCGTGAGGGACGCGAAAATCGAGCAAATCATGGATTTCCAACCGGATACATTGGGTCCAGTCGCTGATCCCGTCGAGCTTGTCCAACTCGTCGAGGAAGATGATTCCTTCGGGATGCTTGTCGATCCAAGCGGCCAACAGCGGCCATGTCGGACTGCCGCGCCCGCCCATGGGAATCCATGAACTGACACAGGATTCCCATAAAGGAAGCTGCATCACGCTGGCAAGATGCCGGATCAAATGGGATTTTCCAGCACCCGAGGGACCGGCAATCAGACAGTGGGTGCGGGCGCGAATTGCCATTTCACCCGCCTTGCCGGAGGTTGCTAGCCGGGTCAGCGGGAGCAGATTTTGGAGCAAACGCTCTTGTTGAGAAGACAGGATCATGCGGTATGAAGGTCGAGTTGAAGGATGGCAAGGTGGTGCTGAGGAATTTGAATCGCCCGCTTGGCGATTTCCCGGACGAGGCGTTGCCTCCCCGCGTGCGAGTGCGCGTAGAGCGCAGTTCGACCGAGTTTACCTTCGGCATATTCCACCCACGGGATTCGGTTTTGGATTCCGTAGGAAGCGGGGCGTCCGTTTTTATCAATGGTTTGCTGGCTTTTCATCACCCTCTCAAATCCGGCTGGGTGACCGGTCCGCCGAAAGGCGGGACGATGAGAGGCCGTCAAATCAGCCCGCCCTCGCGAAAGGAGTAGTAGGGTTCGCGCCCCGGTGCGCGGGTCCCGATAATCACGTGATCGATGAGTTTGAGTCTGAGAATTTCAGCCCCTTCCGACAGGCGGCGCGTCTGTTTTATGTCGGCCTGACTGGGTGATGGGTCGCCCGTCGGGTGGTTGTGACACACGACAAACCCATACGCGCCGCGCACGATGACGGGCCGGAAAACCTCGCGGGGGTGAACCAGCGCCTCCGTGAGCGTGCCGACGCTGACCATGTTCCAACCGCAAATCCGCATGCGGGCGGTCACGCAAATGATCACCAAATGTTCCTTTTCCGGTTCATAATCGGGTTCCGAAGCAATCGCGTGCTGATAATATTCGAAGATGCATTTGGGATCGGTTCCATCCTGAAACGCGAGCGAAGGTTTGGGATCGGCCAGTTGTGGCCGGAAATCACGGACGACGAATTTCATGGTTTTTGAAGAGTTGAAAATGTTCTTCCTCCCCGATGCCGGGGAGGAAGGTTGGTCCTGGCTGGCACGCAACATTGGGGTCGCCGCACTTACGCAGGAAGTTCACCGGCGGAGCTTTTCATGGGGCGCGTTTCATCGCCGCATCCGCATCAATTGGTCGGCTTTCGGTTCGAACGGCACCCATTCGCCGGGGAAATAAATCCACTCGTGGAGCTTCCCGGCGATGATCGTGACCACCGTTTCATCGTCCGTTTTTCCTGCCGGATGGTCGGCAAATCCCACTCCGTTGCCGTTGGAATCACGAAGTTTCAGCGGGAATTTCTCACCGTCCCGGGTGCGCTCCGCGAGTTCGCAAAGGAGCCGGGCGGTTTCACCCCGCCAGCCGTTTTCCGGGTCATCGGGGAGGAATGCCGCATTCCCTGTCTGGAATTCAACGCGGATCATGATGGGGAGGAATTGGCTTTTTCCCGGACCCGTTCGATGACCGCGTGATCTGTCGGAGCATCCGGGAACACCGGAATACCCTGCTGATCCGGCATCTCGTTCCATGCCTTCGGGAACGAAAGCAGCGTGTCATGAGCCGTGAAATGCGGGTTGATGTTCTTCGAAACCAGCTCGCGGATTTCTTCGACGGACGCGGCGATATTGAGTGTCGCAGAGCATGCGAAGTTCCCGTAAGCCTCATGATCCACTTGCGGATTTCCCCAATCCGGCACGATCAAGGTGGAGTGAATTTTCACATCCAGATGGAATTCGCCCCGTTTACGGAACCGTTTGAACGTTCCCAGCCGATGTTTTCCACGCGACGCACCGACGTAGGCGGGCATGAACAGCGGTTCGTCCAGCAGTGAGCTAACAGCGATTTCCGCCCGCTGGCTGATCGCGGAATCCGAGCAATGATAGAGTGTGTATTTCTGATTTGCCTGGAGTTGGATACTTTGAATTTTTGTCATCATCCCCTTGGCAACCGTCGATTCGCTTCAAACCCGCAAGGGTTTGAAGTGGCGGATCGATTGGTGGTGTTGGATCAAAAAATCTTTTTTGTAATTTCTGCTTGCTACTGATCCCCGGATATTTTAGGTGAAAAGCGTGACTCGTGAGTGGTTCTGAAAAGAACCTAAAAGGCTTCGACCGACACGAGGGTCCCTTTTAAAGGGTGCGGCATTGCAAGGCCGCATGGTCCGCACGACCAGCTGTAACTCACCAGAGCAGATTCAATTTTGAGAATCGGTCTGGTGCTTTTTTATACACGGGTTGGTCATCGGTTGGGTCTGTTCTGGTGCGGTTTCGCGAAAGCAAAAACCAATAACCTATCCAAAAAAAATGGACACAACCACACCACCGTCACCGACGCCCGCGTCGGCCTCCACCCCTCATATCAACCCTAACCAAAGCGCTGCGGCACCTCCCGCCTGGGAGATTCTCTTGCGGCGTGACGTGATTGAAAACGCGTTGACCGCTGCGCGTGGCCTCGAAAAACTTGGAATTCCGGAAGGACAACAAGCTGAAATCGCCACCGCGTATGCGGAGGAAACGATCTCGAAAGCAGTTGAAAAAATCGTCGCCCGACTCCTTAAATCGGAGAAATCCGTTCTGGATTTCATTCAAAAAACGACGCAATCCATCCGGATTTCGACTTCCAATCTGCTCGCTTTCGCGGCGAAAACCCATGGAATCACCGATTCCAAAGTGAGTGCCGAAGGCCCCGCGCCGGTGGCCGAACCGGTCGAAACCGTGGCGGAATCGCCGAAATCGGATAATCCGACACAACCACTCGATCAGGAGGCGGCAGCCGGATTGTAACCCCGTTAGGGCCAGATTCGCCCCCTCTCAAGGGGGGCGGACTTTTTGTCGAAATGTCAGCGTAGCGGCAAAACCGCGAGGTTTTGGACATTTCGACAAAAAGTCATCTGGTCGAAGACAACCTACTAACCAACACGATCATGAGCAAAAAACCAAAGGGTGACAGCGGGAAGAAAACGCGCAATGGCAAGCGACTTTCGCCGAGCCAAGGCGTAATCACCAGCATGGCACAGGTATCACATTTGGACGGCATGTCCGAAAAACATTTCGCTGACGTGGCCGACGCCCGTCGGCAAAGGTCGCCCGAAGAAATCAAAGTGGATCTGGCAGAGGCCGCGCTTATCGAAGTCTACTACAAGGGGACGGGTCCCCGTCCGGAGCTGGTCACGAACATTTGGTTCGGGGATTGCGGTGCGGGCCACATGGCTCCGGATGGTCATGACGGATCGCCCGTCGTGATGCCCGGAGCTGAGTGGCAGGATCTCGTCGGGCGGGCCGACACTTCCCGGAGGGAGTGGCGGGACGCGAAGGGCAAGAAGCGCCAGTCCGCCGTGGACCGTGAAATGAGCGGGCAGTTGCGCAAGATCTTCGCTAGACTGCCGCCGTGGCTGGCGGTCGAGGCCGGAAAGGAAATCTCCCGCGAGCAGGTGGTCGCCGCCGCCACCCAACTGGCAACCGAGTTCCAGAAGGAAACCGGACGCCGGGTGATCGCGGCTAATATCCACGTCGAGAGCAACCATGACATCCACGTTCACCTGACCCACACCACGCTGGTCCCCGTCAAGTCCGACAAGGGCAAATACACCTCCGACTATCTGGCCAAGCTCCTGACCAAGCAGCGCGGTGAGGCAAGGGCGGCGTTGTTGGAGAAAAACCGTACCAAACCGTCCCTCAAGGAAGTCCGTGCCGAGTTGGAACGGTTGTGGGAATCCGGGACGTTGGAAAACCCCAATGGCAACAAAGCGTTTTACCAGCGGTTGATGCGTCCCAAGGATGCCCGCCATTATCTGAATTCAATGGGTCAGGCGTATTGCTCCAAGACCACCCTGTGGGAGGCCGACGGGCGCTCGAAGCGCGTCGCCAAAGTCAACGAACAGGACAAGGAGCATCACTTCACGTTTGACGCGGTCGTGGTGGAGGCCGCACGACGGGCGGAGCTTGCCGAATCGCCGAAAGGAAAACCGTCGGGTCCGGAAAACATCCACATCGACTATTGGTTGGCGAAGCGTTGGACCCATGCCATCAACTTGCGGCTTTCTCCGGACACGCAAACCCGCGCCAAGGAATCCGCCAAGGATTACATCGAGCGATACATTCGCGACAGCTCGTCGCTCCCGAATCCGGCTCTTGATGCCGCGAGAAAGAAAGTCGCGGAGGAAACCGCCGTCCGCGTGGCGGCGGTGGCAAAACGGGAGGACGTGGTCGCTGAGGGTGAACTGTCCCTGAATGTGGGGATTGAGGAACTTGCCAAAGGCAAGTCCGACCTGACCGCCAAAATCTCCCAATTCGAGGAATCGAAAAAGGACATCGAAACGGCGCGGGCGGCGCTGCGGAAAATTCCTCTGGATGAACTCTGCACCAAACTAGGTTTCGCAACCGACGATCAGGGTGACCTTCGGCTGGATATTTCCAACGACTATGGACCCATCCCCCATCGGGTCCTCCACACAGGGCAAGCGTTCCGGCTGGAGTCGTTCAACCTGGGTGCGCAGAAATGGCTCCTGGTGGGCTCCGGTAACGGTGCCATCGACCTCGTCAAGACCCTCCCGCCGAAGCCCTCCTTTGCGGAGGCCTGCGACAAACTTGCCACCCTGTTTCCGGATCAGGTCGGCGGGCTGACGCTCGAAGTCTTCGAACACAAGGCCCGGCGATTGCAAAAAGGTGGCATCGGTGAACCTCCGGCCCCTGACAAGGAACCGAGGCGCTGAGTTCCGAGGCCTGCCCCTTGCGGACGCCGCCGCCCCGGTTTGATCGGGGTGGCGGCAGAAGCCGCCATCCGCCGTCACACCCGTCCCTTGACCGGCATGTCGGAGTGCTCCCGCGTTTACGAATCCGAAGAGTCTGGCCGGACCCGGACAATCGGATGGAGTTCCGAGCCATCGAAGTATCCATGACTCTTTTTTATCGTCTCCTCTGTCGGGACTTCAGGGTCGAACAAGGTCCACGTGAAATACGGCATTCCACCCGCCTGCTGGGCGCTGGTAAAATGGCAGAGGGTGTGCCCCTTGCGCCCTTGCTCCCTGGCTTTTTTAACAAGTTCTTCCTTGCTGCCTGCTTTCAGCGGCTTCTGGCGGATTTCCCGGTCGGGGTTGGGATTTGTGTCAGTGGTTTCTTCCATGGGGAAGTCAGGCTAACACACTAGCGATGGTCATTCGAGTCCAAATAGTGCTCCACATCGCACGCGTGGCGGAAAGCCACCATCACACCGGTCCCGTGAACCGTATGTCGGAGCGCTTCAGCTTGGCCATTGGTTTATGCTGGAGTTTCGCTGCCCTTGATTTTCAAGAAGAAATACTTTCATGGGCGGAGTATTCGCCCTAAAACTTCTCCTCGGTGATACAAAATCCCACGAACCAACTCAAAGCCTGATATGAATTCAATTGGAGAACCACTGGATGGCCCCGAACGCCCCTACAAGATGGACAAGGTAAAAGGGGATCGCCTTATTGCAAAAATGCAATCTGACTTCCCTGGATTGTCCGAGTCGGATATACGCGCTGCTATTGCAACGTGCATGAAGGGCGCTACTAGCGATCAGTCAGTTCTATCATGTGTTAAGGAAAGACTTAGGGTCCTTTTGAAGAAGAAGCAATAGCCACACCTTCCTTCATCTCGGATGCCGCCCCCGGCTTGATTGGGGCGCGGCATGAGCCACCATCACACCCGTCCCGTGAACAGTGTGTCGGAGCGCTTCAGCTTGGCCAGTGCCTCGTCGGGAAAGCGGATGATCGCCCGCTTGCCGCCATGCCGGAAATGGACCACGAAATAGAGTGGCTTGCGCGTCTTTTTCGGCGGACAGGGATCGGTCACGAAAGTACCAGCACCTTCGAAGAGCGCCTGAATCGTCACCCCTTTTGATCTGGGCGTGGGGGTGAAGGACAGGTCGATCCGGGTGACCACGCGGCGGATGGCCTGCCCAAGCCGCACCCGCAGCACGTTGTCGCTGAGATTCACATCCAGCAGCGACTTCATTTCCCCCAGTTCGGTTTCCCCGCTGCCAATCGCCTGCGTGCTCCGCACCTTGCGGTCCAGTTGTTCCACATTTTCCGCGAGGTTGGCTTTTTCTCTTTCCAGAACCGCCAATCTTTTGAGCAGGCTGTCGAGTTCGCCGCCGTGTTCGATGGCGGTGAGGATTCGATCCACCGATTTTGTGGCATCCGCAAGGCGGCGCTGGGCGTGGGCAAGTGCCGCCACCGCCGGATCGATCTCGTCAACTTCCGGCTTCAACTGTTCGATAGTGATTTCCCGCAAGCCTGTCAACAGGGTTGGCTCAAGCAGTTTCGAAGAAACCACTCCAATGTTTTTGCGAGCTCCCTCGTCGTAGCCGTAATAGTAGCCGATCCATGTCCCCACTTTTCCATTGTTCCGGCAATCATAGCGTGCCGCATGATCTTCAATCCTGAGCAAGCCGCGCAGCAGATTATGGGGCCGCTCCCCAAGGTCCGGGGTCGGAACCGCATTTCCCCGGCCATAGCGCGAATTCGCCGCCATCGCATCCCGTGCCCGCGTGGCAAGCCCGGCATCCACCAGTACCGGGTAATAATTGTCCACCTTGAAATCGTGCCCGAGTGCCTTGCTCCGGGTGGTGGATTCGATCACCCCCTCCGGTCCCTTGGAAAGGATCATGTGCCGGATGCGTGAAGGAGACCAGCGGAGGGCTCGTGGCCGCCACGTCGGAACACCCTTCGCGTCAAGGCGGCGCGCGATTTCGGGGGAGGTCACTCCCTCCGAAGCCCAGGTGAAAATCTGTTTTACCGTTTCGGCCCGTTCCGGCGGCGATTCCAGCTTTTCGGTTTCCGGGTTGTAAACCACCCACCACGGCAATTTGTTGTCGTGGGTTTCCAGCAAGACTTTGCCGTTTTTGACTTTCTCGCGCTTCCTGCCGAACGCGTCGCTCAATCGCCCCGCCTTTGTCTCCTGTTCCTCCGACGCCCGGATTGCCAGCATGGTCACGTAAAGCAGGTCCATGCCTTCTTCCGCCGCACTCTGTGAATAGGGGAGAAGGACCTTTTTGATTCCGGTAAGATGCACCTCAAGGCCGTATCTATCAAGCAGCGTACCAAGCAACGTGGACACCACCCGAGGGCGCTGCCGTGACAGGCGGTCCAACGATTCGACCACGATGGCCGAACCTCTTGGAATCAGCCCGTCCTGACAGGCCTGAAGCAGATCACCCAATCCGTGTTCCAGATTGTCGCCTTTGAAAGCCGAGACTCCCAAATCCCGGAAGGTCAGGCTTTCATTAAGGATGAGGTTGTTTGCTTCGCAGTAGGCCCGCGTGCCGGTGAGTTGCCGCTCCAGCGACGCGCCATCGGCTTGCTTCTTGGACGAAAAGCGGACATACGAGTAAGCGTCTTTAACGATGGGAGGCCGTTCCAGTGGTGTTGAGTTCGGTTTCATGAGTATTTGATTACCATTAAAAAGTGTGGTAATCAAGCGCTCATTTACCGTCGGTGATTGCCCGGTCAAAGGCAGGCCCCATCAAACTCGCCATCTCCCTCCCAAAAAGGCAGCGCGTGACCACCGCCGCGCGCCCGCTTTCCCATCGCCTGTAGCGGCGCGTCTGCGACCGTCGCTAACCACCCTCTCGCGCCGGAGGCTAAACCATTCAAAAATCAACAAAACGACCGAAGGCTTGTAGGTCGTTTAGACAGGCACGAACGTGCCGTGCCCGCAGGGCGAGACGCCGTAGGGCGGAGGCGAGTCAATTTTCAATTTTTCCAACCCTGCCCCCGTATTTGACCCACACCAGGTGGTAAAAGTGGGGATGTCGGACCCCAAAAAGCCAATTTCCCGGCCTTCTTTCCCGCTTTGCTCCTTCCAGCACAACTTCTCCAAAATTTCTCCTTCCCGCCTAGCAGTCAATCCGCTTTCCTAATTCTGTGTTCCTCGCATCCGCCATCGAACGCCTCTACGATCTAAACGTAGGTGTCACAACGATTGATGGGGAAATCCCTCATGAGTGGTCGTTAAAAGCCCCTTCTCCTGCTCGCCTCCTCCAACCTCATCGAGGCGGGCCTTGCTACTCACACTCGAATCCCGCCAAAGCCGAAAATCAGTAATAGCCACGCAATAACCAGCAAATTAATTTCCAAATCACAATTTGAGCGCGCCCGATCAACTTGATCTCAGTCCCCACCCTTCAGCTCTTCTTGAGTCGCTGAGAAGCATAGGCTACACCCTTGAAACTGCTCTCGCAGACATCATTGATAACAGCATCACGGCTAAGTCCGCTTTGGTTTCTGTGCGATTCCTTTGGAACGGCGGCGTCCCGTGGGTCGCTATTGTTGACGACGGCCACGGCATGACGCGGGAAGAGTTGATCGAAGCGATGCGGTTCGGTAGTAGGACGCCGATTGAGGCTCGCGACGAAAACGATCTGGGAAGATTCGGTCTTGGAATGAAGACAGCCTCAATCTCGCAATGCAGGCATTTGACAGTTGTTTCAAAGCGGAAGGGCACACTGACCGCTTGCGAGTGGGATCTAGACAAGATCGCAGCCAACGGCTCGGCCACTTGGCTCGCCGGACTCATCGATCCCGCTACTATTTCCGGAGATGAACTTCTGGGTAGCCTTGTAGAGGAGGCGCTCGCAAAAAGGACTTCAGGAACGGTCTTGCTTTGGAGAAGACTCGACAACTCCAATGTCGAAAAGGGAAACTCCGTCGCTGAAACTCGGTTTTCTGAGGAAATGGATTCTGCAAGGAAACACCTCGAAATGGTATTTCACCGCTTTCTATCTCCAGATCTAGGCAAGTCAGCCATCCGAATGGATTTCAATGGCAATGCGCTGGAGGCGTTCAACCCCTTTGGCCCGCTGATTCCTGCTCGCCAAGAACTTCCGTCGGAGACGGTTCGCATCGAGGGCAGAAAGATGCAAGTTCAGCCATATATTCTTCCGCACCAAAGCAAGGTATCAAAAGCGCTTTACGAGCAATATGCCGGGGAGCAGGGATACGTTCAGAACCAGGGATTTTACATCTATCGAAATCGACGGTTAATCGTAAAAGCCACATGGTTTCGTCTGATCAAGAAAGAAGAGCTCAATAAACTTATCCGGGTCCGTGTCGACATTCCAAACAGCCTCGACCACCTCTGGAAAATTGATGTTAAAAAATCTCAAGCGACCCCTCCAGAAGCAGTCCGTCGTGAACTTAAAAAAATTATCGGCAGAATCTCGGGAGCAGGGAAGGAGGTCTTCAACCGTCGAGCCACGAGGCTAAAGAACAGGAGTTTGAATCCGGTTTGGTGCCGCGAAGTGTCAGATGGCAGGATTCGCTATTGTGTGAACGAGGAGCACCCACTTCTTAAATCACTGCTGGAGCAAGGAACCAAGGAGCAAGCTGGACAACTCCGGGTCTGCTTAAGATTGATCAACGAGACATTTCCACATGAGCTGTTTTTTGCCGATGCGGCGAGCGACACGACGGAGTTTGAGAAACCCACGCACGGCGTGGAAGAAATTCGAGCAGCGGCGATTCAACTGATCGATGCCCTTCGCATGTGTGGCTACGAAGGAGAGGATCTACGTAAGCAGGTATACAAAACGGAGGCATTTCCATTTTCTCCGGAGCTCATCGAAGAACTTTTATTAGAGAAATTTGATCCCAATGACTAAGATCGAAACGTTAATCGCAGATATAAAATATTCACTTTTTTCTGATGAAAATCGAGAACCACCCAACGACAAAGCATTGAAGCAATTTATCGAGGCAAAAGCCAATGCTCTCACGTTGCTTCCGGGGGCAATACCTTTCTTGCCGTCCGAGATCGACGAAGTTTTGAGAAAACTTCAATTTGAGCACACAATAAAGATGAAAGTTGGTGCACTTTTTCAAAGTGGAAAGTTTAAACCTTGGCTTGATAGTCGGCATAGCGACATCTGTCCATACTATTGGGACAGATATAAACAACACCTATTTACCACCAAAGGGTTTTCAAGAGATGTCGTGCGCACTCTAAATATAGAAACAGATAGAATACTCGATCGTATCGGAAATCCAGCAGAAAAACGTGCTTGGGATAGGAGAGGCCTTGTGGTCGGTCATGTTCAATCCGGCAAGACAGCAAACTACACAGGGCTAGTATGCAAGGCGGCTGACGCAGGATATAAAGTCATAATAATTCTCGCAGGGATGCTCAATTCGTTGCGAAATCAAACCCAAGAACGGATTGATAGTGATTTTATGGGATGGTGCACTCATATGAAGGACTATATAGGCGTCTCAAGATTTGGAACTGAACGGAAGCCAGTCTGCTTAACCACGGTTACGCAAGATTTCGCTCTTCTGATTGCAAACAGTAACACAATGAATCTTAAGGCACTCAATGAACCAGTGGTATTGGTAATCAAGAAAAACAAGTCTACACTCGAAAATCTTCATAAATGGCTTACGGAACATAATAAACACAAGCTACAAGACTTCCCAATGCTTCTAGTAGACGACGAAGCTGACCATGCTTCGATCAATACCAATAAGCCTGACAAAGATCCAACTTCGATAAATATTGCAATCCGCAATTTGCTTTCAATTTTTGATAGAAGCTCATTTGTTGGATATACAGCAACTCCATTTGCAAATATATTTATTGATCCCAAGAATGAAGAGGATATGCAGAACGGTGATGCCTACAAGGATCTCTTCCCTCGTGACTTTATTTTGAGTCTTGATCCACCCACTAATTACATTGGGGCGCAACGTATTTTTTCTTCGGCCGCGGATCTTGATTTGATAAGGGAAATTGAGGACAACAAAGACTTGTTGGATGTTAAGCATAAAATTGATTTCGTCCCCGTGGCGTTACCACCTAGCTTAGTTATAGCAATTGATTCTTTTGTAATTGCCAAGGCAATACGATTGCTGCGTGGTCAAGTTGGTAAAAACTATTCCATGATGATTAACGTTAGTCGATTTACAGCCGTACAAAATCACGTTAATAACCTTGTGTACTACCGGGTGGAGGAGCTTCGCCATGCCGTAAATAACTTTTCTGGACTCCCTCCCGCACAAGCTTTGATGGATCGGTCTCTGGCGGCTCTTCACCATACCTGGGAGTCGGACTTTTCTAAAACAGAGTTTGGATGGAATGAGATTCAAAAAGCCTTGAAGGAAGCAGTTGTTATCAAAGTAATCAGCGTGAATAGCAGCTCAAAAGATTCACTGGACTATTCCAAATCCAATTATCCGAATGGGAGAAGTGTTATTGCTGTCGGGGGGTTATCTCTTTCAAGAGGACTGACATTGGAGGGCCTGCTCGTTAGCTACTTTCTGAGAAATTCGATCATGTATGATACCTTGATGCAGATGGGTCGTTGGTTTGGCTATCGAGACGGTTACGAGGATCTTTGCCGCATTTTCATGACTCCTGATGCCGCATCTTGGTATGCGCATATCGCAGACGCAACGGAAGAGTTGCGAGGTGATTTCGAAGAGATGGAGGAGCTAAAATTAACACCTTTGGAGTTCGGCCTTCGAGTTCGCAGTCACCCGACTGCGCTTATCGTAACAGCCAGAAATAAAATGCGCACAGGCAAGGCGGTCCCTCATAAAATATCACTTGAAGGAAGACTTGTCGAGACAGTGGTTCTCTCCTCAAAAAAAGAAGTAATCGATCAGAATCTTGCCCTAATCAAATGGACTATCGACAAGGCAGGAGACGAAATCGGAGTAATCTCATCTCGGACATCGCAGGGCTACATATGGGAAAAGGTTTCAGTTGGTCTCGTGCAAGCCTTCCTCGAGCAGTTCAAAAACCATCCGCACTCATTTTATACGTATTCGCAGCCCTTGATTGAACATCTAACTTGGTTGAAAGAGGTCAAGGGGATAGATAAGTGCGATATACTATTTAAGACTCTACATAATAATGATGATGATGGAATCATTCCACAAGTGGGTCTGAAAGGCCGACTGCAAGAGCGAACGAATACTGCTGCAATCAGTGAAGGTATAATTTCTTTTAAGAAGAATTCAAGGATTGGAGAACCCCGCGACGAGGAGGTAGGGGTTGATCCACTAGCCTTACTGGAGTTGAGAGCGAAAAGTGAAAAGACCCTGAACCCAAAACTATATAGACAGGTCAAAGGAAAACGCCCCTTACTTATTATTCACATGTTAAAGGTAGAAAACGAAAACGTACCTGAAGGAATTGTTGCAGGATATGGATTGAGCTTTCCCGGAGAAGCCGCCACACGTAGGCCACAAAAACTTGTGGAATACATCGTAAATATTCCTTACTGGAACCAAACTTATGCGGAAGCCTTGGAGGAGGATGAAGACGAATGAGCAATCCGTGGTTAGTAATCAACAGGCCTACGTCCGACTTTAATGTGCGATTGGTGGACAACCACCATCCACTATTGCTCTATTGGGGAGTGGATGCCCGTAATAGGTATCTTTTCGTCTATGATGGTGATGCGGCAGCCATGCCAGAACTCAAATCTCTTCCAAACCTTTCGGGAATCACCATGGCTATTTCCAAGGCCGGAGAACGTGCAAAACTCGTCCTCATCCTCAACGAGACTGTGAACTGGGAGCTGTTTCACGCTCTGTGCAGCGATCTCGTCCGCGCAACAGCTCAAGTATCGGAGGCCTCTCACGGACCATCGATTGTCCTGCGAAGATTAAAGCGGTGGCAGGATTTCTTGAAGAAAGAGCGGTCAGAGCTTCTACCTATGGAGAAAATTAAGGGGCTCATCGGTGAGCTTTTGTTCCTGACTGAGCCTGTGGCGGCGGCCTTCGGGTGGGATGACGCCATTACATTCTGGAAGGGACCTGAGGACGCCCCACAGGATTTCGCAATCCATGAGACAGCCGTCGAAGTAAAATGCCAATCGGGCGGCTCTAAACCGTCTGTCCGGATCACATCGGTGGAACAGTTAAATCCCCAACTGCCAGAGGCATATCTGGTGGTTTATACAATCGCTACTGCTTCTGGCGAAGAGTCGGTTCATTTCAACCTCAACAGTTTGGTCGATGCAGTCCGGGAAAAACTGGGCACAGCATCAGATCTCACTCGTGAGAGATTTGAAGATCTTCTTTATCTGGCTGGGTATGTCTCGTCCGAAAAATACCTTGAGTGGCACTTCACCAAGATTGCCGTGAAATGCTTCAAGATCGCAGAAGGCTTTCCTCGAATTTTACCTTCCAGCGTCCCTGAGGGCGTGGACGCCATCTCATACGTTCTGCAACTCGATGCGTGCGCCGGGTTTGCGGAGAAACCCCATTGGTGGAAAACCGAATCATGACACTAGAAGACTATTTTCAAGAATTCACACAGGAGCTGGTCGCTCAGGCCGGAGCTGATGAGAACTTTACCCGTAGCAGCTTCATCGAGCACATGTGCTCAAGCCTCGAAGATGAAGGATTCATGACGGGGTACGCGCAAACGGACTACAAGAACACCACCAAAGGACTTGGGGTGGATGCTTGGTCGTACGATAACGAGCTAGCATGCCTGACATTAATCCTTGGCGATTACCGGGACTCTGGAAGTTTGGAGACGCTTACCAAGACTGATATTGAGAAGGCATTCAAAAGGTTAGTTAAATTTGTGGAATCCTCCCTGACCAAAGGCTTTGCTGAGTCCCTCGATGAAGCGATGCCGGCGACCGAGCTTGCATGGATGATCCGGAAATCACGGAACGAAATCGCACGGATCTCCCTCGTTCTTGTTTCGAACGCAACACTGAGCACGAAGGTTGCGGCGCTGCCCAAAGACCAAGCGGGAGATTTTACGACCAGCTATGAAGTTTGGGATCTTGGTCGGATCCACCGTGCAAATACTTCGGGGAAAGCTAGAGAGGACATTTGGATAGATTTCAGTTCAGAAGGTGGAGGGGCGCTTCCGTGCCTTCCTGCATATCTTGGGGACGGTTCGATGCAGTCGTATCTGCTCGTGATTCCAGGAAACGTTCTGGCCGATCTCTATCAATCTTACGGGGAACGGCTCTTGGAACAGAATGTGCGGACCTTCCTCCAATTCAGGGGGAACATCAACAAGGGCATTCGTAACACTATTGCAAACGAACCTCACATGTTCTTCTCTTATAACAACGGGCTTGCAGCAACGGCGGAAGAGGTTGTGACCGCGGAAGGAAATCGGCAAATTCTTAAGATCAAGAACCTTCAGGTTGTTAACGGCGGACAGACGACCGCCTCGATCTTTACCGCTAGGAGAAAGGAGAAACTGGACCTTGATAATGTTTATGTTCAGGTGAAACTTTCGATAGTGCCTCCCGCAAAGGTTGAGGAAATCGTTCCGAGAATTTCGCAGTATTCAAACACCCAGAATAAGGTGAACGCCGCAGATTTCTTCTCTAATCATCCATTTCACCTTAGGGTCGAAGAATTTTCAAGACGTTTGTGGGCGCCGTCCGCTGTGGGGCAAGTGCAAGAGACGCATTGGTTCTATGAAAGAGCGCGTGGACAATATGCGAACCAGCAGGCGAACCTTACCCCTGCGCAACAGAAGAAGTTTCTACTGATGAATCCCAGGAGTCAGATGTTTACGAAGACAGATCTATGTAAGTTCATCCTTACATTTGACGAGGTGCCGAACGAAGTTAGCTTGGGTGCTCAAAAGGCTTTCGCCGGAAGTCCTCGTAATCCAGGTTTCGTAGGGCGGATCGCCAAGGAATGGGAAGAGCATGAAGGAAAGAGCTTCAACGAGCTTTGGTTCAAGAACGCCATTGCGAAGGCCATTTTCTTTCGCCAAGTAGATAAACTTGTGTTCAGGCAGGACTGGTATGGCGGTTACAAGGCCAACATCGTTACATACGCACTCGCAAAGTTTGCAGCCATGGTTAGAGAATCAGGAAACTACTTTGATTTCTTGCGCATTTGGAACCTTCAGGGGCTGCCCGATCCACTTGAGTTCAAATTGATGGAAATCGCAGAGACCGTTAACGAAATTCTAGTCAATCCTCCGGATGGAGCTACCTCAAACGTAACTGAATGGGCCAAAAAGTCTGACTGTTGGGAGTTGGTGAAAGCTTCTCCCCTCAAGTTAGGCGGAGGATTTCCAGAATATCTGATCAATCACCAAGTAGTCTCAGAACGTGAGCACGAGGGCGGTCGCACTCAGACTATTCAAGACAGTATCCACGCTCAGACTTACGTCGTTGAAAAAGGCGCACTTCATTGGAAGCAGCTTAGGGAATGGAACTCGCTCAACAAAAAACTGAGTCCTAAAGAGATGGGGATTTTGGAGACTGCCTGTTCGATTCCTAGGGGTATCCCCAGTGATAAACAAGCGCCGATATTGGTGGCCGCTGAGAAGCGGGCGATTGAGAACGGCTTCTACCCTCAAAGTTGAAAATTTGATTTTGAGTTTAGATAGGTGGCATACTCACAAAAATCTGCGCGCATGCGAAAGAGCGAAAACAAAGTGATCCCAGTTATTGATCTATTTGCTGGCCCTGGAGGACTTGGAGAAGGCTTCACTCAAGCAGGGTTCGAGATTCGGTTATCAATTGAATGTGATACGCAGGCCCATCAAACGCTCCAATTTCGTGCATTTTTTAGAGAGCTAATGAAGAATGTCAAAGGCGGCTGCGCTATAAATGAATTTTTTTCGAGCGGCGCAAACATTGAAGAATTATTCAGCGCCTTTCCCGATCAGGCGGAGCACGCACGAGATGAGTCATGGTGCGCACGGTTAGGCTCCACTCCTGACCGCGAGGTGGACGATAGGATTGATAAGGCCCTTCAAGGTTCCAAGAAGTGGGCTTTGATCGGGGGGCCTCCCTGCCAAGCATATTCGTTAGTTGGCCGCGCAAGAATGAGGGGCTCGAAGTCTGATTTTGAGGACGATCATCGTCACTTTCTCTACAAGGAATATTTAAGGATCGTTGAGAAGCATCGACCAACAGTTTTTGTGATGGAGAATGTGAAGGGGATTCTATCCGCGAATGTGAAAGAGACTGCAATCTTTGCTCAGATTCTCAGTGACCTGAGAGCTCCCACGAAGGCTCTCAAGTGTCGATCAAGCTCGAATGGCGAGGTGGAATATGAATTACATTCAATTGCGGTGTCTTCAGACACTTTGGGTAAAGATTTTGAGCCTAAACAGTTTTTGGTTCGAGCCGAGGAGTTTGGAATTCCACAGCGGCGTCATCGCATATTCATTGTTGGGATTAGGAAAGGAACGGGGATAAAGATGAATTATCTCAAGCCAAGTGGATCATTCACGACCGTGGGAGATGTAATCGGTGATCTTCCAAAATTGCGCAGCGGATTTTCAAGGAATGTTGGAGGAGATTGGGTTACTGCAATCGATGGCATGAGAAACCAGCCGTGGTTCCGTTCTATGGTGAAAGGTGATCCGGAGTTGGGTCAGATGTTGGATTTCGAATTGAGACAGTTACGGCAGATGCAAAATAACGGCAGTAATATTGCCAGCGTGAGGAATCGAAGTAAGGCCAAGAAGCTTGATGAATGGTACGGAAAAATAAACTTGCCCTACATCCTCAACCACGAGTGCAGGAATCACATGGCGAGCGATTTGCAGCGTTATTTTTATGCGGCATGCTATTCCAAAGTGCATCACAAGAGTCCGAAGATTTCAGACTTTCCCCCTGCACTGTGGCCGGCGCACAAGAATGTTCACAACACGGACAAGAAAGTAATCTTCGATGATCGTTTCCGGGTGCAGTGTGAGAATGGTCCTTCGACCACGGTGGTTTCTCACATTTCCAAGGATGGGCACTATTATATTCATCCTGACCCTAGGCAGTGCCGCAGCATGACCGTGAGGGAAGCTGCGAGACTTCAGACTTTCCCAGACGATTACTTTTTCACAGGTCCTCGAACTGCTCAATTCCATCAAGTCGGCAATGCCGTTCCCCCATATCTCGCCTATCAAATTGCTACAGCGTTAAAAAAGTCACTTTCTGCGAAGTGAGTGATTTTTTACCTGGCAAGGACAATTGGACCTGGTAAACCGCTGCTCGTATGAGCACCTGCATCCACATTCCGAATACAATTGAGAGTGCGATCCGCGATTTGCATTCGACCTTCAACGTGCCGTTGGAAACCTTACCCAAGGCTACATTCGTTCGCGCGTGGTGTGCGCTGAGTTACGCATTTCCCGGACTTCATCCTGACGGCTACTGGGACCCAGATAATGAATGGCCGCCCGCTCTGGTTCCCTACGCAGCCGAAGCTTTTCGTCGCTGTGATGCCGGGGAGCTTGAAGATGAGGAAATGTATCCTAGTGATGCGTGCTGGTCCGGGCTTTACGACCGTATGCACTCCCACACAGTGGATGAAACCGTCCGGCGTCTGGAGATAGCAGCAGAATATGGAGAGGTCTGAGTTAAGTTGATCACCGGCCTCCAACAGTTCCTCGACGGCGAGAGGGATTTCGAAGACGCCGTGACGGTGGAGGAGTATATCGTGGAAGTGGACGTTTTCCCAGACGGGACGATGGTGGATGCCGATGGGAATGTTTTCGGGGTGGATGGCGGGCGGGTGGAGCGGGGGATTGGATTGATGAATGACGATTTTTGATTTTTGATTGGGAGAGGGTGGCGCAAGCCCGGCAATCACTAACCCGACATCCGTAGAAAACTGTTCACACAAAAAAGCTTACACTCTCATCGAACATCGAAACCGTTTCATCATTCCGGCTTTGCGTTCCCTCTGCGACCTTGGCGTCTCTGCGGTTCGTTTTTCTTCTTCCGCCCGGCGCGCTTTCCCAAGGACTGAGGTGCGACCGGTGATCGCCGCCACATTTGGATTCGCGTGTTGATTGGGTGGCGGAATGGTGGCAGTCTCAGCCCATGAGTTCGGCTGTTCTGCCATCCCCCATCATCCTCAAGTCCTTTTGCGTGGCCCGAGGGATCTGTCGCTTGAGCCTTTTCGGATCGGCGGCACGGGAGGACTTTGATCCGGCGCGCAGCGATGTGGACTTGCTAGTAGAGTATGAGGCGGGAAAGCATCCGGGCTTGGACCATTTCCGCGTTGCGGAGGAATTGTCGGTACTCTTCGGTCGCAAGGTGGACTTGAACACGCCGGGGATGTTAGGGCGGCATTTGGCCGGGGTTTCCAGGGACTCGAAATTGCTGTATGTCAAAGCGTGATTTATTGGAAACGTTGCGCCAGATGCGCGGGTTCGCCGTGGAAGCTTGGTAACTGGCCGGGCAAGGAAGTCGGGAGGACTTGGACCTGCTGCTCGGATATCGTCGCCATGCTGAGCGCGTGGCCGAATTGATCGGTGAAGCAGCGACTCGATTGCCAGACGAGTTGAGGGAGGCATGGCCCGACGTGCCGTGGCGGCAAATCATCAGTATGCGCAACTGGCTGATCCATGGTTACGATGGAATCGACGCGGACATTCTCTGGGATGTGTTGGATTTTCGTGCCGGGGAGTTGGTCGGGCAGCTTGAAGCCATCATTGCGAAACAAGAAAGTAGCGCCGGAACCGATCCCGCTTAGAGTGAACTCGTCGATTTTATGATCACCCGCCTCCAGCAGTTCCTCGACGGCGAGAGGGATTTCGAAGACGCCATGACGGTGGAGGAGTATATCGTGGAAGTGGACGTTTTCCCAGACGGGACGATGGTGGATGCGGATGGGAAGAGATTTGATTGATGAATGACGAATGACGAATGACGAATGTTGATTTTTGATTGGGGGAGGAAGAGAAGCCTCCGGCGGGAGAAGATGAAGTGCGGCGGACCGAGCCGGATCCGCCCTACCTATCCCCTATCCCCTATCCCTGACTTGAGGGAGAGCTGAAAACGGACGAGTTGAAGGCGGCAAATGACGCCATATTCCTGATTGCGAAAACCTGTCTTGCGGAGAGGATACGGGCGAAATCCATAGGCACCAGCCCATCCCACACGGTGCTTGTGCAAAGTTTTTGAAACGCCATGCCTGATGACCTTCCAGAACCTTCCGGCTCGATCCTTCTTTACCAGACGGAGGACGGCAGCAATCGGGTTGAGTGCCGCTTTCAGGATGAAACGCTGTGGCTGAGCCAGGCGCTGATGGCTGAGCTTTTCGACACCAGCCCCCAGAACATCACGCAGCATCTCAAATCCCTTTACGAAGACGGGGAAATCACTGAAGCGGCAACTTGTAAGGAATACTTACAAGTTCGGCAGGAAGGCAGCAGATCCGTGCGGCGAGGGGTGAAGCACTACAATTTGGATGTGATTCTGGCGGTGGGTTTCCGTGTCCGCTCGCCACGCGGCACGCAGTTCCGGCAGTGGGCAACGGCACAGCTCCGCGAATTTCTGACGCAGGGCTTCCTCATGGACGATGAGCGGATGAAGAATCCGGATCAGAGCGTTTATTTCGAGCGAGTGTTGGGGCGCATCCGCGACATCCGCTCATCGGAGAAGGTTTTCTGGCGCAAGGTCTGCGATATTTACGCCACCAGCATCGACTATGATCCGAAGCATGAAGTGGCGGAGAAGTTTTTCGCCACGATCCAGAACAAAATGCACTGGGCCACCCACGGGAAAACCGCCGCCGAGATCATCTTCCACCGCGCGGATGCCACCCAGCCTCACATGGGTCTGACGGTTTTTCCGGCGGGCACTCCGAGAAAATCCGACGTGTCGGTGGCCAAGAATTACCTGAACGAGGTGGAGCTTGGACTGTTAAACCGGATTGTTACTGCGTATCTGGAATTCGCGGAAATCCAAGCGTTGCGCCGCCGCCCGATGCGGATGGTGGATTGGATTTCCAAACTCGATGATTTCCTGAAACTGGGAGATCACGAGTTGCTAACCCACGCAGGGAAGATCAGCGCAGAACAGGCGAAGGAAAAAGCCGAGACTGAATACGCAACCTACCGCCGCATGATCGACCAACAACCGAGCGAGGTGGATAAACACCTCGCTGATGCTCTCCAGAAGTTGGAGCGGATAGACAAAAAATATGACTGACGACAGCCCACAACCGAAAGCCGAATTCCTGCTATTTTGCGGGGTGAAGACGTCCATGGGGAAGACTCAAGAGTTCAAGACTCAAGAAGCAAGACTGGAGAGCAGACAGATTGACGATTGATGAATGACGAATGTTGATTTTTGATTGGGAGAGAGAAGCCTCCGGCGGGAGAAGATGATTAGCGACGGTCGCAGACGCGCCGCTACAGGGGATGCGGGCGGAACCATGACTACGCATTCG
>JBDTNJ010000487.1:0-9938 GCA_039933825.1 Luteolibacter sp.
GAATGCAGCCGAGAAAAATGAACAGGAGTTGGAAGAGCTTCTTCAGGGTGATTGGCCGTGTTTGAAGCGCAAGGACGGCAAGGAAGTAGGTGTCTTTTCCGGAGCCGACAAGAAAAATTAGTCGCAAGCTGCGTTTCACTATGGGGCCATTCAAGATCGGAACTTGTCGTGCTTCCTGAAATACGCATAGTCGTGACGTCGATGGGCAAGTTCAGCACCACTAACCTGCGATTCCTTTACCTGTTGGCGTTGTTCCAACTGGTGGCCGGGCCGTTAGTGCTTTTTCAGGTGACAGTCCTGTGCAAGCTTACGGTCCGGGAAGCGCCGGGAAATAGGGTGACCACGGCGGTTTCGAAAGCCTGGCACAGCCCGGAATTCCAAGCGACACTCGCTGACGATGACGGACTGAAATCCGCTTCAAGAAAATCCCCTCTCCCCACGAGCGATCCCAAAGCAAAAATCGTGAAGGTGAAAACGCCAGCCATCGCATGGCAGGCCACCCCGATAGTGTTAGTAAATCTATCTGAACGGATCACGGCCGGAGGTTACTCACGGGTGTGGACACCGGCATGGCCGCAAGCGCCGCCCGGGCCGCCGCCGAGGTTAGGGTAAAAGGACGAGGCTGGCTTGGATCAGCCGTGTGAAACGGGCACCTCGCCCGGATTCAGGAAACGCACGTCTGGGCAGGTGCCCCGACGATTTCATGCGATCCTTCTTTTATGAATTACCAACTCCCTAACTTATGAAACATTTCTATCTTTCACCACTCTATTTCTATCTTCTCACACTTTCCACCTTCGCGCAGAGCACCGAAACCAAGAAAGAAGAAGCCGATCCACAGGTGCTCTCCACCATGGTCGTCACCGGCAAGTCGGAGAGCCTCGTCGGCATCGCAACCACCGCCTCGAAAGGGCAGGTCAGCAACGAAGAGCTCGAACAAAGGCCCTTCCTCCGCCGGGGTGAAATCCTCGAAGCCATCCCCGGCGTGGTCATCACGCAGCACTCCGGCGACGGCAAGGCGAACCAGTATTTCGTCCGCGGCTTCAATCTCGATCACGGCACGGACTTCTCTATCAGTATGGACGGCCAACCCGTGAACTTCGTCACCCACGCGCATGGCCAGGGTTACGCGGACCTGAATCCGATCATCCCGGAACTCGTCGAACAGCTCGATTATTGGAAGGGCCCGTTCAACGCGGAAATCGGCGATCTCAGCACCGCCGGAGCCGCGAAGTTCAATTTCTATGACATGCTACCGCGAGGCATCGCCAGCATCGGCATCGGCCAGCACAACTATTTCCACGGACTGCTGGCGGATACCATCGATCTGTCAAACCCACCGCCGACTGCGGAAAATAGCGCGAAGGGCTCGATTCTAACTGCACCAAGCGGTGACCGATCCGGACTGACCTATGCGCTGGAATACAACTATTACGACGGTCCCTGGGAACAGCCGGGAAACTCGCAACGCACCAATGGTTTCCTCAAATACTTCAGGGAATCTGGACCCGACAAATTCAGCATCACGGCCATGGGCTATGACGGGCGCTGGGATTCTACCGACCAGATTCCTCAGCGGGCCATCGACAGCGGACTCGTCGGGCGCTTGGGAAATATCGACACCAGCCTAGGAGATGATCGATCCAGCCGTTACAGCCTGATGGGAGAGTGGGATCATGAAAACACTAACGGCCACACCCATGCGGATGTTTACGTGGGCCATTATGATTTCGATCTGTTTTCTAACTTTACCTACTTCTTGGATAATCCGGTAAGGGGCGATCAGTTCGAGCAGCAAGACAACCGGATGTTTGCCGGAGGCGAGGTGACGCGTGAGTGGAACATCGGCGCGAAGGACACATTCAAGATCGGACTGCAAACGCGTAACGATTTCATCAACGGCATCGGACTCTATCACACCGAGAACCGGGATCGTTTCAACACGATCAAGAAGGACGATGTCTATGAGGGCAGTGTCGGGGTTTGCGCCACCGGCGAGTATCATGTGAACGACTGGTTCCGCCTCCAGCCCGGCCTGCGCGCCGATGGCTTCTACTTCGATGTGAACAGCAACGATCCGGCGAACTCCGGCACGGATTCGGCTGGCATTATCAGTCCGAAACTCAACCTCATCTTCGGACCATGGAACGACACAGAATTCTATGCGAGTGCCGGCACCGGCTTCCATAGCAACGATGCGCGCGGCGTCACCCTTGGCACCGACTCGGCAGATCCGTTAGTTCGGACTTATGGTTATGAAATCGGCGCACGCACTGAGGCAGTGAGCAACGTGGTTAGCACGCTCTCATTATTCTATCTGCACAGCGATTCTGAGTTGATCTACGTGGGTGATGCAGGGTCCGCCGAGGCCGGTCCAGCATCGCAGCGGTACGGCGTCGAGTGGTCCACCTACTGGCATGCAACCGACTGGCTGGTGCTTGATCATGAAATGACCTTAGCAAAAGCGAAGCTGTTGGACGTCGGACCCGACGACGAAATCCCCGGCGCAGTTCCCTTCGTGATGAATACCGGGATCACCGTTGGAAAGGACGAGGGATTCTTCGGCAGCCTGCGCTCGCGTTATTTCAGCCCACGTCCGCTCATCGAGGATGGCAGCGTCGATTCCAGACAGAACTGGGAAGTCAGCGCCCGCGTGGGCTACCGGAAGAACGATTGGGAAGTGGCGGTGGACTGCCTTAATCTGCTAGGCCGTAACGACAACGACATCGAGTATTACTACACTTCCCGCCTCTCCGGAGAACCAGCCGGTGGCGTGGATGACGTGCACCTTCACCCTGCGGAGCCCCGGACGTTCCGCGTATCCCTCACCCGCAGATTCTGAAAAACTTGGGGGCGATTGGGCGGTGGAATTCCCCCCCGCTCATTTACCATCGCCTCGTCGTCCCCACCAATTTCCTACTGAAATGACAACTCATCTCGAACACAAGTCGTTGACCACTCCCTTGATCATGCTGGCCTTGCTACTTATTATCATGCCCTCCACGGCGAGCGCCCATAGCGCGCAGGGCAGCATCGGAGGCTTTCTCAGCGGCTTCAAACATCCGCTAACAGGACTCGATCACATCGTGGCGATGGTGGCCGTGGGGCTGTGGGGGGCATTCCTCGGAGGCCGTGCGATGTGGACATTACCGGTGATTTTCCCGATAGTCATGGCCTTGGGCGGAGCGCTCGGCGTGCTCGGGGTTCCACTTCCCGGGGTGGAAACCGGCATCGCTCTATCAGGAATCGTGTTGGGGGCGATGGTCGCGCTTGCAGCCAGACCGCCGCTATGGGTGGCTGCGGTAATCGTCGGGATTTTCGCGATTTTTCATGGTCATGCCCACGGAACGGAACTCCCGGAAGCTGCCAATGCGATGACCTTCGCCATCGGCTTCGTGATCTCCACGGGCCTGCTCCACCTGAGCGGCATTGCTTTCGGATTGCTGGTAAAATGGCCGTGGGGTCGCATCGCCGTGAGAGCGGGTGGCGTGGTGATTGCTCTGATTGGCTTCGGTTTCCTGTTCAAATTCCTTTGAATGTCCCGCGCCACTGTCCTCGGAGAATCGGGCTGATACCCGCTCCTTTTCCTGCGGAAACCGCAAGCGTGACGCCGTCTAGCAGCGTTTGATAACCGTAGGTCAGGCGAATTTCGTTGGCAGAGAGGAGAGCAGACATGAAACGGCGCGCTTGTTGCCTATCCCGCGCTAAAGGTCCATCGCGGATCCAGTTTTCCTCGTTCACAGCCCACAGGCTTACAAAATGATCCATTTGCGAAAATTTCGCTCGACCTATTATCAGTAATGAGACTCATTCGCATTAATTCGCCGCTGAACTCCTCACGGCGGCTACGATTTCCCAAAATATGAAAACAATCAGCGATTCAAACACCTCCACCCTCCGCTCCTTCGGCTGCACGGAAAAGCTCGCCATGAGCAGCACCCTGTTGGCACTCAGCCAGCTCGCCGTTTACGCCGCTCCGGCTCCAGACGACGAAAAAAAGCCGTCAGAAGATGACAGCACTGCCCTCCCGCAAATGGTCGTCCAAGCGGACGGCACGAAAACCCTCTACAAGCCGGAGAACCTGAGCTCGCAGAAATACACTGCGCCGCTCCGCGACATTCCGCAGACCGTGACCGTGATTCCCGAAGAAGTGATGAAAGAGCAAGGCGCGTCGAGCCTCCGCGACGTGCTGCGCAACGTCCCGGGCATCAGCATCCAGGCGGGCGAAGGTGGCCAGCCTCCCGGCGATAACCTTTCGATTCGTGGTTTCAGCGCACGATCCGACCTGTTTGTGGACGGCGTGCGTGATTTCGGCGGTTACAGCCGGGACACCTTCAACACCGAGCAGGTGGAGGTCGTGAAAGGTCCGTCCTCCACGAATGCCGGCCGCGGCTCGACCGGCGGCACGGTCAATCTTTCCTCGAAGATGCCGCATTTGAAAAACGCCTACGAGATCATGCTCGGCGGCGGGACCGACCAGTTCGGCCGGACGACGGTGGACCTGAATCAGGAAATTCCCGGGCTGAAAGGCACCGCAGTGCGCATCAACGGCGTTTACAACACGATGGATGTTCCGGATCGGGACAATGTTTCGCAAGAGCGCTGGGGCGTGGCTCCCTCCATCACCTTCGGACTCGATACCGACACTCGATTCACCCTCAGCTACTTCCACATGGAGGAGGACAACACGCCAGACTATGGCCTGCCATGGGTGCCGCGTAGTTACATCCTGCCGACGGGTGCCCAAAACAACATCACCGGCCTTCATTCCGGACGTCCGCCGGTCGATGACAGCAATTGGTATGGCCTTTCCAGCCGCGATCACAATGAAACCCAAACCGACATCCTAACGGCGATCTTCGAAAAGGATTTCAACGACGACCTCAAGCTCACCAACATCACCCGCTACGGCCGAAACACCATCGATCTCATCGCCACCCCGCCGCGCTTCTTCACCGATCCTGCGTTCCGAGCACCTAACAGACTTCCGATCGGAGTCGATCCTACTTCTGTCAGAAGAACGGACGTGAAATACCGCGACGAGGTGGACTCCATCATCTCCAACCAGACGGACGTCCGCTATGATTTCCTAACGGGTAAAATCAAACATGAGATGGTCGGCTCGCTCGAATTCGCCAGCGAGAAGTCGAAGAACAAACTGCGCGACGATCGGAACAAGCTGAACATGCCCTACACGGATATGGAAAACCCGGACTCCTCAACGCCCTACAATCCGGACATTTTCTACACCGGCTTCGTCAACAGCGTTTCCGCCGACACTTTCGCCGCCTCGCTGTTCGACACCGCTCACCTCACCGAGCAATGGCTGCTGAGCGGCGGCGCGCGTTGGGAGTCCATCCACTCCGATTTCGGCGGGCCATCCACGGTCACTCCCGGTGCCTCGTTCAGTGACAGCACGGCCAACGATCTCTTCAGCTACCGCGCCGCGCTCACTTACAAGCCGATGCAGAAAGGCAGCATCTATCTGAGTTATGGCACGTCGTTCAATCCATCCGTCGAAGGTTTCACCCCGAGCGACTCCCCGGCCTCCGCCAGTTACTACGACGTGGACCCTGAGGAAAACACCACCATTGAGCTCGGCACGAAGTGGGAGCTGTTGGATGAAAAACTGCTGCTTTCCGCCGCACTTTTCCGCACGGATAAGACCAACGCACGCACCGTGGATCCCACCGATCCGACCGACGTGATCTCACTCGCCGGCGAGCAGCGCGTGCAAGGCTTCGAGCTCGGCTTCACCGGGCTGATCACCGAGCAATGGCGTATCATCGGCGGCTACACCTATCTCGACAGCGAGGTCACCTCGTCCAACAACGCGCTTGAGGAAGGCAATGAAATTGCTAACACACCTTCCAATTCGTTCAGCCTGTGGACGGTCCACGACCTGCCGAAAGGATTCCAGATCGGAGTCGGCGCGCAGTATATCGGCAGTCGTTATAACAACGCGAACGAGCAGACCCGTCAGGAAGCACCAAGCTTCACCATCTTCAACGCGATGGTCGGCTATCAGCTCAACGAAAACGTCTCGTTCCGCCTGAACGGCTACAACCTCGGCGACAAGGACTACATCGACCAGCTCGGCGGTGGCCATTACGTCCCCGGCCAAGGACGTTCCATTTCGCTCACCGCAGACATTAAATTCTAACAAACCATGTTGATCAAGATCCCCGATGTGCTCACCGCCGCGCAGGTGGCAGAGGCCCGTGAAATCCTCGACGCCTCCGGCTGGGTGGATGGCAAGGTCACCGCGGGCCACCAGTCTGCGAAGGCGAAGGACAACATGCAGCTCCCCGAAGGCTCGCCCGCGGCGCAGAAGCTCGGCGCGATGATCCTTGAAGCGTTGGGAAAAAATCCGCTGTTCCTTTCCGCAGCGCTGCCTCTGCACGTTTTTCCGCCACTTTTCAACCGCTATACCGGCGGCCAATCGTTCGGCACCCACGTGGACAACGCGATCCGCCAGATCCCCGGCACCGGCCAGCGCATCCGTACCGATCTATCAGCCACGCTATTCTTCACCGGACCTGACGAATACGACGGCGGGGAGCTGTGTATCGAGGACACCTACGGCTTGCAGCATGTGAAGTTGCCGCCCGGCCACATGGTGCTCTATCCGTCCACCAGCCTGCACCACGTCACACCAGTGACACGCGGCGCGCGGGTCTGCTCGTTCTTCTGGTTGCAGAGCATGATCCGCAGCGACGAACAGCGCACGCTGCTCTTCGATCTCGATCTCGCCACCCAGCGCATCGCCGGCGAGTTCGCAGGACAGAAGGCTGCGGACGACAGTGCGGTGCAGCTCACCGGCGTCTATCACAATCTGCTGCGGCAATGGGCCGAGATGTGATGATGACAGTTAGAAAATTCATTTTCTGGCTGCATCTCGCCGTGGGCTTGCTCGCAGGTACCATCGTGGCGGTGATGTCGGTGACCGGAGTGCTGATGGCGTTCGAGCGCCAGATCACGGAACAGGCGGACGGATTCCACATCACTCCCGGTGTCGCCGCGCTGGGGCCGGAGAAACTGTTGGAGAATCCGGCGCTTGTAAAAAATGCACCGTCATCTATCGGATTTGAACGTGATCCGGCGAAACCTGTCGTGTTCCAATTCGGCAAGGACAAGAGCACCTTCGCCGATCCCTACACCGGCGAATCCCTCGGCGAGGGAAACACCACCGTGCGCGGGTTTTTCAAATTCATCCTTTCGTGGCACCGCTGGCTGGGCCGCGAGGGCGCGTCGCAGGAGACGGGAAAAGCCATCATCGGCATCGGTAATTTGCTGTTCCTGTTCCTCGTGATTTCCGGCATTTTCCTGTGGTTCCCCAAACGCTGGACACGACCGGCATTCAAAGCGGTCACGCTGCTCCAGCGCCGCCTCAAGGGCCGCAGTCGGGACTGGAACTGGCACAACGTCTTCGGTTTTTGGGCTGCCATTCCGCTGCTGGTCATCGTCACCAGCGGCACCGTGATTTCCCATCAGTGGGCGAACAATCTCGTGTTCCGCATCGCCGGTGAAACACCGCCGCCCAAGGGTGAGAAGAAAAAGCCGCAAAAGTCCACCTTGCCTGAAAATCGGACCGGACTCGATGCCGCGCTGGCCGCTGTGAAAACCGCGAACCCGGCATGGCAGTCGATCCAACTCCAGCTCCCGTTCACGAACTCCGCCACCTTCGCCATCGCCGATTCACATCACGGCCGGCCGGACTTGCGGCGACAACTCACGGTCGATCTAACCACCACTGCCATCGTCAAATCCGAAGGCTTCGAAGCCCTCAGCACCGGCCGCCAGGCGCGCACGTGGATTCGCTGGATCCACACCGGCGAGGCAGGCGGCATCGCCGGACAGACCGTCGCCGGTCTCGCTGCCGCAGCGAGCGCGGTGCTCGTCTGGACCGGATTCGCGTTGTCATGGCGGCGCTTTTTCAAAAAACGGATCACTGCCTGATGGAATCGAAACGCCACATGCTCGAAGGCATCGCCCTGATGGATCAGGGCGAATGGCGGACCGCGCTCGCTCACTTCGAGAAGGCGATAGAAATCCGCGAGGCCCTGCCGTGGAGGAATGACGTGGAGTCATCCTGGTTACTCGCCGCCGCCTGGATCAACCGCAGCGACGTGCTGCGCGTGCTCGAACTAACGGAAGAAGCCATCCACTCATTAGACTGGGCGATCGAGGCGATGCAGCACGTCCCGTTGGAAACAAACCCGGGCTATGCCAACCGACTCATCCTCGCCTGGATCAACCGCGCCACCGCCTGCGGTGAGGCGGATCGCATGGCCGACGCTCTCGCCGGATTTTCAAAAGCAGAGAATTTGTTAGGGACCTGGAGTGGCACACCGACACCAGCACGAAAGCTGATCGCCTCCATGCTCCACGCCAACCGCGCGCGGGTTCTGTTGGAAATGGGCCGCACTGTCTGCGGCTGGCAAAGTGCACGGCTCGCGGTGGATTTTCTCGAAATCTCCAACGAACTAACGGATCAAACCGCCGAGGCCGCCATCAAGGCGCGTGGCATCCTCTGTCGGGCGCTGGCCATGCTGCTGGACCAGCCGGACGGCGTCGCATTGGCTCAGGACTGGATCGCTCGCGCCACCGATTCTGCGGAGGAAGCACTCGCGATTTCCCGCAGCTCCGGCTACCGCGGCGCGTGGATCGGCGATCTCGTCCGCTACGGCGCGAAGATCTATCGAATTTGCCAGCCGCATTTTCTCGCCGAGTTTGTACGCGAATGGACGATCGGCGATGGACCGCTCACCGGCGACGAAGCCCTTAAACGGGAGATGGCCGGAGAACTCCTGCTCGCACAAGCCGACCTCGAGCGGCGTGTGCGTTCGGCTCCCCACGTGACGGAAATCGTCACCCGTGAGATGAAAACACTTTCCACCCTGCAAATCGCCCAAAAGGAATTGGCCTCCCGTTCGTTATCTCATTCAGAGTCCACTGACCTCCCACATTTCCCTTGCGGGCGATGAGATTCGAATTCAACACATTTCACCAGATCCCCATGTCCCCGTTCCTCTATGCTCTCAACATCGGCACGCTGGCCACCTGGCTCAGCGTCGCGGGTTTTGGCACCATCGGGATCGTGATTCCAACCGTGCGGGAAATCATCAGCCAGAAAAACCCATTCGATCCTTACAAGAACCTCGAATCCACCATTCTGATAGAAGACTTCACCACCGGAGATCTTCCACCGTCCCAGGAAACGGACACCGGCACCACCGGAGAGACGGATGAAGCCGTCGTTCCCCTCGCTGAGCAGGAAACCCTCCCCACTCCGCCCGAAATGCCGGAAATTGCGGAGATCACCCCGTTGCCGGAAATCCCCGACATGCCGCCACCGGCCACCAAGCCTGCGGAAAATCCAGCACCGGCACCGACCAAACCGCGCGCGGTTCCCAAGCCCAGCAGCAAGCCGCCCACCCGCTCGACCCTGCCGACCAGCGCCACCGGCGGCTCTGCTAACGGAAACGCCGAAGCGAAAGGCAAAACCGGCAACGGCGGCCAAAACGGCGGCAACGGCATGTCCGATGCCAAACGCCTCGCCGGTGGCCGCATGCCCGCCCCATCCTACCCGGCTGAAGCCCGTTCCAAGGGCCAGACCGGCACCGTCGTCGTCGAATTCGTCGTCGGCGAAAACGGCAGCGTCGTCTCCGCTTACGCGAAAAGTCCGTCTCCATGGCCGATCCTCAATGAACGCGCGGTCAGTACCGTTTGGCGTTGGAAATTTCCGCCCGGGAGCGTCACCAAATTCACCCGTCCCATCACTTTCAAACTGAACTAACACCATCGTGCTTGCCAACATCGTCATCGAAACATTCATCAAAGGCGGCTGGGTCATGTGGCCGATCCTAGCGGTATTTTTCCTCGCCCTCTGCGTACTGTTGGATCGCACCGTTTGGTGGCTGCGCTTCCGTTCCATC
>JBDTNJ010000488.1:0-25494 GCA_039933825.1 Luteolibacter sp.
GTCGAAAAGGTCAATCTCATTGCGGTCGCGAATGGCCGTTTCTTCGGCGGCGGGATGATGATCGCGCCGCAGGTCGAGCCGGACGACGGGCTCTTCGAGGTCGTGACCCTGGGCGATTTTGGCTTGCTCGACCTTTTGCGCAGCGGAGATCAGCGCAGCATTGATTGCGGGCGAGCCTTCAAACTCCTTGGCAATCTCATCGCCTTCTTCTAGCAGTCCCTTGGTGGCTTCACAGGTCTTGCCTTTGGCGCTTTTACCAAACGTTTCAAAGACGGCTTTGAGCTTGGTGACGTGGCCTTTAGTTTCCTCGAGGTGGGAAAGAAAGGCTGCTTGCAAGCGCGTGCATGTGGCGATCTTGGCCAGTTTTGGCAGCGCTTTAACGAGCTGTTGCTCGGCGTTATACATATCGGCCAGTTCATTGAAGAATAGGTCTTCGAGTGACTTTGGTGTTTTCATAATGTTTTGTTTATTTTGAGGGAGTGACCCTGTGGCCAAGGAATTTCAGCCACAGGGTCGGATTTTGATAGGGATGAATGAGCTATACCAGGCTTCTACAATGCGCGAACCTCAGCCTAGTGGAGCTGTGGTGTTGAGGAATCGCTGGTGGAACAGATGTCGGTAGCGTGAGCATGCTCGAAGATCTCCTTGGCCTTCGTGACTTCATCGTGGTCATGGGTGTGCACAGATATCAGGATATTGCCTTCTTTGAGTTTGCCCTCATAGACTTTAGCTTCCAACTCTGGGATGCCCATGCCGATTAAGCCACCGGCAACACCACCCAAAGTGGCGCCGAGAGCTGCTCCACTGAGCGCAGCCATGATAGGGCCGGCGGCGATAAAGGGCCCGACTCCAGGAATCGCGAGTGCGCCAATCCCTGCGGCGAGACCTAACGCCGCACCGACAACCCCACCCGTGCCTGCCCCAGTGACAGCACCTTCAGGAGCTTTCGTGTTTTTTTCGTGGGCGAAGTCACGTGTTGCTCCCTTGTCGGGAAACAGTACCGAGATATTGCTTTTGGAAAAGTGCGCGGACTGGAGACGATCAACGATTTGATCAGCTTGGTCGAGCGACTTGGCGATGCAGAATACTGATGTTGAGTTCATTGTTTTGGTTGTTTTTGTGTTCTTTTTTGGTGGGGAGATGGTGGATGGTGAGCCGATGGTTCATTTCACTTCAAGTTGGTCATCTACGCTGTCTTTATGAGTGGCCTTGATCGCCAAGTCGCAGACGAGACGTTTTTCTTCCGCGCTTTCCACCGGACCGCGGAGAGTGACGTGACCGTTAGTGGTGATAATCTTCACGTTTTGCGCGTTCATGGAAATGTCAGGCTGGGCCATGATATCTTTGCGGATTTTGGCTGTTATTTCCAAATCACTCTGGCTGTTGCCTTGATCGAGTGGTGTGGGCTTGTTGGCATCACGATCCCTAGTGTTGCGCGCGGTGTTGTCGGCTTGGCTCGGCACGTATTGATTCGTGTAGGGAGCTTGCTTATAGGCGCTGTAAACACTGCTCACATACCCGGCCTTACTGAGGTCCGGCCATTCGCTGGACTTGAAGTGTGGTGCTTGACTGAGGGTTTCTTTGGAGACATCCAGCAGCAACGCATCGCCCCCGGCGGAAAAATGGAGTGCGCCGGGCGGTACGATGCTCAATTCATTCCCCATGCCGAGGAACCCGCCCGATGAGATGACCACGGCAACAATGCGGCCCGCAGCGAGATCCACAATGATGTCATTGATATCACCCAGCGTCTCACCCTGGAGATTTTTTACGTTCTTTCCCATGAGGAGGCTGGCCTTCGAAGTTCGGCCAAAATTAGACGTTATAGGCGCGGAAGACGCAGCGTTGTCTTCCACTGTCGGGTTGTCCGTGGCTGGCTCAACGGCTAAGGCAGCGGTTGTTAGCATTAGCGCAGCGGCGTAGGTGCCACCTAGAAGTTCAAGTTTACGTTTCATGATTTTTGATTGGGTAGGGAGTTCTAATAGTCTGCCGAGCGGATTGCTCTCGACACTCAGAAATTAAAATTCTAAAGCGAAATTTCGAAATAGGGTGAAACCCTACTTTTCAAAATGCATGCAGCTCCCAATGGCGCGCGCCATGAACTGCTCTAACTTAGTTTAATGTCACGCGGAATTGACCGGTAAAATTGGCTAATTTATCTATTGTGTTTTCTAGATCTTCTGAAGTTTTCCTATGATTTAAACCCAAAGAAATATGTTGGATTTTCCGGTGTTTTGCCACGACTTCGCGCACATTCCCACGCGTCCCAACGGCATCGTTGACCACGTGTTTGCCTACGAAATGAATTTTTCCAGACCCTAAGCGGTGCCATCAGGATCCGGTTCGGAAGTGTGAGCGGGCCTATGTCGAGTGGGGTGAACAAATCGAACAGGGCATGGAGGGGTGTGATTTGTTAGTTGAGAAGGCTGGCGAAAGACTTGCGACCGGACCACAGCAGGAACAAGGCCAGCACGGAAATCAGGATATTCACCGGATCAACGAGCGTGGCACCTTTCGTCAGAAAAATGTGGAAGCACATGATGTTGACGATAATGGGTCCAAGCACCAGCAGGCCGATGTTGCGGGTCTTCGGAACTGCGACCAGCAAACCGCCGCAGATTTCCAAGACCTTCACGAAGGCGAGATACCCGGTCGGGTAGAGAGCGGCCATGAAGTGCGCTGGGGGCGTGCCTTCAGGCGGCCCCGGTGGCATGGGGATGAAGTTGAGAAAAAGTTCGATCCGAAGACGAGGAACAAAAGGCCAAGAAGGCCACCGGCGATGTTTGTAGCGTATTTCATAGAATTTGATTTATGTTAATTTTTAGGGGGAGGGATTTCAGGCAAGATCGAATAGTATAGCTTCGGAATTTTCGGAGGCAACAAAATCGATGTTTCCTCCCGTTTCGGTGCTGATGGCATCGCCGGGTTCAATAGAGACGCCTGCCGCAGTCAGTTTTCCAGTGATCAGTTGGAGCCAAAGTCCGCGGCCTTCGGGCAGGTCATGACTGACCGTCTCACCCGCCTTGAGACGGACCCGATAGATATCCGCATCCTGATGGATCGTGGCGGAGTTCTCACGGCCGTCCGGGGAAATGACGAGCACCTTGGCAGCATTTTCATGATCCGCCGATGGGTGCCACTCGGTGTACGAGGGTGTGAGTCCTTGGGTGCGGGGTTTGATCCAGATCTGGAGAAAATGTGCGGGCTCGGTGGGGGAGGGATTGAATTCCGAATGGGCGACTCCGGAACCGGCACTCATCAGTTGGATCTGGCCGGGGGTGAGCTTCCTGCCATTTCCCATGCTATCCTTATGCTCCAATGTGCCACCGACGACGTAGCTGAAGATTTCCATATCGCGGTGCGGGTGGGTGGGAAAACCGCCGCGTGGTGCCACTTGATCTTCATTGATGACCCGGAGGCTGCGAAAACCCATGTGCGCCGGGTCATAATAATCGGCGAAACTGAATGTGTGGTGGCTGTCGAGCCAGCCATGATTGGCGTGGCCACGCTCGGAGGATTTGCGAAGTGTGATTTTCATAACAAGTAGATAATTCCACGTTTTCAAAAATTCCGCTAATACCGGTTGCTTCCGAACTTCATACGCTTAGAGCATGAACTTACTTGCCATGGGATTCGGAATCTTGGCATCGTCCAGCATGGAATTCCACCAACTCCGATACTTCGTGGCTGCTGCGGAAGAGCTCAGCATGTCGCGCGCGGCGGAAAAAGTCCATGTGTCCCAACCCGCGCTGAGCCGCCAGATCGCGATGCTTGAGGATGAGTTGGGCGTGCCGCTCTTCGACCGCATCCGGAAGCGAATCTATCTCACGGACGCGGGGAGGTTTTTCGCGGGAAAAGCCCGGCAGATGCTTTGTGACGTGGAACTCTCGGCCCAACAGGTGCGCGAGAAATTCGGCGGGATGCGCCGCACCTTGAGGCTCGGTTTCATCGGTCCGTTTCTCGATGATCTGGTGGCTCCGGCAGTTAGGGAATTCCAGCAACGCCACTTGCATGCAAAAGTAAGCCTGTTCGATTTGCCGCCGAGCGCGCAGATCGAGCGACTTCGGAAACACGAACTCGATGTCGCGATTCTCGGAAACATCGATGATCATGAGCGCGGGCACTTTACGGTGAAACTTCTCTCACAACATCGGATGGCGGTCGTCTTACCAGATGATCACCCGCTAGCGGCGAAAAAGGCGATCAACCTATCGGCCTTGAAGGGCGAGAGTTGGGTATCGTTATCTAACGTTTTTTTCCCGGGACGCCGTGAATTCCTGATGGAATCATGCGGACTTGCGGGCTTCTCCCCGATTATCACTGCGGAACTCGATTCGCTGCCCCTGATGTTGGCAGCGGTCGCCACGGGTTCCGGCGTTGGACTGATACCAAGCCACGCTAAAAAAATCCCCCACGCGGGCTGTGTCATTCTCCCTCTGACCTCACCGGGCATCCGGACGCAGTTGTTGCTGGTCCGTCCCAAAGAATCACCGTCACCGGAGCTGGCCAGCCTCGTAGCCCTGATCGTCGAGCGGGCGGCCGAACTCAATGACGACTGACCGGAAGATCACCCGATTTTCTCCCGGAGGAAACGAACCTTCGGAGCAAGAGAGCGACAGGCTCGTCCGGGGTGCTGACGATCCAACTCCATATCGAAGGAAGCGGCACGACGGGAAGGTTGCGGATTGAACTTGCCGCCGGGCTCCTGTTTCCCTCTATTGGGCCATGATTCGGAGGCTCATTCAGCTGTTACCCGCGCTGCTGATCTCGGCGGTTTTTGCCTCCGGTATGACTTCTGTTGAGGTGACTCGCGTTCTTGCCCAAGCTATTTCCCGTGCGCAGCAGATTGAGCCCCAAGCGGTCATCGCGGTAGTGGACCGCGAGGGATACGTTCTGGGCGTCTGGAGTGTGGACAGCGCACCCGATGCCGTCGCCGTTCAGGATGCGATCACCAAGGCCGGCACTGCGTCTTTTTTGAGTACCAACCAGAATGCCTTCACCTCGCGCACGGCCGGGTTCATCGTGCAGCAGCATTTTCCGCCCGGAATTCAAAATCGTCCGAATGGCCCGCTCGTCGGGGTGAATTTTTCGAGCCTTTCGTTCACCGACGTGAATCGTTTTAAGAATCCGCACGCCGGCTATGTCGCCGATTTCACCAGCGGCACCAACGGCGATGCCATTGGCGGCCCGACTCCCTTGACCGGCCTCGCCGGATCTCCCGGCGGAGTGCCACTTTACAGTGCCGGGAAATTAATCGGCGGCGTGGGCGTGGCCGGTCAAACCCGTGCTCCCGCGTCCAGCCCGTTCTCCGCACTGGCCGACATCCAGACACAACAACGCTACGACCCGGATGAAGACGTGGCGCTTGCCGGCCAACTCGGCTTTCAGCCCACAGCTAGGATTTTTGGCTCAAATGTGTCCATCGATGGCATCCGCGTCCCCTACGTGGTGGGAAAAACGCGACTTGGCAGCGTCCAAGCGCTTGGCTCGATTGGCAGCTTCGTGCCACCCTACGCTGTCGTGGACTCACCCGTCGTCGCTTATCCAACCGGCTTGTTCGGCGGGCAAGTCTGCGAGATTAGAGCACCCATCGTCGCGGATCCGGTGAGCGGCCCCATCAGTGGCCAGCTCCGGTTGACCTCAAGTGAGGTGGCGACCATTCTTTCCCAAGCTTCAGCCCGCGCTAGAATCACCCGCGCCGGGATTCGTTTGCCAGCCGCGCAGAAAGCAGAAACTTTCATCACGGTGGTGAATAATCCCGCGTTACCTAACACGGCACCCGCCATCCTCGGCACCATTCGCACACCGGATGCGACGATCTTCAGTTGGGACGTGGCCGCCCAGAAGGCGCGCACGGCGGTTTTCTTTTCCAACAACACGCGGGCGTTCTCGGCGCGTACGGTGGGCTTCCTGGCTCAGCAGTTTTTTCCACCGGGCATCGCCAATACCGCGCCGGGTCCATTCTACAAATTGCAGGAACAATATTCGTTGCTACCGGCAGGGCTGAAGAACCCTTTGAATGGCGTGGTGCTGACCACTGCACTAACGGTGCCCAATCCCAATCTGCCCAACGGCATCACGATTTTCCCCGGTGGCTTTCCCCTCTATCGCAACGGCGTGATGATCGGGGCGATTGGCGTCAGCGGTGATGGCATCGATCAGGACGACATCATTGCCGCAGCGGGCACGGTGGGCTTTGTCGCACCGGCGGGTATTCGCGCCGACCAGCAGCAATATCAGGGCGCACGACTGCCTTACGCCAAGTTCCCGCGCAACCCGGATCTGTAAAGTTGACTCCGATTCAAAAGACGCTAGAAACGCTAACGATGTCATTCACCCTTCGAAAGGACATTTCATCAGCCTCGTATTGACCGAAAGATTCTGTGCCATCATCGAACGTTTTGACTTTCGTTGTCTTCAACCACGCCACACCCCTACCTCATGAGCACCGACACTCCCGCGACACGCGCCTCACGCTCGGTCTCCCTTCCCTTCCTCAGCGCAGTCGCCGTCGCGTTGGGCTTGGCTGTATCCACTTTAATCGCCGCAACGAGTTGGAAGGACGTGCGAAAAAGGCCGGAAAAAAACAATATCCGGATCACCGGCTCGGCGCGGAAGCGGATCGTTTCGGACTTGATCCAATGGTCGGCCGGGGTGGAGGCCCAGGGAAAGGACCGCACCGCCGCCTATGTGGCGTTGAAGGGCAGCACCGAGAAGGTGGTGGCGTTCCTGAAGGCGCAGGGAGTCAAGGAAGACGAAATTCTAACCGAGTCCACTTCGATCATCGAGGAGTTCGATGTCATCAAAGAGGACAAGGTGCTGCCGGGCACCACTGTTCCGTTGCACTCGGAACGCAAGGAATCGAAGGGGTTCAAGGCGCTGCAGGTGGTGAGGGTCAATTCGACGAATGTCACGCAGATCGAAAAGGTGTCTCGCGAGATTACCACGCTGCTGGAACAGGGTGTGGACGTTATCTCGAACGACCCGAGCTATTACTACACCCACTTGGGAGAGTTGAAACTGGAGATGCTGGCGGAAGCGGCCAAGGACGCCCGGGCTCGCGCCGAAAATATCCTCAACTCCGCAGGCAACACCCATGTGAGCAAGCTGGTGTATGCCGACATGGGCATCATCAATATCAACGCCGCCAATTCGACTGAGACATCGAACGAAGGCAACAACGACACGACCTCCAGAGACAAGGACATCATCACGATCGTCCATGCGGAGTTTGAGTTGGAATGAGATAACGAGGACCACGAAATAGGTGGGCACGCCACGTTACCCACGTTTTTGCGATTTCTAGTGCCTTGTTGCGGCGAAATCAGGGTTCCAAGGTGCTTTCGACGACAGATGGGGTCTGTTAGTATTTTTACTGCACAGGCACCATCCCGAGAACCATCACGACCACATAGGCCAGTTTGCAACTGAGATGAAGGAACTGGTCGGTCGTGTAACCGAATTTCCCCTCGCCCTTTCCGAGATCAATCAGCCAATGCAAACAGAGTTCCGTGGCTCCGAGGATCGCGCTACCCGAGACGATCCACACGGCACCGGCTTGGACAAGCGAGTGAGCCGTTAGTGAAATGATCCATTCCTGGAGGTTGTTTGCCTGATTGCGGACTTTCATGCGGGCTAGATAGTCTCCCTGAAGCGGGAAGTCCGCGAGCGCATGCGCGATTGCGAAAGCGAAAAACAGGGCGAAGGGGCCGGAATGGGATAGAATGTTCATTCGCTGGCTTTCCAAAAATCATGAAACGAAGCCTTCTCTTCGGAATCGACGAGCTTGGCATTCATCGTGCGAATCCGCTTGGCGGCGAGACGCAGCAACCCTTGCAAGAGTTCGACCCCGCCCTCGGCATCCGCAGCAAAGAATGCCCCGAGCTCGTCACCCGTGATCCGCCAGATAAGGCATTCACTTCGGGCAATGACTGAAGCGCTTGCACTGGCCGGATCAAAAACATTCACCTCACCGAGGGAATCCCCGGCTCCCAAGGTGGCGACCAAAAGCGACCGCTCACCCGCCGCCACGACTACGTGGAGCATCCCGGTTAGGATAAGGTACAGGCAATTCTGGGCAGTCCCTTCCTCAATCAAGGCCTCGCTGGTTTTAGGGCGGACGAATTTTCCAAAGGAAGCGAGAAACTCGCGATGGGGTGATGCCACCTCGGTGAGGAACCCTATCGCGGGCAATTCGGGTAGAGGGGAGGAGGAATTCATGAGTTATCTTCTGCGGATGTTGACTAGCCCGGCGCAAAATTGCCAGAGGGAAAATGTAGAGACCGAAAATTCCGCCGGCCTACCTGCACCAATGACACCCTGTAGCCCTTATTTAACGGTCATCACGATGACCCCATCCGCATCGCGCTCAAGGGACTTGAGCTGCTCCCGGACCACTGCCTCATCTCCAATTCCAAAAAGCCTCACAGGATTCCTGCGCCCCTTGACCCTAACCTGCCCCAGATCGAGAATCCCGTCATCCATCCCCGAAGCCTGCCTAACTTCGTTGGAAAAAATCACGTCGCAATGAAACGCCTTGGTCAAGCCCTCCAACCGCGAGGCGAGATTCACCGTATCCCCGATGACTCCGAACTCCGTCCGGTCCGGCGACCCGATCTCGCCAGCGACCGCCTCGCCCAAATGCATACCCACACCGATTTGAAAGGGTGCTTTTCCCGCAGCCTGCCAGGTCGCGTTCATCTTTGCGAGGACGGCGATCATGTCCCGAGCCGCGAGAATGGCCTTGCGGGCATGATCCTCATCGCTCCCGCCCCCCAGTGCCCCCCAATGCGCCATCACCGCGTCTCCGATAAACTTATCCAAGGTGCCGCCATGACGGAAAATTACCGCCACCATGCTCGTTAGATATTCATTCAACTGCTTCACCAGATCTCCTGGATCTGTCAGCTCGGACCTCTCGGTGAAACCCCGCACATCGGAGAACAGCACGACGACCCGGCGTTTTACCCCGGCCGCGGTTTCCCGCCACTGGTCCTGCTGCGCGATCATGGCATCCGCCACATCCCGGGAGACGAAGCGCCGGAAGTCCCGCCTCAAGCGCAGTTTCTCGAGCCGCTCGGTCACCATCTCGTATGACTGTGCCACGGCCCACCCTGAGCCCAACGCCAGCAGCCCGCCGGATACGGGCAGTAACAATGAAAGTGCGAATCCCGCCCACAAAGTAACTCCCACCACGCATGCCGCGATCCCCATCACCCCGAAGACAGATAGCAAAGGACGGCTTACCCAGCGGGTCCAGGCCAGGGCGACGATGCCTAGCAAAATCATGCCGGGCCACGGATTTGTGTAACGCTGGATGAACGCTTTGTCCAAGCCACACGCGATCGCCTGGAGATGCAGCTGCGGTCCGGAGATCGGCCCCATCGGCGTATTGTGGATGTCCTGGAATCTCGGGGCTACCGGACCAATCATGACCACCCTATCACGGAAGAAGCTACCGTTGTCATAATTCCTTTTCCATATCTCATCGGCGAAAATTCCACAAACGCTTTTGGGAGCATAAAGGTCCGCCGCCCCGGTCTCGTCGCGACCAGCAAAACGGAGTTCATGATCACCTGAGGGAACTTCCGAGCCCATCGCATGAATCACCTCAGCCGCCAATGACCGGTATTCCGGCTCGCCGCTTCTCCGCCGCCCTTCATTCTCGATGCCTAGGGTAGTGGTATAGCGGGCCATTCGCTCAAGCCCGTCGACCTGATCCCTGTAGAAGTTCACGTATCCGAGGCGAGGCTCGGCTTCGAGAAAACGCTCGGCCGGCTCGACGAGCATGAAAACGTTTCCCGCCCCAGCTCCACCCGGACTGATGACCGATGCAAGCACCACCTGGCCGGGGTGTCGTTTGATCGCGGCAGCCAGTTCCGCGTCGGCGTCGGGATCGCTGGATTCCGAGAAAATCAGGTCCAGCACGATCAACTTCGCGCCCGCGCCGGCCAGACGGTCGATCGCACGCGCCCAGACCCGCCTGTCCCACGGAAAGCGCTGGTTCATCAAGGACAAAGCCGGGCTAGCCGCGACCTCGGCCGGGGCGAGCCCGTCTAACGACATGCTGGCCTCGTCAATCCCCAATAAAACCAGTTCTTCCTTCTCAGCCGGTCCGCCGCTGCGGCGGATGATCCAGTCGCCGAACTCACGATCCATCCTTTCTATCAATACCCGGCCATTCCGGAAGGGAAGCGCCCCGAATCCGAGCATTACGATCACGATCCCCACCAAACACGCAAAAGCTTTGCGCCAGCGTTTCCAAATGGTCAAAGGAGGGCTTGTCATCATTCGATGAGCTATCTAGCTTCGCTTTTGTAGTAATGAAAAGCTTCCAAGTTCTAATCATCCCGGTTTTCATCGCAGCCAGTGTTCATGCTGACGTTTTATCCGATCTAAGCCCTTTTCTCGGCTCCTCGCGTCCCGATTACGACCCCGCATCCCTCCAACCGGATTCAGCGTTGAAAAATCCCGGCTACGCCCCGTTTTCCCCCGCTGACTCGGACTTAGGTGTGCAGCAGGTCCTCGGATCCTACTCCGGACGTGCTCCGGTGAATGTCACCTTTGACACCAGCATCAGCTATACCGACAACGCGCCCGGCGAGACGTCGCTCGATACCGAGCCAGCCTGGTTTTCGGCCAGCCGGCTCGCCGTGTTCTGGCGCCCACGAATCGCCTGTGGCTGGTTTGCCGACATCGGCCTCGCACAGGAAATTTACCGCTTCGAGGGAAACAACGCAGTCGATTTTGAAAATTTCAATCCTTATCTCGGAGTTGTCAAATCCATCCCCGAGCTCGACGACCTGATCTTCTTTACTCGTTATGAATACCAGCGGATCACCACGGGTAGCCTCTCCGAGAGCAATTACAGCGCCCAAAGAATCCGGACAGGTCTCCAGAAAGACCTTCTCCTGGCTTCCAGGTATCAGTTATCCGCAGGAGTGGATGCCGCTTTCGACATCGACGCCAACCCGGATGCGCTGGAACGCAACACCTACTCCGCTGATGTGAGTTATACTTATTGGTTCGCAGACCACCTCAGTTCTACCCTTTCCTGGACCGGATCGTTGTGGGATTTCCGGCATGACGGTCGTGAGGACTGGAGCCAGATCGTCGGACTGGAGCTCACCTGGACACCCTGCCGGAACGCCCGCATTTACACCAACGTATTCTACACCAACGTCAACTCCAACGCCGCCTTCGGCGCAAATGATTTCGAGGCTTGGCAATCTGGAATCGGACTCGGCTTGAACTATACATTCTAATATTCATGAAAATTTTCATTCCTCTCCTCGCCCTGATCGTCCCTGCCGCCGCCGACACGCTCCGGACGGCGAACGTGACTGCGGCCGTCAATGAAGTGCAGGTCTATCCGGGTTCAAGCAGCCCCCACGCCGCCTCTATCGGCGAGAAAGTTGCCTTGCCCTCGTCGGTTCAGACCGGGCGCCAGTCGCGCACGGAACTCACCTTTAATGACAGCACGATCACCCGCTTGGGACAGAATTCGGTTTTCAGCTTTCGCGAAGGCGGCCGCAACGTGGAGTTAAAGCAAGGATCGGTGTTGCTGCAGGTCCCCAAGAATGTGGGAGGAGCCACCATTCGAACCGCCACCGTGACCGCAGCCATCACAGGGACCACGGTGATGTTCGAATACAACCCCGGGAAGTGGATCAAGCTCCTCACCTTGGAGGGCACCCAGCACCTTTCCATCAATGGCAGTAAAACCAGCGTCTCCGTGCCAGCGGGCAAGATGATCATCATGCATCCGAATGCCACGGTGATTCCTGAACCGGTAACGATCGACATCGCAAAGCTGGTCGCCACCTCCCCCTTGGCTGGGCAGGGAACCTTTGGTCCGCTGCCGGCTCGAGCCACCGAGTTGATCCAACAAACCATCCAAGAGCAGTTAGTCGCCAAGCGCCAAGGCGATCTGCTCCCTACCAACCACGTCATATCAGGGGCCGGCAACCGGAACTCGCGCGGGATCCTGGATTCTGTAGGCGATCGCACGCCGCCCCCGCGGAAACCAAACTCCGTGGACAATCCAAATGGCCAAGGGCCCTGAACCACGCCCCTGGATCGATGTCTAGTTGATTCAAGAAAGCAGCCGATTTCGGAAGAGCTGCCCATCAGAATTCGTGACAAGAGCGGTTGATTTCGTATAAGCGGGCATGACTCCCGAATTGCAACATCTCTTGGCCAAAACAGTCGGGCTCGCGATTGCGATTCACGTCGTCGTGTGGATCGTATTCCATCTGCTGTTCCGCCGGATGGGGCGCCCTCCCCGATTCAGCCTCCACTTGTTCGCGCTAACATTGGCTGCCTGGACCGCAGGATCCATATTCTTCAGTCGGGAAGCTTGGGTCAATCATCTCGGAGCAGCACTTATTTTCAGCACCGCACTGCTTCTCTGGGTATTGTGCGACCGACTGATCTGCGGTGCCTGGCTTGCCCATCGCCGAAAAATCCATATTCCCATCATTCTCCGACAACTCGGCGGTGTCTTCGTTGTTCTTGTCACGGCTTCCTCCATCCTCAAATGGGGATACCATCTGGAACTCACCGGTCTGTTAGCCACCTCGGGAATCGCCGCCGTGATCCTGGGTTTCGCGATGCAGGACCTGCTTGCCAATGTCATCGCCGGATTCAGCATCCACATGACCCGTGCTTACCAGGTCGGCGATTGGCTCTTGCTCGGGGAAAAGGGCGACCGCGCGGAAGTCACCGAGATCAACTGGCGCTCAACCCGTTTGGTCAACAATGACCAAGTCTCATTCGAGCTACCTAACAGTGAAATCGTCAGACACAGCATCGTCAACCTCAACTACCCAACACCGGAGCACGGCATTCGCCTGCGGATCGGCCTCGACTATGATGTTCCACCCGCCCTAGCCAAGCAGGCGCTTCTCGCTGCCGCTACAAATGTCCAAGGTATCATCGAGTCACCGGCACCCACGGTATTTCTCTGCGACTTCGGCGATCATTCCGTCATCTATGAATTACGGGTTTGGATGCGCCACGCCAGTCTTTATAACGCGGCCTGCGATGGCATTCGCACCGCATTGTGGTATGAGCTCAAGCGACGCGACATCCGCATTCCCTTTCCCATCCGCTCGCTTGAAGTCCGCAAACCCAACGAACCCGGGTATTTCGCCGATGCCAAAGCCAGAGCCGAGGAAATCGTGACGGGCAAGGCCCTCGACTGCCTAACCGAAGACGAGGCTCGCAGCTTGGTCGCAAATGGGAGGATCATCCTCTTTGGTCCGGGTGAAGCCCTCGTCTCCCGCAGTGAAAGCGGCGATTCCATGTTTGTCATTCTCGATGGCAGCGTACAAGTCATCGGAAAATCCGATGGCGGCCCGCAAGTCGTCCTCGCGAAGTTAGGGCCCGGCGAATACTTCGGAGAAATCTCCCTCCTAACCGGCGAGCCTCGCAATGCCACCGTGCGCGCCGAGACGGACACCTTGGTTCTTGAAATCCGCAAAAGCGACATCTCCCCTCTCATTGAATCCAACCCCACGCTCGCCGGACGTCTTGGAGAGCTGCTAGAACACCGCCAAACAGAAACACGGGAAGCGCTTCATGGAAACACCGACAAGCATGGATCCGAATCGCTTCCTCCCCAACGCCGCAGCTGGACCGAGAGGATTCGCGCCTTCTTCAGTGACCCGATGGATTGATGCTTCATCGCGTGTGACACACGAGTGCCACCGCCATTTACCGTGAAAATATTCGTGGAAACAGTGATGTGTTAGCTAAAGCGGGTCGGAAAAAGCGCCGGAATTAAGACCGAAATCCGGCAGGATTAATTAAATGCTGTCTGTGAGATCTCAAGACTTTGAAACCGTAATGCTGATCGGACTGTGATCAGAGACTCCGTCCGGAACCTCGATCATAACAGCGTCCGTTTGTTTGAGTCCTTCGGTAAAAATGTAGTCGAAGGTCGTTGGCTCGAATTTACTCTTGGCATCGGGGTGCCATGTCAGACGTTTTTCTTTCGGCGTGTTTGACCACGTGTTGAAGTATCCGCCATCCGTGATGATTTTAACAGCGTGACACTGGGGAAACTGATTGTCGTGATTGGTGTTGAAATCGCCGGATGCGATCCAGCCGAAGACAGTGTCCTTTACGAAGGCTTTTTTGATTTTATCACGGTGGGCGAGGAGTTGATGGGCTTGGTCATCACGCATCGCGGCGACGTTTTTAGCGCCTTCTTCGCTATCGCTGCCGCGGTTGCTCTTAAAGTGATTTCCATAGACCATCAATAATCCGGCGTCGGGGACTTCCAGTGCGGCAAAGGCGAATCCGCGCGACATCTCTGGCATGTTAGCCGCCCAGTTCTCCCACATCGCCGCGTGGCACTTGAGCTTTGAGGCAATCCCTATCTGCTGCGGGCGGAGCTCGCCGGTTAGTGGGTCACAGAAGCTGCTGACGGCGTTCACCGCCATGCCTGGCAGCACCGAGACCAGTTCGTGAAATGCAGCCCAATCGTGAATCTCAACGCCGACAAAAATGTCCGGGTTGATTTTTCTAAGCGCTTCTTGGGCTGCCTTCATGTGGGCATCCGCCTCTTTGGCGGATGCGGTTGGGCGGTGACCGGGGAACCATTCCAGATTCCACGAAACATACTTCAAGGGCTCGGCGGCATGAAGCGGGCTCCAAGTGGAAAGTATTACGGCGGCGAGAAGAGCGTAACGAAACAAGCGGTCGGGTATTGGCATGAGCGTGGTGTGAGTTCAAAGGGAAAGATAGCGATGCGGCAAGGAAATGCGAGTGTCGAATTTTTCGCGATCAGTCGCTGGCGAGCGCGGGACGTGCCAACTACAGGGATCGATGCCGCCAAGGGGCGGTAACTTATAACAGCTCCTGCCGCCAATCAAGGGACTCGTTAGCATGGGTTTCCATCTCCAGCTTCGTGGAGATCTTCCGGAGGTGGCGACGGAGCAAGTGCTCGATCACGTGCGGAAGATCGATTCCCAAGTGAGCAGCAAGTCGCAGCAGGTCGGGTGGAAGATCGATGGTGGTTTTCATGCCTTAATTCGCATTGTAGGGATTGCGGGAACCATTGGCTGGAGCGGTTTCGGCGGGAGCTTGAGGGGCGGTTTTTGCTTCGGCCGGGGTGGTGAGCGAGGTTCCAAAAGTATCGAACCAATGTTGTAGGAAGAATTTTTTCTCCTGGGTGAGCAGGACTTCCGAGCGCCCGAGAATCGGCCGCAGCGAAGTGGTCATTTGCAGAGTGACCAGCAGAAACACCATGCTCCAGATGGCGAGCGGGCCTTTCTGGGTGCCTCCGGCGGCGAAGACAACGGATTTGAGAAAACGCAGGGCAAAGGCGACGGCGATCATCCATGACCCAAGTGCCAGCGTTCCCATAAAACCGAGCGAATCTGTAGATTCCGCGAAAATCCACAGGGCGGGCGCGAAGCCGAGTAGCAGCAGTCCCGCCAGGGCCAGCGCACCCGCAAGGCAGGCGGCGAGTTGGGAAATGCTAACGCGGGCACCGGCCAACGTGGAAAAAATGTAGAGGCTCGGAAAGCAAATCACGCCGGAGAAAATCAGACCTGCGGCGATTTTCGTGGGGGCCGCCCAGAGTTGCTCGTGTTTCGCAAAGCAACCGAGCACGAAACCGAATAGTGCGATGGAAACGACGGCCATCAGCACGAATTTCCCGGTAGCTCCGTGGTTCGCCTCCTCAAGGTGAGCGACGAGGGCGCGGGGCCGGCGGAGCAGCGATTCGAACAGGGTTTTGATGTCGGGGTTTTCCGGAAGCGGGGCTTCAAGCGGTGGTGGTTGGATGTCTGGCGTGTTCATGGTCGTGGGGTGGTTTTGTGGTTCTGTTTGATCGCGTGGGCGATTGGCCCGATGAGAAAAATCAGGATGACAACGAGGGCTGGAAGGCCGTGCCCACCCGTGCTGTGATCGAGCGATTTCCAAACCGCTTGATAGAAATTCCCCTGCATGGGATCCGCGCGGAGGAATTGGACTTCGAGTGTCGGAAAGCCGAAAAACGGACGCAGGATCCAGGAAAACTGCGCACCGAGAAATCCATTTCCACCCAGCCAGGCAAGCAAGGTGGCCGTGGCAGCGGCGGGAGTCGGGGCCCTCACCGCGAGCAGGCGATGGAGGTGGATATTCGCCGTGATGCCCGCGATGCCAATGAGAACCGTATGGGTGACAAGGTAGGCGGCATGGGCGCTTGCCGCACCCGGCGAGTCCGGTGGTGGCGCATTCCACGCGAGGAATAACGTGACGGGTGCCAGCGATCCCAGAATCAGCGCCGCGAGGGCGAAGGCGCTGAGCAAGGCCAACATGGATTGGCGGAACCCAAGGCCCGTCCCGAGCAGCAGGCCCAACAAACCATTCAGAAGCCCGTTACAAGCCAGCGTGAGAAATACCAGCAGTGGCAGTTTCACCGCAACATAGGCACCCATCAGGGGATCGCGCCAGTAGCCGACGCTGAAGCCGTAAACGGCCAAGCCCGCAAAGGCCGTTAGTGCCACCCACGCGACCCGCTGCGGCGCGGGCGCATCCAGCCAATCGGCAGCAGGCTGGATGAGTAAGCGAATAGGCATGCCACAGATCCAATCAGCCGATTATGAACTCCCGATGCAGGATCGATGAGAATTCCATGAAATTTCGCCAACAAGATGGCGCTTGAATGTTCCCGCCTGTGCCTCTAGTCCAAGGGCCGCATGGATCCGAGGCACCCTTACCAACACTTGTCGCTTTTCACCTGGGGTCTGGTCCTCGCGGTTTGGCTGATCGGCACTCATGCCTTCATGCTGGCAAAACCGGGGCAGGCACAGGATTTCTTGAAAAAGTTCCCCCGCAACGCGCTTCTCGGCCAAATCCTGCTAGGGATCGGCCTCGCGTGGTTCTGGTTGCTCATCGCACCCTCCGGCTATGGCAAGCTGAGCGCCCTGGCGATGGACCTCGGTGAATTTAATGCCGCCAAGGGGCTCCTGCGATTGCTGGTGCCGGCCTCGTTGATTCTTGTCACGATCAGCGTGCGGGATTTCCTCGCCGTTCGTGCACTGGGATTGGTCGGACTGATGGCCGCCGCACCATTGCTGGGAGCCGCGTTCCTCAAAGATCCGCAATCCCGCCTGCTCGTGCCGATTTACACTTACATCATGCTGACTGCCTCACTTTTCTGCGTTGGCATGCCCTATCTTTTCCGCGACGCGGTGACCTGGGTGACGGCCGATCAAAAGCGCTGGGCTGTTCTATCAGGCGCGGGTCTTGCCTACGGCATCGCAACCCTCATCTGCGCTTTCGCCTACTGGCGGGCGTATTGAGCTGAGGCTTCAAACCTCGGCGTCACACCCCGCGTGTTTGAGACGCAGTCCATGGACTGCGTGCAGCCTGCTGCTGCTTTGGACCGGACAGCCTGCTGTCAGGTGCTTCTTTCCGGCGAAGTCACCCCGGCCGCACGCGATCTGAAGCGAAATTTCTCACAATCAGGGCGACGGCCTCGCAGTGGCAGCAGAAGGCTGCGTGGCCTCAAAGCGGCAGCGGGCTGCCGCAGTCCACAGTGCATTACACCCACCCAGTTGACTCGCCTATTCTTGGCGGAGGCCCTCGGTGAAAAAACTCAGTAAACCGGCGCACCGGAAGTGTCGCCACCTCCGCCACCACCAGCACCCTTGGTTGCGGTTTTTTCCATCGCCTCTCCACCCATTCGCATGTCCCGACCGAGGCCGATAAACGTGTTGCAGGAGCTAAGAAGCATGGCGACGGCAGCAACGGTCAGCAGTAAGATTGATTTCATTGGAAGTTTGCATACTCCAATTTGGCCAGCCTGCAAGTGGATTTTGTAAACCTTGCTTAATAATTTAGCTTTGGGTGGGTCATGGCCGGAAGATTCACTCGCGGCGGATGCACTGCGCTTACTTCTCCAACGCAAAGAGATCGTCGTGAACCGGCGCTTTTTCCGGAATTTCAGGTACTGCGTGAGCGGCCAACTCCGGCTCGTCGGCTGCTGCCTCTTGGACCGGAGCAGACACCACGGATTCTAACGCAGCGGCCTGCTTATTGCTTTCCAAAAGACGCAGAACTTCCGCCTTCGCTGCGGCAACGCGGTCAGAGTCGCCGACGGGGGCGATGGACGCGACAGGGCCGATTTTCTTTGAAGCGATGACAGGGCGTGATGAATCACTCATTTCAGCGAGCTGCGCCTGAGCTTTTTCGAGGGCCTCCTGGGCGGCGGCTTCGCGCTTTCTCACTTCACCGGCGAAGCGGCTACTCACGGCGACGGACTCGCGCAAGCGCTCGATTTCCGTGTGGAGTTCGGCCGTGTTATCAGGACGGGCTTCGACGATGGCGAGCTGCTGGCGGGCTTTGGAAAGCTCGTTTTCAAGGGCGAAACTGCGGTCCTTCTGGGCTTTGTCCGCATCGTTGGCGCGGCTGTTAAGATTCTTGATCGTGTCCAAAGCCTTTTTCAGATCGGTCTCCAGAGCAGAAATGCGCGTCGTTCCACTCTCAAGCGATTTGCGGGTGGTATCCAATTCAGCGTTGGCTTTTTCCAAGCTGGCAGAGGGGACAGCAGAGGCTTTCAGGGCTTCGTGCTCGGACTTGAGGGCTTTGAGCGAGTCCTTGGATTTCTCCAAAGCAGCTTCGAGATTTTTCGAGCGATCCCGCGACGGAGTGTTAGTGGCAGCCGCTTTCGCCGGTGCCGGTTTCGTGAAAGCTCCGCGGATGGACCAGCCGGCAAGGCCGCAGACGCCGGCAATGATGGCGATCTGAGGAAGCAGGTTGGAGAGCTGGGAGAGAGTGCTGGTAGTTTCGGCTAGCATGTTATGATTGGCTTGAGTTTGTTAAATTTCGTATTCAATTCCGGGCTCGGGAACGATAATTTCGGTGCCCGGTAGGCGGCGCAGAATTTCTTGGCGGAACCACTCGACGGCACCATCGTCACCATGGACGAGAAACACTTTGGCTGGCGCGACCTCGACAATGTAGTCGGCAATCGCATCCCGCGTGGAGTGGCCGCTGAAGTCGAAAATCCGCGTCTCGCAATTCAGCTTCACCGGCGGATACGCTGGATCAAGAACGATCGAATCACCCGGTTGCGCGGTCCGGATCTTGCCCCCCGGCGTTTCGGGGTCCGCATAGCCGACGAAGAACAGGCCGTGCTTGGCATTTTCCAACACGCCTTGGCGGGCGAAGTTATTAGAAACAGTTTTCTCCGACATCATGCCGCTGGAAAGCGCGTAAATGCAGCCGGGATGAAAAGGGATCGGGCCCTTGCGTTTCTTGCTGCCGGCTTCCAGATCCATGTCCTTCAGGAAACGGAACCCGGCCAGATGGCGGCGCGATGAATCGGTGAAACGATCGTAAACATGAGTCATTTTCGTGCTCAGCCCGCCGATGTAAACCGGCGTCTTCTTCGGGATCAGCCCTTCCTTTTTAAAACGGTGCAGCATCGCGAGCACTTCCTGCGTTTTCCCCATCGCGAACACCGGAATCAACACCGAACCTTTGCGGGCGATCACACCGGAAATGGCCTCGGCCAGCGCATTTTCCTCATCCTGACGATTGTAAGTGGAAATACGCTCCTGCTCGCCGCGGGTGGTTTCCACGATCAGGGCATCCACCGTTTCGGTCGGGAAAAGCGCGCCTTTTTGAATCGTGCTGTGCTCGAAATTCACATCGCCCGTGTAAAAAATCCGTTTTCCCTCGGCTTCGATGGTCACACCGACGGAGCCGAGAATGTGCCCGGCGTCATGGAAAGTCGCCCGCACCGTGCCACCGTGATCGAGATCGAATGGCTTCTCAATTCCTCGCAACTCAAAACATTCCTCGATGTCATCCAGCTCGCGATGTTCGAATAACGGATACTCTGCGATGCCATGCTCCACCCGCTTCGACTGCATCACGTTCACCGAATTGTGCAGCATCGCCGTGGCCAACTCAGAAGTCTCCGGCGACATGAAAACCCTTGCCTGTGGCTGGTTCTGGAGGAAAACGGGTAGAGTTCCCACGTGGTCGAGATGGGAATGTGTGATGATGATCGAGTCCGCCGTGCCCGATTCGAGATACTCATAATGCGGGATCGCCTCGGAGCCTTCGTGTTTCGGGTGCATGCCTGCGTCCAACACGATCTTGGCGGACTTGGTCTTGAGCAGATAGGAATTCGCACCGATTCCGGCGTGGCGACAGAGACTTTTAAATATCATGATAAAGGCGAGAAGCGGGCGCACCATGGGGGCGAGCGGGGATTGTGTCAACCTAGGCACTTGATCCCGCGATTGAGAATACCCGGCGGAAAGATATGGGATGGACTCTTCTTTGCCGCTACCCCTTGCTTTCCGGCATCGATCCCCACCCGCCAAATTCTCCCCATCTCGCCATCATCGGCGGCGGCCCGGCCGGCCTCCGCGCGGCGGAAGTGGCGGCATCGGCTGGGGTGCGGGTCACGCTTTTTGATGCGAAACCGTCCGTCGGCAGGAAATTTCTGGTCGCGGGCAAAGGCGGACTTAACATCACCCACGGCGAGGCATTGGAGAAATTCGCCACCCGTTACAGCGGCCCGGATCAACCGCCCGGGATTTGGTCCGAGCTGCTTGCCGGCTTCGATCCCAACGCCCTGCGTCAGTGGGCGGCCGACCTTGGCGTGGAAACATTCCAAGCCACCAGCGGCCGGGTTTACCCAAAGGCTCTCAAGGCCGCGCCCCTGCTCCGCCGTTGGATCGAGCGGCTGCGCGGACTCGGCGTGCGCTTTGAAATGAATCACCGCTGCGTCAGCTTGGAGCCCGGCCCACCTTACCGACTCGCATTTGATAACGGCGAATCCACCAATGCCGATGCCGTCATTTTCGCCCTCGGCGGCGGGTCATGGGCGAAAACCGGCTCCGATGGCGCATGGCAAACTCTTTTCGAAAAACTCGGCATCGCCCAAAACCCACTCTCCCCCGCGAATTGCGGCTGGGAGCACGAATGGTCGCCGGAAATCCTCACTGCCGCCGAGGGCAAGCCGCTGAAAAACCTCCTCGTCAGCGCTGGCGGGACCACCGCCATCGGCGAGCTGATGCTCACCCGCTACGGCCTCGAAGGCGGCGCGATCTATCAACTCGGCGCAGTCCTCCGCGCCATGCCCGAGCCCGCCATCGCTATCGACTTCAAACCGACCTTCAGCCACGCACAACTCGTCACGAAAATGCAGTCGGTAAAACGCGGTTTCCTCGACGAAGCCCGCACCCGTTGGAAACTCAGCGAGCCCGCCCACGCCATTCTCTCACAGAAATTTTTCACTGATGCCGATTCCCTCGCCCGCGAGGTGAAACACTGCGTCATCCCCCTCACCAAACCCCGCCCGCTCGACGAAGCCATCTCCTCCGCTGGTGGAATCTGTTGGAGCGAAACCGACGCCTCGCTCATGTTGAGGAAACTCCCCGGCATTTTCATCGCCGGAGAAATGATCGACTGGGAAGCCCCCACCGGCGGCTACCTGATGCAAGGCTGCTTCGCCACCGCCACTCGCGCGGCAAGCTCCGCCGTCCGCTGGCTCGGGGGATCACCCATTTGACATATTCCGATCTACCATGATGCCAAATGCGGCGTTTACTCGAACGTTGCCGCTTCTATACTTTTCCGATGAACGACCTCACGAACTGCGCGGACTCCCTTGGCATCGGAAAGATCGAGCGGCACATTTTCCTGTGCGCCGATCAAACGGAGCCGAAGTGTTGTGCAAAGGAAGTCGGTCTCGCATCGTGGGATTTCCTCAAACGCCGCCTGAAGGAACTCGGCCTAGCAGGCGGGAAGGATTCAAAAATCTACCGCACCAAAGCAAACTGCTTGCGCGTCTGCCTGCATGGCCCGGTAGCCGTGGTCTATCCAGAAGGCGTCTGGTATCACTCGTGCACGCCGGAGGTGCTGGAGCGGATCATCCAAGAGCACCTCATCGGTGGAAAAGTAGTCACCAAATTTGCTTTTGCGGAGAACAATCTAACAAACATCGAAAAAAATGTGCCGCCTGAATCCGTTAGCTAAAGTTGGCAGGGAGGGACGAAAATCTTATTCCGTCCACCGATTTTTTACAGGCATCCGGTTGGCATCGGCCGTGCGGCTTGACTAGCTGACCGGCGTGAAACACGCATGTCCGAATTATGGAAAAGAGAAGGCCCGGCGGCTCTGCGCCCGCCACCGCAATGTGGAAATCTGCAGCAAATGCTGTGCGGAGACGCGGGATGCCGACTGCGGAAACTGCGTGCACTATCCCGCCGTCCGGGGCTATGAAATCCGGCGGTCCGAGCCGTGCAAACTCCCGGATGGGCCTTTCCTGATCGAAATCCGCCCGGAAATCGAAGAGGCGGTGAATCGGGCTTGGGAACGCCCAACCTAACAGGTGGCGATCCGCAGCAAGCCATGGTTTCCATGACCGGCTCATTCTGACGAATCTCGTCGGCTTGGGCTGGAGCAACGGGTTTGATACCACAAACGACCCATCTGCGACGATAACGGTTACGAGGCTCAGTCGCTCAGATCTCGACGACGTGCAAAACGAGTTCGCCGCGAACTCGACCCGACACAGGCGGATCCACAAATTCCGCATCGGAGCATGAGTTGATACAAGGTCATTTCAACCTCTCGAGGAAGTCGGCGGGTGACATGGCGGGCACGGGTGATTTTCGATAATCGGTCAAATTGCGTGTGATAATAAAGTCCGCTTTCCAGGATTGGGCCGCAGCCGCTTGGAAGGCGTCTTCCACATCGGTCATGGGCAAGCGGAGTGCATTGCGGGCGTCCGCCGTTTCCACCAGAGCGACTTCGACGAACTCCAACAGCTTTTTTAGAAACGGCCTGCCGCCTTTGAGCAGGTGGGAGCAATTGGTGAGCGAGTGCCAGGCGACGGCGGCATCGCCTCCCGCTTCGGCCCATTCAAGCACGGCGGCACTAGCTGCAAGGTGGGGTTCCCGGGCGAGGGCGACATCCAACAGGACATCCGAGTCGATCAGGATCCTCATCAGCGGAGGTGTTTGGCCTGCAAGGCGTCATAAAGTGGATCGGTGCCCGGCGCAGGCGACCGGAGGCTGGCGATCCCTACCATGCTGGCAACGATTCCCCTTTTTTTGGACACAGCTTCAGATTGGAGCAGGGACTCGATGAGGCCGGAAACGGTTGTGTGTTTCTTTCGCGCGGTTTGCTTGGCGAGGCGGTGGATTTCCGGATCGATTGTGATGGTGACTCGTGATTTCATGAGTATGCATCTACATCTAATCGTGCATACTGTCAAGTTTCGGAATTGTCGTTCTCGGTTGGCCGAACCCAGAGAAAGTGGCGGTGACTCGTGACCAGCTCGTGATTGATGGAGTCAGGATGAATCGTGGCAAGCTGTGATTGCTTCCGGGGAGCATCGGGGGCAAGACTCGCTCGTGAATCCTGCCCTTGAAACATTGATGCTCGCCCTCCCAAAGGAGGTCGGGCCAGTCCTGTTCCTCGGCGCAGAGCCGCATCCATTGTTAGGGAAATGGCCGGGGATCGTTGGTTGGCAGCCGCTGAAACCGTTGGCCACCGCATGGGAAAAAGCCGGGTTCACCCGGGTCGATGAACTCATCGCTGCTAAATGGCCGCTCGTGCTGGTCTTGCCCGGCAAGTCGCGGGACGAGGCATTGGCTTGGTTCGCCATGGCCCGCGATCATTTGGAACCCGGTGGAAAATTGCTCGTCGCCATGCCGAACACCGCTGGTGCCGGGCGCTTTGAAAAAGAACTTTCCAAAGCCACCGGAACCATCACCTCGCTTCAGAAACACAAGTGCCGCGCCTTCCATGCGACCGAAGATGGAACTTGGAATGAGGAAATTTTTGATGAATGGCGGGCACTCGGCGAGCTGCGGGAAATATCTGGCTTCACCGTGCAAGCCGGGATTTTCAGCAGCGATCACATCGACCCCGGCTCCCAACTTCTCGCCGCCCATCTGCCCGCCCATTTGCACGGCCACGTCGCCGACCTCGGCGCGGGCTGGGGGTTTCTATCAGACTCCGTGCTGCGCCGCTGCTCGAACATCGATCGTCTGGATTTATACGAGGCGGATTCCCGCGCCCTCGCCTGTGCCCACATCAACCTATCAGGCCATCCGCGTGAGATCCGTTACCACTGGCACGACGTCACCACCGGCCTGCCGGAAACCTATGACGCCATCGTGATGAACCCGCCATTTCACACCGGCCAAGCCACCGATGTCGATCTCGGCCGGGCGTTTCTCAGGGTTGCCTTCGCATCGTTGAAACGCGGCGGAAAATTGCTGCTGGTCGCAAACCGCCAACTCCCCTACGAAGCAGTCCTCGAAGCCAGCGGCATGGCTTGGCGCAAAGTAGCTGAGGACAAAGTTTACAAGCTTCTCTTCGCCGAAAAGCGTTGATTAGACAAAAGACTTCAAGACACAAGACGTAAGAAAAAACAGGGAACCACAACTTTTATCCATCTTCGTACTTTTTCATCTTCTGTCTTCCGGTCTTGAGTCTTAAGTCTTCTTCATGAAACTCGTCAAACTTCTCGCCAATCTCGGCTACGGCTCCCGCAAGGAGGCCCAGCGTCTGATCCGCTCCGGTGTGGTCACCGATGACACGGGCGCGGTTCTTGGCGATAGCGATTTACTACCACATGAACGCATCCGTGTGCGAGGGGAGGAGCTCGATCCGCCGTCACCGATGGTGCTGGTACTGAACAAACCGGACGGCTACACATGCAGCACCGAGGATCCCGGCGATACGATCTACGATCTACTGCCCCCGCGCTATGCCCAACGCAATCCAGGGCTCAATCCGATTGGCCGACTCGATAAAGACACCACCGGACTTCTGCTCCTAACCGATGATGGCAAGCTGCTCCACAAGATCATCCACCCGAAGTCCGGCTGCCTAAAAATCTATCATGTCATACTTGATCGCCCGCTCGAAGGGCATGAAGGCGAGCTTTTTGAATCGGGAACGCTCGTGCTCAACAGCGAGACAAAACCCTTGCTACCCGCGAAACTGGAAGTGCTCGGAGAAAAGGAAGCTCTCGTCACCTTGCACGAAGGCCGCTACCATCAGGTCCGCCGCATGTTCGCCGCCGCAGGCAATCACGTCCTCGGCTTGCAGCGGATCTCCATCGGCGGCTTGCGAATGCCGGACGACCTAACTGAAGGTGACTGGCGGCAACTAACTGCTGATGAGTTGAAATCGGTTTTCGAGTAAGTTTGGAAAACGCAGATACCAGATTTCGAAAAACGAAGTGACTCCTCAATTGGAGCGCGGAATTTATTCCGCACGAAACACCTGGACTTGCGGAATAAATTCCGCGCTCCAGTTAGCCGTGCCGCAAGCGTCATTTTCAATAGTTAACAATCAAGCCGCACAATTCGTGTCCATTCGCGTTCATTCGCGGTTTGATAATTTAATCCGGTTGCGTCTGCTCCGCCAGCCCGCTCTCCTCGCGTTCCATGGTTTTCTCGCCCCAGCTCCGCCAGCCTTCCCGCAGTTCGAGGGCGGCCCATTTGGCGAGCATCGGGA
>JBDTNJ010000489.1:0-2112 GCA_039933825.1 Luteolibacter sp.
ATGACCGTCGCCTATCTATCCTTGCTCGAATGAGTTCTGAAATTCTTCAGGAGGACGGCTCGCATCAAGTTGATGTGCAGACGTCTTCGCCGATAGGGCCGCAGAGTTCGGAATTCCTCTCCGACATTCGATGGACCACCTCCATCCGGTTTATTTTGTTAGGTGTTTTCTGTCTGCTGGTGTTTTCAATTTGGGTCTTTTTCGGACGGTGGCCTGATCCCCAGCCAAGTTCCCCACCTTGGAAGCCGGATGCGATCGTTGCTCTGGGCGGCGGAACTAACGAACGGAACCGTGAGGTCGTAAAGTTACACCGCATGTATCCGGAAATCCCAATTGTGGTGAGTGGCGACAGCGGCACCATTGTGGCGTTTCTTGATTGGGAACTTGTCCCAAAGTCTCTCGTTCATCACGAAAACGAAGCAACCAATACGCTGGAGAATGCCCGTTTCACCCAACCCATTTTTGACTCATTGAAGGCGAGACGAGTGCTTATCGTTACGGATTGGTATCACACTCCACGGGCGCTGGCGACCTTTCGTCACGAGCAACCTAAGCGCGAGTTCGCGGTTTCTTTTGAAACCAGAACGGGTCAGCTAACAAAGTCACAAAAATGCAGTCAGCGCCATGAACGGCTTGCTGCGGTTTGGTATTTGTTTCGCTACGGCGTGCGGAGTTTTTGAGTCGAATCATCATGGATATCGAATTCAACCGATCTTCACGGAAATGGACTAGGGGCGAATTGGCAGGTCGCTTGATCTGGACGTTGTGCGCTCCGTTTTTCCGATACAGCCCTCGTTTGTTATGGGGCTGGCGGCGCTATCTGCTCCGCATGTTTGGTGCCAAGGTGGGGTGCCATGTTCACATCCACCCGTCGGCCCGCATTTTTATACCGTGGAACCTGACCATCGGCGATTGGTCATCAGTCGGCTTTGATGCGCTACTTTACAATCTAGGGCCTTTGCTCATTGGTGAAAAGGTCACCATATCGCAGCGAGCCCACCTTTGTGGTGGCAGTCATGATTTCCGGGATCCGGCCATGACTTTGCTGAAGCTGCCGGTGACCATTGGCGATCGGGCCTGGATCTGCGCGGATGCCTTCATCGGTCCGGGCGTGAATGTCGGCCAAGAAGCGGTCGTCGCGGCGAGAGCGGTGGTCGTTAAGGATGTGGAGCCAAGAACGGTGGTCGGCGGAAATCCGGCGAAGGTGATTTCAACCCGCTGAGTTTTACCGATGTTTTCAATTCTGATTTTAACGAAAAACGAAGAGCAAAATCTACCAGCTTGCTTGGAATCGGCGGGCTGGTGTGATGACATCGTTGTGTTGGATTCGTATAGCTGCGATAAGACCTGTGAGATTGCGGCAGCCAAGAAAGCCCGGGTGCTTCAGCGGGTGTTTGATGACTTCGGCGGCCAACGGAATTACGCGCTGGATGAGATTTCCTTCAAGTATCCCTGGGTGTTTCATTTGGATGCGGACGAGCGATTTAATGAAGAGCTGCGGCAGGAATGTGAGCGAGTGATCGCAGAGGACCGTCACAGCGCGTATTTTGTGCCGAACCGAATTATTTTTCTCGGTAAGTGGATCAAGCGCAGCACGCAATATCCTTATCCGCAGGTGAGGTTATTGAAGGTGGGGGAAGTCCGGTTCGCCAAGTCCGGACATGGCCAGCGTGAAAATGACGCGAAGCGCGGAGTGGGTCACATCCGCGTGGCCTATGATCATTACAATTTCTCCAAGGGAATCGCGGATTGGGTTGAGAAGCACAACCGGTATTCCAGCGAAGAGGCAGGGGACTTGCAGGACACCTGCATGGGGCCCGTCGATTGGCTCGGGTTGTTTGGGTCGGATCCAATGCCCCGGAAGCGGGCCTTGAAACAATGCCACGCGAGGCTGCCCGGCAGGTGGTTGGTGAAGTTCCTGTATTTGTATGTAGTGCGACTGGGGGTCCTCGATGGATATCCGGGCTTCGTATATTGTGTGCTTCAGGGATTTTACGATTTCCTGATTGTGGCCAAGAAGAAGGAGCAGCGGCTGGCCGAGCCGGCTGGGCCTTCAACTAGGTGATTCGGCGCTATTTCGACGAGATCCGACTGAAGATTTTGGAAAAAGAT
>JBDTNJ010000490.1:0-10673 GCA_039933825.1 Luteolibacter sp.
TAAGTCCCATTGGCCTCACGAAAAGCGGCGGATCCCGTGATAAGGCGGCAACGCCCTCAAAAACCGATTCCTTAGCGGCCTCGCAGGACCTCAATAAAATTATCCGCGATCAAGAGGATAAAGTGGAGGAACGCCGCAAGGTCCTAGCCACTATCGTTAGGACTAAAGGCATTATTTACAAAGGACAGGATTCATTTTATGGAACGAACGGCGTGAATGAGGATCAAGGTGCCCACAGCGCGATGGAGACAAGGGTGGATGGGACTCGTGAGGAAACCATCAAACGTGGACTCGACGCACAGGACTATGCGGATGCAAAACGCGATTTCGAAACTGACCAGGAACAGCTCCAGCAGTTGAAGCTCAAACAGATTGCGGAAACCATCTCCAACAAGAAGCCGCCGGATAGCACGAGTGATGCGGCAGGAGGAGAGCAAACAGCCTCTTTCTCCGCATCGACCAGTGGGCAAGACGCAAGCAGCGGTCAGCGCGATCTCGGCAGGCGGGAAATGGGGGAGGCTAAACCGGCCGCTGCCGCAGTGCCAGCATCGCAGATGGACCTTGCCGTGGATTCTGACAAACCCCGCGTTGTTCCGTCCCTGCCTCAGGGCAGAGCATCGGGCAACAAGCAGTGGTCATCTGGTGGAGTAAATCAAAATGGGCAGGCGCTCACGGAGGAAACAGACGGTCTGGCCGCAGGCCAGTTTGCTGATTCGGAAAACTCGCCTTCCGCCGCTCCTTCCGACGAACTGCCCATGGAGCCTGCCGTCGAACTAGCGAAAGCAAAAAAAGCACTGGCTTCAGGGGAAATCAGGGGGAAAAGTCGGGTGATGAGTTCTAGTGCCGCTTCAAGTAATATTGATGCCATTCTGAACAACCGAGAGGGCAAAGACGAAATGAAGAGCGATCACGGCGCAGTCGCTAGGACCTGGTCTTACAATTCCCCTGGTGGAGCGGGTGGTGGCAAAGGTGCTGGAGGAGCGGGTGGTGGCAAAGGTGCTGGAATCCCAAGTTTGTCTCAGCCCACAAGCGAATCGACCCGTGGCGGAGCGGCTATGGAATCCCCCAACCCTGCTAGTGATATTATTTCTAATTTAACAGAAAGTGAAACAGCAAGTCGGCTACCGTCGGCCAGCAATGAATCACTCGGCATGGATATAGCTGATAAATCAACTTTAGAAAGAGACGCAAAGGCCACTCGATCGGCTGCCCAACAAATGGAAAACAAGGAAGAGCAATCACTTTCAAACCTTGATCGCAAGTCATCTGAAACTGGAGCCATTGCCTCTGGTGATCGCACTGAGGTCGATCTCTTCAGTGAGGTGGATAAAGCTCTGGAGCCGTCAGCTCCAGCAGCGCCCGAGCGGGCTAGGTTGGCTGAAGCGTCCGACCGCCCTTTCAAAATGGCAAAAGCCCAACCACCTGCCAAATCCCCGCTCGAATCCATCGAAGAAATCGCCGCTGTCGAAGAACCTTATTCGACCTTCTCCCTGAACATCAACGATGCCTCGTTCCAGATCGCTAAAGCGGCACTCGAAAAAGGCAACCGGCCCGATCCTGCCGGCATCAAGGTGGAGCAGTTCTACAACGCCGTGGACTACGGAGATCCCGCGCCAGCATCTAACGAGCCCGTCGCCGCCACCATCGAACAGGCTGCGCATCCCATCATCCCAGGCCGCAATCTGGTCCGCGTCTCGCTGAAAACCGCTGCCGCCGGGCGCGGTGCGTCACAGCCGCTCAGGCTCACGTTGCTCGTCGATCAATCCGGCTCGATGGTCCGCGAGGACCGCCGCACCGCGATGACCAACGCGCTCAAACAACTCGGCGGCCTGCTCACTCCTAACGATCATATCACCGTCGTCGGATTCTCTCGCGAATCGCATTTGCTTGCCGACAACTGGACTGGCGACAAGGCAGGACAACTCGGCGACCTCATCAACCAAACCGCCAGCGAAGGCGGCACCAATCTCGAACAGGCGATCAATCTCGGCGAACAAATGGCCGCCCGGCCGCATGCCGCTGGCGAACAGAACCGCATCGTGCTTTTCACCGACGGAGCCGCCAACCTCGGCAACGCAAATCCCGAACGCTTGGCCGAGCGCGTGAAATCCCTTCGCCAGAAAGGCATCGCCTTCGATATCGCCGGCATCGGGGCTGATGGCCTGAACGATCGACTTCTATCCGAACTCGCCCGCAACGGTAACGGCCGCTATTACGTCGTCGGCGATGACAAGAACGACAGCTTTGCCCGTCAACTCGCCGGTGCCTTCCGCCCAGCTGCGGAGAACGTGAAAGTGCAGGTGCATTTCAATCCTGATCGTGTCGGACGCTACAAATTGATCGGCTTCGAGAAAGACCGTTTGAAAACCGAAGACTTCCGCAACGACACTGTCGATGCCGCCGAGCTTGCCGCCGAGGAAGCCGGAGTCGCGATCTATCAAGTCGAAACCTTGCCACAAGGAACCGGCGAGATCGGCGAGGTTAGCGTGCGTTTCCGCGATACGGCGAAAGGCGAAATGGTCGAACGCACCTGGACGATGCCGTTTGAATCCACCACCCAGGTATTCGACCGCGCCACGCCGTCGATGCAGCTGGCCGGACTCTCGATGCTCGCCGCAGAGAAACTCAAGGGCGGCCCGCTCGCCGATGCCATCGACTTCAGGCAACTCTCCGGATCCCAATCACTCGTCAAACAATTCTATGGCAGCAGCCCCCGCGTCGCGGATATGCTGCACGTGATCGATCTGCTGAAATAACACCGGGAGCGCCGATTTTAATCCGCCCGATTCAGGACACACGTGCGGAATAAATTCCGCGCTCCAGTTTTTACACACCCTTTACCCACACGGTTCCAAGTCCGTGATAGAAAACCAACCGACATGAAAACGCTATTTGCCTTGATCACCCTGATGGGAATCTCCCTCGCCCAGGAACCCACCGACCGCGTTGTCATCCTCCCCATCGAAAAAGCGCCGAAGGAAGCCCCGCTCTTCTTTTCCGCCACTGCGGAAGTCGAGGCCCGTGCCGGTCTATCTGAAATCACCGGCGAGCAGCGACTCTCCTTCCACGTCCACCAAGGCAAACCCGAAATCCTAACTCTCGGCCTCAGCGGGGCGGGGGATGTAACTTCCGTAACTGGCGATGGCCTGCGCGATTGGTCGGTCCGCGTGACCGAAGACGGCTCGCGCTTTCTCGATGTGCGCCCGACCCTTTCGGAAGGGAAACTTCCAACAGACCTCAAAGTCGTGGTGAAAACCCGGCTAAAAATTGAAAAGAATTCCGCCAGCCTGCTTCTGCCAACGCCCGGCGTCGCCACGGGTTTTTCCCTCGCTCTCAAAGTCACCACCGACGCCGGAGTCGATCTCCGAGTCGTCAAGGCTGCTGGCCTCGCCCCGGTTCATTCAGCGGATTCCCACCAATTCATCGGCACCAGCGCTGCCGCCGTTGGTATCGAGGTTTTTCCCAGTGGATCCGGCTCACGGGGAATGGAGCTGATGGATGTGAGTGTCGTCGGCAAGAAATCGGAAGACGGTACCAACGTTTCATTCCATCTCGCCGGCAAGGCCCGCTCCGAGGCGGAAGGCTCGTCGCTTGAATTGCTAGGCGGTGGTGCCGCGCTGTCAGGCACCGTTTCCGGCGATGGCTGGCATGTGGCTCTGAGGGAGAAAGACGGTGCCTATTTCTACGATCTGATTGCGGAGCGCAGTGGTGAATTTCCGGTCGCTCTCGACATCGAAGTGCCGGTGAAGCACAAGGGCGACTGGCAAACGCTCGATTTCAAACTGCCCGCTGGAGTGGTGGTGCCACTTTGGATCGAAGGCCTGAGCGACCAAGTTTCATTCAGCCGCGACCTCGCCGTCGTCCCCGAACGCGATGGCAAAAACTGGCGCGGCTTCCTCCCAGTGAATGGCCAAGCGGCAATGGCCTGGCGCTCGACCGATGCCGTGGCTGATGGCGCATTGTTCTTCTCCAGCACCGAAACGAGCGACGTCCGTGTGGGTAGCGGCCTGCTGCGCCAAATGACAGTGGTGGACCTGCGCGTGCTGCAAGGGAAACTCTCTGAATTGTCACTTAGTCTTAATGGCCCCGGCGAGGTTCTATCTGTTTCCGGGGATCCAGTGCTCGGCTGGTCGGTGCGGCAGGACGGCGATGTAAGACGCCTCGAGGTGAAACTCAGCCGCCCCATCGAAGGCAGCGGACGCATCGTGATCGAGGCCCAATCCGCGCTCGGCAGCTTTCCGGTGCGGGCGGGAGCCCTGCGGATGTCTCCAGTCGGCGCGCTCCGCCACAGCGGCTGGCTGCGGGTGGCGAACGAAGGTGCGGTTAGGATCGAAGTCGCTGATGCACGCGGTCTGATCCAACTCGCACCCGGACAATTCCCCGGCGGCGTGGATGAAAAATTGCGGCAGGTTTTTGTCTATCGATTTCCATCAGCGGACTACGACTATGCCATCCAGGCGGATCAAGTGCTGCCGGAAATCGGCGTCACCGAAGTGACCGTTTACGAACTTGGCGAGACCGACCGCCGCATCACCAGCGATCTGGAGTTGGACATCCGCGAGGCTCCGCTGCGCGAGTGGGAGATTCAGGTCCCGGCAGACTATGCCGTGGCCTCTGTCACTGGCGCGGAAGTGGCGGACTACGCCGTGGCCAGTGAGGCAAAGGATGGACATCGCATGCTGAAGATCATTTTCAAACAGGCGGTCGGAAATCGCCAGCTCGTCAGCGTGAAGTTAGAAAAGAACGATGCAGCAAAAGCGGGTGCGTGGGAACTTTCTCCCCTCGGATTCCCCGGCGTGAAATCGCGCCGTGGTTATGTCGGTGCGGTGGCGGCCGCAGGATACCGCTTGGTCGCGGGGAAAACCAATGGTGTGGCAGAAGTTCCGATCACGTTTTTCCCGAAAAAAACTGCGGGTCTGCAGCAGTCGTTCCGCTTGCGTGAGGGCGATTGGAAAGTCGGGCTGACGGTCGAGGCACTCGGTCAAAGTGTGCAGGCGGACGTGTTCCATCTCTACTCACTCAAGGCGGGCGCGGCCTACGGCAGTATTTTGATCAATTATTTCGTCGTTGGCGCACCGGCTAACGGGTGGAGAATCTCCGTGCCGGAAGGGGTCGGCAATATCGATGTTACCGGCCAGAATGTGGGCCGTGATTGGCGGCGTGAAGGAAACATCGTGATCATCCCGCTCTCGCGTCCGGTGTTGGGAACGGGCACGGTTCTTCTCACTTTTGAACAACCGATGAGCGCCCGTGGCGGCCAGCTAACACCCGGCGAGGTTCGTCCGTTGGACGTGCAGGCGGAACGGGGATATGTGCAGGTGGTGAGCCCGCTCCAGGTGAAGTTTGAGAAGCCGGTGAGCGAAGGTCCGTTACTCGCGATCGATCCCACCGAGTTGCCCGCCGAATTCCGATTGCTCAGCAGCGCACCGACTTTGGCTGCATGGCAATACACGGCACGGGATTTTAAGATCGGCATGAAAATTGAATGGTTCGAGCAGGGTGAAACCGTAGATCAGGTCGTGGATTTCCTCAAGCTTTCCAGTCAGGTCTCGCGCGACGGACAATGGGTGACGGATGCACGGTTTTTCGTGAAATCCAAAGGGCGCAATGCGATGCGCATGATCCTTCCGAAAGGCGTCTCACTCTGGGAAGCCAAGGTCGATGGAGAGTCGGTGAACGCCCGCTCGGACGGTGGCGAGACATTGATCCCGCTGCCATTGAAGACCGACCCTAACCAAGCGGTGGAGGTTTCCCTGCGCTATGGTGCACGTTCGGAAAAGGCCACCCGTCCACGTCTTGTCGCACCGAAGCTGGCGGCCCCTGTGGTCATCGGCGAGTGGACGGTAACCGGAGATGATGGCCGCACTTTAGTGCCACGCGGTGGCTCGGCGCAATTGGTGCGCCCCGCTCTGGCAGAAAACGGCTGGGAATGGCTGGGCAGACATTTGTCTGGATTGGCGGCGCTGATAGTATCGGGTGTGGCCGCTTTAATTCTTGGCAAGGGCGAGCCTGCGGGCGCGCGCCGGGTTTTCTCGATCCTAGCGGTGATCGGCTACATTGCGATTTCCATGGTGCTCGGTCTATCAGCGGCCACGTCTGCCAGAGGTAATGCCGGCATGTTGGAATACGCCGCGCCGGTCGTGGCTGCGGGCAGCGAGGTGGCGGTGGAAATCGGCAATGTCGCCCCGTGGGCGGCATGGATCGGCATCGGTATGGGGCTGGTAGGCGTGTTGGGAGCCGGGGCGCTTGCATACGGCATGTTGGTTCAGCTGCGCCAGCTGATGGTTGCCGGTTTGGCGATGATTCTCGCGGCGGTCCTATCAGTTTCCGGAGGTGCGGCTCTTTCGCTCGGGGGGATCGCATCCGTGGGTCTGTGGTGGCTGCTGCCCCGGGTCTGGCAAGTGATTCGCGACGCACGCGGGTCGAAAGCCATCGAATCTGCCGCAGTCGTGACTATTCTAGCACTTTTGTGTTCGGGGCACATCCAAGCCGGAGAAATCCCCGGAGTAAAATCTGCCGAGTCCATGATCCAGGACTGCAGAATCAGTGGCGGCCGGCTTCATGGAACTATGGAAATCATTTTGCACGGCGCTGCGGGCGACCGCTTCCTGCTGCTCCAGCCACCAGCGACTCTCAGTGGTTTCACTGGCGCCGGTCTTAGGGTGGTAAAGTCTCCGTTAGGCAATGCCGATGCCTATTTCCTCGTCGCCGAAAACAGTGGAAGACTCACCGGCAAGGCCACCTTTGAAATGCCACTCGCCGATCCCGTGAAAGGCTGGTCCTTGCCCGGCGGACCTGCGGCGATGCGGCAGGTGACCGTGCGTTGGGATCAGAGCGGCTGGGAGTTTTTCTCGCCTACCGCCGCAAAAACCCAGGTTCTACCAGGTCTTGCGGGCAATGAAAGCGGTGCGGTGATGGTGCTGGGCCCGGCGAATCTTGTGACCATTCAAGCCCGCCCGAAACAACGCAACATCAGTGCCGAGGAAACGCGGTTTTTCTCCGAGGTTTCCAATCTATTCCTCCCTGGGCCCGGTGTGGTGAACGGCAGGCACCGAGTGGCGATTCGCACGGCCCAGGGCAAGGTTTCCTCGCTGGTCATGAGTGTGCCGGAAGGATTCACTGTGAGCGATGTGGTCGATGGTCCGGTAGGCTCGTGGCGCTTCGACCCCGAAAAACACGAGCTGCGTGTTTCCATGGAACCGGCGCAAGCCCAGGCATTCGCACTCACCATTGAGACCCAGCGCGGTGAAGGTGCCTTGCCCATGAATCTGGATCTTGAACCGATCCGCGTAAATGGTGCCGCAGGTGAAGTTGGATTCCTTGCCCTCGCTTTCGGGGATGATGCCCAACCCGAAGCGGTGACCGTCGAAGGACTTTCCCGCGTGAACACGGAGGATTTTACTGGAAAGCTCGTGCCGCGCGACAAAGAGGGCAATCCGCTTGTTCTGCTGCAGAACGCTTTCCGTTATGGCTCCGGCGCGGTGAAAGCCCATGTGAAAGTCGCCGCCGTCTCACCGGAAATCCGTGCGGAGTCTTGGCAATTGGTCTCGCTCGGTGAGGACCGCATGGTGATCGCTGATGACCTAACTGTCACAATCACGCGCTCCGGCGTTTTCCGCCTGGATGTGGAAATCCCCGATGGCTTGGAAATCGAAAGCGCCACTGGCGAGGGGCTGAGCCACTGGACCGAAGGAAAAATTGGCAACACCCGCATTCTCACCCTCCATCTATCGGGCAAGACTATCGGCAAGCGCGAATTCAATCTCACCCTCACAGGCCGCCCGCCGGGTGCCCAGGCGAAGTGGACTGTGCCACGGCTTTCCCTGCGCGATGCCTCACGTGAAACCGGAGTGGTCACCGTGGTTCCTGACCTAGGTTTGCAAGTGCTCACGGTGGATCGCAAGAATGTTTCCCAACTCGATCCGCGCGAACTTGCCGATGCTCCAAAAGACTCCGCTCGCGCCGCCGCCCGTCCGGGAGCGCTGGCCTATCGACTTTTGCAAAGCGATTGGTCGCTCAATCTAGCCATCAGCCGGCTCGATGCCTGGGTCACCGCACAGGTCTATCATGATGCCACTCTCCGGGAAGGCCAGATGCTCACGCGGGCTGTCATCGGTTATAAAATCGAAAATGCCTCGCTCAAATCCCTGCGCGTCAGGATCCCCGGACTCGATGCCACCTCTGCTGCCACCGTCCGCGCGAGTGGTGCGGCCGTGGCGGATTTTGTCCCGGTCGCGGGCGAGGACGGGCTTTGGGAAATCCGATTCCAGCGCGGCGTGGCCGGGGAAACCAGCGTGGACATCGAGTTTCAACGCGCTAGCAAGGACGATGGCACCGAAGTCATTCAGCCGCTCGTTTTGGAAAACGTGAAGAAGCTTTCCTACTTCGTTGCCGTGCGGGCGGGCGGCAGGCTCGAACTTGAATCAGGCACCCTTCCGCGTGGCTGGCAGAAGGCGGATTGGGCTGTCTTGCAATCCACGCTCGGCCAGGCAGCGGGTAATGTCGCGCCGCTGATGGCCTTTCGGGTGGCTGATCCCGAAGGTCCGTTGCCGGTTCTATTAAAACGCCACCAGTTAGCCGATCTTCAAAAACTCCGTGTTGAGGAAGGGAGTCTAACTACATTGATGTCCCCAGATGGAGATGCGCTGACGGCGGTGGATTTGAAAATGCAGGTGACAGGGAAGGGGACGCTGCGTTTGAAGCTGCCGAAAAAATCAGAGCTCTTCAACGTGCTGGTGAACGACGAAGGTGCCACCTTGGTCCGTGAGGGTGACGAGTGGTTGTTCTACGTTTTTCCATCGCCGGAAGTCGGCCGCCCCGCCACCGTGCGCTTCGTTTACTCCGCCGGAACCACCAAGGGTAAACACCTCGAAGGCCCGGTTCTAAATGTGCCGATGGAAGATCTCACTTGGCGCGTGCTCGTTCCGGAAGGTTGGAAAATGACCGATCACAGTGGCGATTTCGATTTGAAACAGCAGCAAGCAATGGGCTCGTTCCGCTTGGAGGAATATCAATCGTTCGTCCAAAGCAGAAAACAAAGTGCCTCTAAAAGCGCCGTTGCTTTGCTCGATCAAGCGAATGTCTGGCTGCGTGCGGGCGATCAGGAAAAAGCCGGTATCGCTCTCGGAAACGCGGTCCGCAGCAATCAGCTCGATGCCGCGTCCGGCGAGGACGCCCGTGTCCAACTCCGCCAGCTCAAGACCCAACAGGCGGTGCTCGGACTCAACACCCGCCGCCAGAAGCTTTCGCTCGATAACAATTTCTCCAACGCAACGTCCGCCAATGAACAGCTCGAACGCGCCGCTGAGGCCAACCCGGTCCTGCGCGGCGGCTATAACTACGATCCCAAACAGTTCGACCGTTTTCTCGAAGGCAACACTGCCGACGAGAACTCCGCTCTTAAGGAAATCGCCAACCGCATCGTCACCCAACAGCTCGCTGCCGAGCCCGCGCCCGTCGCGCTCGATGTCACTCTACCAGAGCGCGGCACGGTCCTGACCTTCGGGCGGAGCGTGCAAGTCGATGGCGACCGACCGATGTCTATCGATCTAAAACTCAAGCGTGCCGGCAGCAGCTACGTCTGGCTTGGAATGCTACTTTGCCTGCTGGTAGGTGCCATGGGAGCGATGAGAAAAACTTCTCACTCATAATCCATTTGCGCCCACAAACGCCGCCAAATTTCCCGCCTACCCCCACTTCCGAAGTGGGGGGCCCCCCTTCGGAAGCCCCCCCCTCCCACTTCGGAACTGCTCCGTCGGAGCTTTTACCTGCGACACCGCAGCTCAAACCTCCGTTGCCGGTGCTTTGAACTGCGACGTCCGAGCTCAAAGCTCCACCCTCGCACCTCTGAACTGCCCGCACCCAGTTCCGAGCTGCGATAGCGGAGCAAAAAGCCACTCAACCGCAGGTCCGAGCTTCACCTTCGCAGGTAAAAGCACCGCTCTCCCAGTTCTGGAGTGGGGGCGACCAAATTCCTAGTTTTCCAAGTATATTCCTTCCCCTCCACGCCCTGCCGTCTAACCTTGCGGCATCACCAACGACGCCAACCTCTGGGCCACCGAAACCATGGCCAACCCCAAGTATCCGCTAAAACTGTTCCTGCGGGTGGTCACGGTGAGTTTGGAGACGATGAAGGTGGTGAATGTGCTGCCAAAGCTGAACATCGCAGCCAGTTAGAGATCAACCACAGATCACACGGATGACCACAGACGAAGAGAAGCAGAATCCAAGTCTTAACCCATCTGTGTCCTCTGTGAAATCTGTGGTTCAATCTTCTAACGTCAACGTCGGCAATCCATCAGAATTTTAACCACAGATGACACAGATGAGCACAGATGAAGAAAATAAGAATCTATCTCCTAACGCTGAACGCGCATCTTGAACGGAATTTCCGGCGGTCGATTGCAAAAAAGTGGGGGTGGGGCGGGGTCCACTCGGACCGCACGCTCCACCCCCGGTTTCCCTCTCCTGTCTGGAGATCTGTTATTTTACGCATCCAGCCTGAGGGCGGCTTTTTGCGCGGCGCTTTTTGCTTCGGTCTTCGTGTTGCTCGCTCCGTCGTCTGCGGTGAGGCGCATGCCGACGGGCTTTGAAACGCCGAATTCCTCCATAGTCACGCCATACATCACATCGGCGCGGGCCATGGTGCGCTTGGAGTGGGTGACGATGATGAA
>JBDTNJ010000491.1:0-12936 GCA_039933825.1 Luteolibacter sp.
CGAAGTTCGCTCGCGGGCCTGGGGCTTTGGCGGCGACAACGAGACGGCGGAGTCGTGGACGGGGACATGGGCGATGTCGACCGCCTGGCGCATGATCACGGAGAGCATCGATGCCGGTTAGCTTCGCGGATCGGCTCTCGGCGGTTGCTCCTCGCGAGCGGAGCGCTCCTGCCGACCAACGTCCGCTCCCCGGCGGCAGCGTCGATTTCAGGGAAAGCGTGATCGATTTCACCGATGGACGCCGCGAGCAGCTATCAGAACGTGAGGGCGAGCTGCTCCGATATCTGCTCGATTCCCAGGGCCGCGTCGTCAGCCGTGAGGAGATCCTGCGCCACCTCTGGGGTCTTGACCCGGATCGTACCGAGACCCGCACCATCGACATGCACATCATGCACCTGCGCACGAAACTCGGCGATAAAGACCAATCCCTCCTCGCCACCGTGCGCGGCAAGGGCTACCGCTGGACCGCATGAACACCTCACGCAGCCTGCTCATTTGGGCCACCCTTGCGCTCTGCGGCGTGATGGTGTTAGGTGCGATGGCTTGGCTCACGCGCGGAGTGCTGGCTTCGGAAAAGGAACGCGCCGGAGCGGAAGCTCGTGCTGATCTCGAAGAACGCACCCGCCTCGCCCTCTGGCGCTTGGATGCAGCCGGAGCCGCCGTCGTTTTAGGTGAAAATCGCCATCCGCCTGCCGACTACGAATTGAAGGAATCCTTTCCCGCTGCCGAGGATCCGGCGGTGAAGCTGCATTTTGAAGTCCGCCAATTTGGGAAACTTACCTCGCCCGAAGGCCCCGTGCGGAAAGAAAACTTCGAAAGCCTGCGAAAACTACTCAACACCAATCCGCTGCCTGGAAACGAGTGGTCGCTTCTCACGTGTGCTGCCGCAGCGGGCGAATCCGCTTGGAAATCCGTGCCCAAGGTGGCTTCCAAAGCCCAGGAGAACAACGCCTACATCCGCCAGCAGAAAGGGGGGCCCCAAGCGCGCAATGAGCAGGAATATCAAACCAATTTCAACGGCGCCGAGCGTGCGCAACGGGCAAAAACGGTCGAGGAAACCTTCAGCAATTCGGCTCAGCAGGCCGATATGAAACAAGCGATCGACCTTTCTCCTGCGTCAGAAATTACCGAACTCGGAACCATGCGCGCCGTTTGGGTCGGAGAAGATCTGTTTCTGCTCCGCCAGATCACCGCCGCACTCCCGGGCAATGTTGAAAAACGCGTGCAAGGTGTGTGGCTCGACCACGAAATTCTCAAACAACGCCTGCTGGCGGAGGTGAAAGATCTCCTTCCTACATCCCAGCTTACACCCCTCCTGAGCTCCCCGGGCGATGATCCCCTGGCGCTTGTTTCATTTCCATTTCACCTCCAGCGGAATGAAATATCACCCGTTACGGACTTAAAGCTCAACGGCCCGCTCATCGTGGGTTGGGCCGCGGTCCTGCTGGCCGTTCTAACGACCTCATTGCTCGTCCACGGCGTCATGCGTCTCAGCGAGCGTCGCGCCTCGTTTGTTTCGGCGGTCACCCACGAACTCCGCACGCCCCTAACGACTTTCCGCCTCTACTCGGATATGCTCGAAAGCGGTGTGGTGAAGGAGGAAAAACAAGGGGCCTATCTGCGCGTGCTTTCCCGCGAGGCGGACCGGCTTTCCCATCTGGTAGAAAACGTGCTCGCCTTCTCCAAGATCGAGCGCGGCAGCGCCCGGGCGAGTGTGCGCGAGTTGAGTGTGGCCGATTTGTTAGCTCCGATGCGCGAGCGCCTCGAAGCCCGCCTCGCCACTGCCAACCTTACACTGGCAATGGATTTGGAATCGCCCGCCGCCGCCACGCGGGTGAAAGTGGATTCCGCTGCCGTTGAGCACATACTTTTCAATCTCATCGACAACGCTGCCAAATACGCCTCCACGGGTGATCTGCCGCTGGTGGAAATCCGCGCGAACGCCAACGATCACACCGCCGAAATCGTCATCAGCGATCACGGCCCAGGCATTCCTGTATCTGAACGAAGACGGATTTTCCAAGCGTTCCACAAATCTGCGAGAGACGCTGCTGAGAGCAAACCGGGTGTCGGCCTTGGTCTCGCACTTTCGAGGCGTCTGGCAAAATCCCTCGGCGGCGGGCTCGAATGCGTAGACTCGCATCAGGGAGCGCGCTTCATCTTGCGAATTCCTAATGCGTAACCACTCACGCTTTGCCTGGAACCGGTGGAACTTCTTCAGGAAGCTTGATCGGACCTTTTTCGAAATCGATCGCAGCCGGTGTGCAGGCGAAATTGAAGAGCGGTGAGCTTTCGTTTTTCATCAGGTCGCTCCAACGAATCATATCGCCGGTATAAGCGGACATGCGACCCATGATCGCGACTAACGTGACCTCGGCGATCCGTTTCGCATCGTTGAGCGGCTTGCCTGCCATAACGCTGCGGATCATGTCCACGTGTTCCTGCACCTGTCCATTATTCGAATCCACCTTGATTTCTGCGATATCGATCTTCTTGCCGCTCAGTTTGCCTCCACCATAACAGGAGCCCTCGGTGCCGGTGAACAACTCACCGACGTGGCCGTAAGCGCCGGTGATCTGCCGGCACTGGCTGTGGATGTGCACGTCGTCCCCGAAGTCGTAATCCACACTGAAGAAGTCGAACATATTGCCGGTTTGCCGGCGCGCGCGGCCACCGAAGCCTACGGCGGAAATCGGCAGTCGTCCGAGGAACCAAACCGCCACATCCAAATTGTGCACGTGTTGCTCGACGATGTGGTCGCCGGAAAGCTCGGTGAAATTCAGCCAGTTCCGGGTCATGTAGGAGGCATCCGATTCGCCCTCGTTGCGGCGTTTCGTCCATGGAACCGTACCGTTCCATTGCACCACGCCGCCTTTGATCTGGCCGATCGCACCGGCATCGATCAGCGCCTTGTTCCGCAGATAGTCGGCCATGTGGCGGCGCTGGGTGCCGGTGACGACCGCCAGTCCTTTCGCAGCTGCTTTTTCACCGGTGGCGATCACCGAGCGTGCGCCGACGGGATCGACCGCCACGGGTTTTTCAATAAAGCAATTCTTCCCAGCCTCTACTGCAGCGGCGAAATGCACCGGCCGGAACGCGGGTGGGGTGGCCATCAGCACGTAGTCGCAATCGCTGGCGATTACCTTCTGATAGGCGTCATAGCCGTCGTAGCAACGCTCGGCCGGGACATTAAATTTTTTCCTGCTGCTCTCGGCCTGGTCCTTGAAAGCATCGCCTACGGCTACCACTTCGGCCTCGATGGCGAGAATTTTGCAGGCCTCCAAAAAGTCCTTGAGCGCGCCATTGCCGCGCCCACCGCAACCGATGAGGGCGACTTTGATCTTCGTGGGGGCCACGGAAGTGTTCACGGCGAAAACCGAGCTGGCAGCCAGGCCGGCTCCCAGCAGTGTTGTATTTCCGAGGAAGGTGCGGCGGCTGATGTTAGGGTTCATGGGTAATGAGTTCGTTGATTATGGAAAAACCGGGGTTTCGCCAGCATCCGGATCTACAGCGATGTGGCTTCAGTTTGTATTACTTCCGGCGCAGGGCGGACCTTGCGAAAAATATCGATAATTTGTGTTTTACTAGGCCGTATCGGAAAAATGCGGACAATTTCATTTTTTCCGGCGCTGGTTCTCATGCTCGCACCGCTTGCCGATGCGGACGAGCCAAGCCCTGTGAAGTCCGACTCGAAAAGCCCTCCAGCCGCTCCCGCCTATCAGACCATCGACGAAGCCATCGCAAAAGGCGATCTCGCTGCTGTCCGTATCCACCTGAGTATCAATCCGCTGAGTCTGAACCAAGGTGCCCGCGAAAATTCACGCCCGCCGATCGAGCAGGCCGTGCAGCGTAACAAGCAGGAGATCGCCCTGTTTCTCCTGAAATCCGGTGCCAACCCTAACACTTCCGACGCATCTAAACGCACGCCGCTGCATCTAGCCGTCGAGCGCAACAATCCTGTCGTCGTCACCGCCCTGCTCAAAGCCGGCGCAAAACCCAACCTGCTCGACAAGGATGGCTGGACACCCCTGCATCATGCCGCCGCCAAAAACCAGCTCGCCACTGCCAACGCCCTCATCGATGGCGGCGCAGACCCGATGACTCTCAGCGAGCTCGGCGGCACCCCGCTCCACGAAGCCGCCGCCAGCGGTGGGACGGACATCATCCAACTGCTGTTGGATCACAAGGTGGATCCATCCGTGAAATCCAAGGAAGGCGTCACCGCGCTCGATATCGCGAAGAAATACAAGAACCAGGCTGCGATCGATGTGCTATCAGAACTGAAGTAGCACAAGCGGTTCAATTCCCGGAATCACCAAACATTTTGTGGTCAGGTGGGATTGTGATTGCCCAGGCTACTCGAACCAGGGCGCAAGCGCGGATCCCTTCCGCGCTGGCATTCAGGTGATCAGATTTTTTCCGCTGGGATTCACGAATTGTGAAAATATCGCCATCGTGTTTCCGTGGAACAAAGGTCCCAAAATCGGCCATAAGAAATTCTAATCGCTTATGATGAATAATTTACGCTTCCCTCACACAGGAAAATTCGCCGTGGAACATGATAGACCAAATCAGAACAAACAGAAAGAATATTGACTCGCAGGTAGAAATCCTCCCAAGTTCTATCAATGAAAGAATTTGCCAAGCAGTCGCTCGCTGTTTCTCTCAATATTGCGTTGTTTACCAATCAGCTGCTCGCGGATCTTCCTCCGATTTCCTTTGATTCTGCCGAGTGGGTTCCTTTCCAATCCGTTGGAGGGACGCCGGGCTGGTCGCTCACCGCAGGGAGTGCGGAGATTTCTGCCACTGGCGCCGGGATCAATGGAGGAAAGTCTCTGCGCCTGCCCGTCAATTCTCTGGAGAGAGCCAAAATCACCCGCGACGTCACGTGGGACGCCGACGAGAAGACAGCATTTATTGACCTTCAAATCAAGCCTGCAGCGGATCCAAGTGGCAGCTTTTCGACGTTTTCTGTGAACGGCACGCAGCTCGCGTTTCAGGTCCCCGCAGGAGCGAGCAGAGGGGAAATCTGGGTTCTCAATGGCAGCGATCATTTGGAAAGCCCGAATGTGAATCCCCAACAGTGGATCAAGACAGCAGGCGGTTTCGACGTTAGCGGCACTGCGGCTAGCAGCTACTTCCGCGTGACCTTGAGGCACGACTATTTTCGCAATCTTTGGGATTTTTTCATCGATGGAAAACTGGTGGCGGTGAACCTCGCCTTCGAGGGTCGGGGTGCCAATCTTAAGACGATCGACTTTTACGGTAGTGCCGTTGGGGACACGCTTATCGACGATCTCTCAGCCCAGACCGTCAACATGCTCTTCTTGGATACGGATAAGGACGGCCTGCCGGATTCATGGGAAATCGCCAATGGATCAAACCCATTTTTATATGACAGGGATGCGATCAATCCCGTCACCGGAAAGTCCTTTCTGGACTCCTATCTGGATTCCCTGTGGCCGACTGGCACGACTTCGACCAATGCCAGCAACATCGTGCCTCCGTCGGTTGGGATTCCGCCACTTGGCATTCTCAGTCAACATCAGGCGGTAGGAGCATTGAAAGGCAGTTTGTCGGTCGGCGGTGATGGCTCAGCCTCGTATTCCGTGCCCATCGATCTGCCAAAAGGCACGGGCGGGATGGAGCCGAAGCTCAGTCTGAACTACTCGAGCAGCGGCGGCGCTGGCATCATGGGCCTGGGGTGGAGTCTCGGCGGTTTACAGGCCATCACCCGTGGTCCCTCCACCGTGGCCAAGGATGGCGCGTTTGATCCGATGGATTTCGATAGCAATGACCGCTTTTTCCTCGATGGGGAGAGGTTGGTTTGTGTGGCCGGCACTTATGGGGCACCCGGCTCCGAATACCGCACGGAGATGGATTCATACGCCAGAATTACGGCGATAGGCGGCACACTGGGCGCGGGTCCTGCTACTTGGAAAGTGGAGACTAAGGCGGGACTCATTGTGACCTTCGGAGGCACGGCAAATGCCAAAATAGCAGTGGCGCAGGGCACCCTTTCATGGGCCGCTAACCGCGTGCAGGATACTCTTGGAAACTACTATCAAATCAACTACACCCGGGATGCTGCAACGACTGTCTTTGATTTTGTAAATCAAAGGGTCTCTTCTATCGACTACACGGGGAATGATTCACAGGGCCTCGCCCCCTACTGCCACGCCGCCTTCGACTACGAAACCCGACCGGATGTCAGCCGCTCCTACTCGAAGTATGCGGGATCAAGCAATACCCTGCGCCTCTCCCAAATCCGGGTGCTCACTGGGACGGATCTCAACCACATCTATCGGCTTTCTTACGATACTTCCTATCAAAGCCAACGCTCAAGGCTGATTAGCATCGGCAAGGAAATCCCCGGAGCAGTAGCCGCCCAACTTCCACCTACCTTGTTCAACTATGATGGCATCACCTCCACGGAGTCGTTGTGGAGAGACCCCGGTACCAGTACACTACCGGCCTATGGCACCGATTTGGATGCCACTTCAGAGGTGAACTCCACCGTCTCGGTAGAAGGCACAAATAATACGACGGTCCGCCTCAGTGGTGATGTCGCCCGAGCCTATGACCTGCCGGGCGCAGGGGTAACTCTCTACTCTGATTCAAGAATTCAGTTCGATTTCAAATCCCAAAACCAAGTCCTCGGGGCCATGATTGGCTTGGATAACGATTTGAGTTACCAGGGAGCTTCAAGCTCGCCGTTCTATCGAATCGGTGGAACGGGCACGATCGCCCTCTCAAGCTCGTCCAATTTCACCGGCCCCACGCAAGCTTACAGCCCTGCCGAGAACTGGAAAACGTTCAATTTGCCCATTGGGACGCTTGGGACCGGTTTGAAAAATCACCTGTTCCTGATGTGCGCGGATAACGAGAGCTCGGATGGTTATGACGATGCCTCCTTTTCTAATATCCGAATCTATCGCTCCGGCTCGCAAGTGCCAGCGGACGTGCAGCCCATTTCATTCACTCACGGGACGGAGCTGCCACGCTTCTCGGATGCCAGCGGGAAGGATCTTGGAGTCGTTGTTGCAGACTTGGATTCTGATGGACTCCCCGATATCGCCGATTGGCGCGCCGTCACCTATAATGTCACCTCAGGTTCTGGATTCCAGCCGTTAGTTGCAGATACGAATGGCCAGACTTACCGCAATCTGGGTAATGATTTCCTAACGGATTCTAGCATCCGCCCGCCTGCTTTTCTTCCGCTTGGCTGCCGCAGCGTGGACGCGGCCTATCCCTATATTCAAAAACATCATTTATTGGCGCAACAGATGGACATCGATGGGGACGGGAGCACGGACTTGATGGGCTCACTGGATGTTAAGAGGGTTTCCGGTCAGATTAAGAATCAATACGGGTTTTATTCCCTCGTTAATGGAGTGTGGACGGAGAAGGCCGGATGGCGTCTGCCCTTTTCATTTGAAAATACATCCAGCTCAGTGGAAACGGGTGGCAATCGGAGGGATGAGCACTTCCAGTGGGTGGACCTGAATTCTGACGGATATCTGGATCTGGTGGTGCATACCACCAGTTCCGGGCGGCTTTACGATGCGGCCACAGGAGCGCTGTTGATTGCCGGTAATGTCGGAATCGCTTATATAAACAAGGGAATCAATGGGCCTGGATGGACGAGGGATGATTCCAGAAAAATTCCTGAACCATTGATGGAGGGGCAACAGGATGTGGGGCGGAGACTTTTGGATTTGGATGGGGACGGAGTGGTTGAAATGGCGGAATCCTCGATCTACTCGGGGGCACTGAGATCCAAGACCTATCAAATGACCAGCACTGGGAGTTATCGTTGGAATTCGGTCGCCGGTTTGGAGAACCCTCCTGCCTGCCCTTTCGATTTTCCCGTTGCCTTGGCCAAGCATGACAATGGTTATGATCAGGGGGTTTCAGTGATGGATGTGAACGGGGATGGACTGCCCGATCTGCTACAATCCCAGATGGTGGGTTCGACCATGGTGCAAAAGACATGGTTGAATCAGGGGTCCAGAACCTCGACGCCATGGCAAAGCGAAATTGGCAAGTATCGCCCGGGTTATATCCTGCATTACGCGTCCGGTGATAGTCGCATTCCTTACGGCTTTGAAATTGGGGATCTCAATGGTGACGGACTTCCGGACATGCTCTATTCCGACATTGAATCAACATCTTCTGGCACGGGCGCTGGCAATAATCTGGCGATTCTTAACACCGGGAACGGTTGGCAAAATCGCGCTGAGTGGGGTCTGCCTGGCGCGGAACGCATTTTCACCACGGCTTCCGAACGCTCCAATGGCAAGCGTCGGGCCAGACTCCAGGATCTCAATGGTGACGGTTTCCCGGACCTCATCACCGGATTGCTCGATACCACTCCGAAAGTCTGGTATAACAACTGCCGCCCTGAGGTGCTGAAATCCGTCACTGATGGTTTCGGCTCCACGCTCACGGTGAATTACAATCGCCTCAACGATCCGTCTCCCATTCCCGGCTTCAACAGCCGAGTCTATGAAAAAAACTTCGGTATCTTAACCGCTGGTCAAGCCTCGATCATCGACTCGCGCTTAGTCGTTTCCAGTTATTCCGAGCCCAATGGAAACGGTGGCACCAATACCAAATACCAACGCTACGGGGGGCTCCGCTACGATCGGATAAACGAGGCTTCTCTCGGCTTCGGCTGGATCGAGGCGATGGATTCGTTCACCGGCCAGGTGAGTCGCACGGAAACCTGCCGGGATTATCCCTTCGGTGGCAGCCCGCGAACCACTACCACCACGGTGCTCGTCACCGCTGCAGATCTGGATGCCATCCGGCTACCAGGTGTCACGGTCGGCACGAAATGCCTTTTATCCGAGACGGCCACCTACGCTGACCTCTCTCCAACAGGCCCCATTCGCAGACCCGTGCAGACTGGCTCCGTCAAAACACTTTGCGATTTGAAAGGCAAAGAGATTTCCGTTACCATCACCACTCAGGCTCTTGCGGATTTTGATGAATATGGCTTTGTGAAAAGTTCCACCGTAGAAGTGAAAAAATCCATCGTCGACTCCCTAGCTATCAGCAAGGTGGTCACCACTAACATGTTCACCCACGTCATCAATCCCACAAAATGGTATCTGGGTCGCCTTGACACCTCCACGGTGACCAAGTCCGGCCCAGGCAAGCCGGACATCATCAAATCCTCATCCTTCGCCTATCACTCGACCACCGGCCTGCTAGTTACCGAAACCGTCGAGCCGGGAAACACCCTTTCCGTTTCCAAAAGCTACATTCACGATGGCTTTGGCAATGTGATCAGCACCACCGTTTCCGCCTCTGGAGAAACCCCGCGCACCGCCACCAGCGGCTATGATTCCGCAGGCCGTTTCCTTCTCTGGCAAAGAAACGCCCTCAATCAAACGGCATCGAATACGTATGACACCCAGCGCGCCCTACTCCTTTCCACCACCGATATCGGCGGCCTCACCGCGCAGTTTTTCTACGATCCCTACGGCACGCTCATTCGCACGCTCTATCCGAATGGCACGGAAACCGGGGAAATCACCGGTTGGGCCACCAATGCCAGTCTCCCGGCCAATGTCTCGTCCTACCTCAGCGGCCAGATCAAGTTCTTCCGTGCCAAGCAGTCCTCCGGCTCACCAAGCGCCAAGGTCTATCTGGACTCCCTCGGTCGTGAACTTTGCACGGAATCCACCGTTCTGCGGAATGCCGCCATTTCCAGCTATTCCCAAGTTTATTCGGTCACCCGCTACGATGCCCGTGGCCGAAAGGACCGGGTCTCCGACACCTTCGCCGCTGGAGAAACGCCGCAGTTCACCTTCATTTACTACGATTTCCTCAACCGCGTCATCAATACCGCCCACCCGGATAACACATCCGACTACGTAAAGACTTTTGACAATTTCCTGCTCAACGACCAGCCCGTCACCTACTCGAAAACCGTCAACCGCGATGGCAAGGCACTGGAACGCTGGGAAGATCTACACGGTCGCCTTATCCAATCCAGCGACCCCTCCGGCCAGACCACCACCTTCTTTCACGACCATGAAGGCAGACTGCTAAATGTGAAAATCGATGGGCAAACCTTGCTTACGAACACCTTCGACCTCTTCGGCAACAAAACCGCCGTGAACGAGGTGAATTCCGGCAGCTCCAGCTCCGTTTACAATGCCTATGGCGAGGTGGAATCCAGCACGAACGCCAAGGGCCAGACCACTGATTTCAGCTACGACATCCTCGGCAGGCCCACCTCGATCAGTAAACCCGAGGGCACCTATCAGACTTACTACGATGGAGCCATCGGCAATGGCATTGGCAAAGCTTGGAAAACCACCGGCCCAGATGGCTACTCGGAAGAAGTCGTTTATGACGGCTACGGCAGAGCCATCAATACCCGCAAGACCCAGTTTGGAGAGACGTTCACCACCTCGAGCACCTTCGATGCACTGGGCCGCGTTTATAGCGAGACGAACGCCGGTGGCCTGAGCGTGATCCACGATTACGATGCCTCCTCGTTCCCGGTCGCGCTGAGGATCGCCCCCGGCACCCAGCCTGGCGCGGGAACCCTACTCTGGCAGGCTGGCACTTTCGATTCCAAAGGCCGCTCCCTCACCCAGACCCTAGCGCAAGGCGTGACTGCCAGCGCCAGTTATGTCCCCACCACCGGCCAGCTCAGCACCCTCACCGGCACCGATGCCTATGGCGCACTCCTCCAAAATAAATCCTGCACCTGGGACAGCCTTGGGAATCTATCCAGTCGCAGCGACGCCATCGCCAAGCGCGTAGAATCCTTCGGCTACGATACGCTCAACCGCGTCACCAGCGCCAGCACCGTGCTCGGTGCCGGAGCCACCACCACCGCCCTGCCACCACCGGAAAACTACAGCTATGCCACGAACGGCAATCTCATGAGCAAAGCCGGTGCCAGCCTCACCTACGGCGGCAGCCGCCCCCACGCCGTTAGCTCCGCCACCATCAAAGGAGAAACCCGAAATTACACCTATGACGCCGCAGGCTACGTCACCAACGATAGCAAACGCGACTACTCCTGGTCCTCGTTCGGCCAGCTCCGCGCCCTCGATTACCTCGCAGCGCCCGCCCTTCAAAACCTAGCAGGCACCGAGATTTACGCCGCTGCCCGTGTGCAAACGGATTTCACCTTCGATGCGGGAGGAAACCGCGCCAAACAGCTCAAAAAACGCATCGCCCCCAACAGCAGCCGGGAGTTAGAAGAAACTCTCTACCTCGGCAGCTACGAGCGTGAAATTCGCATGACCCAGGCCAATGGCAGCGCCACCCCGCTGGTCACGAAAATCACCCACCGCCATACCCTCGGTGGCCTCGGGGTTTACACCCAGACCATCAGCCCCACCGGCACCGAGACCAAGCTCAGTACCCTCCTCAAAGACCACCTCGGTTCCACCGATGTCATTTACACCGGAAAATGGAGTTCCGTTAGCAACGCCTTCATCACCCCCACCACCGAGCGCCAAGCCTTCGATCCCTGGGGCGAACGCCGGAATGCGGACACCTTCCAAACCTACCGCCTATCCAGCGCCGACCCCTACCGCACCACCGCCACCGACTACGACCGCGGCTACACCGGCCACGAACAACTCGACGACAGCGGCCTCATCCACATGAACGGCCGGATCTACGATCCCGAGCTAGGCCGCATGCTTAGCCCGGATCCCGTCGTGCAAGTGCCGACATCCAGCCAAAACTATAACCGTTACAGCTATGTCCTGAATAACCCGCTAAACCTGACAGACCCCAGCGGGTTTTCATTCTTCAGCAGGGTGCTGGGTGGTTTCGGTATCCACACAGCATTAAACAACTGGACCCGAGAAAACTGGCGAACCGTGGTGGTAATCGTGGTTGTGGCAGTGCTGACTTACTTCACCGCTGGAGCGGCCAGCGGGTGGGCAACTGCCACCTATGCCTCCCTCACTACTACGGCCACCGGTGTTGCCACAGCCGCCAGCGCCACCGCCGCTGCGGTAGGAGGAGCCGTGGCTGGAGCCTATATTGGAGCCGTGGCCGGAGGTCTCAGCGCAGCTTTGAATGGGGGCGATTTAGGAGATGTCTTGCGAGGTGCCGCAATTGGAGCTGTCCAAGGTGCTATCACAGGTGGGGTTCTCCATGGCCTAGACCAAGGCGCTGGAGTATACAACGCCCAAACGGCAGTGCATATCGCTGGTCATGGTGTTGTCGGTGGTGCTGCGAATGTTGCCATGGGCGGAAAATTTGGCGATGGCTTCGTTTCCGCTGCGGTAAGCGCCGCCGCAGGCGATGCCGGACTCTATGGTGGGAAAGGCGGCGGCGCTTGGGGTGTTGCGCGGAGAACGATCATGGCTGGAGTTGTAGGAGGAACCGCATCAGCGCTCGGAGGAGGGAAATTCGCGAATGGGGCTTACACGGCGGCTTTTCAGCATTTGCTGAACTTCGAATTGGTTAATGTTTATAAAGGATTTGTGCCTTTGGACGCTGATGCGCCTCAGTCAAGCGCACTGTTTCCATCGTATAAAAATGGTTACCAATATGACTACAAAAACGACCTAACAGCATATAGCTACGAAATATTGCCATGCACAGATTTGCCAATACAAGACGCGAGTGGAGATTTGTTTGCAGTAGCTTCGTTCTTTTTTGGCGGTGGTGAAATTGCAGCTGTTCAGGCAGGCACAAGGAGAGCGTTTTGGTCGGGAATCGGGGCAAATGTTGCCGCTAAAGAAGCGAGTGCACTCGGGCTTAGAACCTTAGAAACCACATTCTTGGCAAAAATTCTTATGGCTACACAGAGATTTCTTCCGAGATCTTTCGTTGACAACTCATGGACTCGCCTATCAAGTAATTGGGCCGCAGGTTCAAATGGAGCTGCCCATTTTTTCGGACCTCTGGGAGAAGGCGCAGTGCGAGTTGGCAGTACGTGGGAAA
>JBDTNJ010000492.1:0-8892 GCA_039933825.1 Luteolibacter sp.
GCGGCACTGCTCCCGTTCGCTGATTTCCAAGACTTCCAGCTCCAGCTTCCGCCGCGCAGCGATCTCTGTTTCAAGTGCAGCGACGGCATGGCTAAGTTCGGCCGTACGATTCAAGACACGCGCCTCCAAGGTTGCGTTAAGCTGTTTGATTTCCTCCTCTGCGTGCTGGCGGAGGGCGTGTTCGGCGGCTTCGGCGAGCGCTCGCTCGATGGCCGGCGCAAGCCGGGACAGTCGGTCCTTGAGCACGTAATCTGTCGCGCCGCTCCTGAGCAAACTTACCGCGAGTTCTTCGCCGAGAGCACCGGTGACGAAAATGAACGGGATCTCAGTCGGTGCGCTGCGACTCATTTCTAAGGCAGCCTCGCCACTGAAGCCGGGTAGCCTGTAGTCGGAAAGAATCAGGTCGGGCGCGTCGCGGGCGAGCGCTGCCTCAAACTCCGCGCGATTGGAAACATGGGTGATAGCGGCTTCGAGGCCCGCCTCCTTCAACGTGTCGCGGATGAGCCGGGCATCGACGCGGTCGTCTTCGAGATGGAGGATGCGCGGGGCGGTTTTCATGAAGAGCGGGCGGTTGCCGTGGCGGGTGGCGGCGTGTTGTAAGTTCCCCAGAAGTCCCAAATCGCTTGCAATGATGAGGAGAAGCGATCGAACTCGATGGATTTCACCACATAGCCGCTGGCACCGAGTTTGTAGGCGCGTTGCACGTCGGCGTCGTGGGCGGAGGCACTAAGCACGACGACGCGGTGGAGCTGCAACTCCGGCATGGCCTGCATGCGCTCCAGCACCCCGAAGCCATCCACGCGGGGCATCTTCAGATCAAGCAGCACCACGGTCGGTAGCGGCGGCTTGTGCCCAGCATGCTCGCCGCGGCCCTCAAGATATTCGAGCGCCACCGCGCCGTCGGCGAGATGGTGGACGCTCACGCCCGGCGCAATTTCCTTGAGCACCTGCATTGCGAGGCAGGCGCAGGCGGGGTCGTCTTCGACGAGCAGAATGTGGCGGTTGTTCATAAGTTAATGGTGATAGTCTCTCAGTTTTTAGGCAGCGAAAAGTAAAAATCCGCGCCACTGCCGGGCTGGCTCTCGGCCCAGATGCGGCCGCCGTGGCGTTGGATGATGCGGCGCGAGGTCGCGAGGCCGATGCCGGTGCCCTCGAATTCCTTCCCCGTGTGCAGCCGTTGGAAGACGCCGAAGAGCTTGTCCGCATATCGCGGATCGAAACCCGCGCCGTTGTCGCGAATGCGGACGACGTGCTCCGCCGGCCCGCTCTCGCAGGTGATTTCAATCACGGCGGCGGGCTGGGTGCGGGTGAATTTGACGGCGTTGTCCATCAGGTTTGATAGCACCTGCCGGAGCATCGTAGGGTCGGCCTGCACCACGGGCAACGAGGCGATTTTCCACTCGATGGCGCGGTCCTCGATGTCGGGCTGAAGATGGGCGCGGATTTCCCCGACGAGTTTTTCGAGGTTCATCCGGGTGGGGTGGAGGCCGGCCCGGCCGAGTCGCGAGAAGTCGAGCAGGGCGTCGATGAGCTGCCCCATGCGCGTGGTGGCGTCCGAGATGCGCGGGAGGAATTCCGCGGTGTCGGCGTCGAGCTTGCCCCTGGCCCCCACGCCCAGCAGGTGGACGAACCCGCTGACATGCCGGAGCGGCGCACGAAGGTCGTGGCTGACGGTGTAGCTGAAGGATTCCAGCTCGGCATTCGTCTCGCCCAGTTCGGCGACGCGCGCGGTGAGCTGGTCGTTGAGCTGACTAACCCGCTCCTCGGCCAAGCGGTGCGCGGCGACTTCCATTTCGAGCGCCGCAGTGCGCTCCACGACGCGTTGCTCAAGCTCGACGTTGAGCCGCCGGATTTGCTGCTCCGTCTGCTTGCGCTCGGTAATGTCCAGATTTGTCCCCAACACCCATTGGGCCTGCCCCTGTTCGTTGGTGAGCACCGTTTCCACGGCTTCGACGACGCGGCATTCGCCGTCGTCGCGCCGCAGGATGCGGAATTCGCGGCTGCTATGACCGCAACGGCGCACCGTGTCCTGGAGGATACGCTCGTTTTCCGGTAAATCCTCTGGCAGCACCGCCCCGCTCCATTCGCTGTACTGCACAAAGCCGTCTGCCGTGGGCGGGATGCCGTAGATCCGGAACATCTGGGCATCCCAGCGAATCGCGTTGGTGAGGATGTTCCTTTCCCAAATTCCCACTGCCGTCGCTTCGGTGGCTAGCCGCATGCGCGTTTCCGATTCATGCAGCGCGGCTTCCGCCCGCTTCAGCTCGTCCACATCTGTGTTCGTGCCGAACCACTGGAGCACGCGTCCCTGCTCGTCCTTCAGCGGAATACCGAGGGTGAGGAACTGGCGGAATACGCCGTCCGCACCGCGCAATGGGAAGGTCATGTCGAACGATTCGCCGGTGGCGATGGAAGCCTTCCATTGCGCCAGCACCTGCGGGAGCACCTCGGGGTCATGCACACTCTGCCAGCCCCAGCCCTCCATTTGTTCGGGCGTGGTCCCGGTGTATTCATACCAGCGCCTGTTATACCAGTAGATAAACCCGTCGGGCTTGGCGATCCAACCCAGTTGCGACATGGCATTGGCCATCGCCTGAAACTGCTCGTTGCTTGCGCGTAATGCGCGCTCCGACTCCTTCCGCTCGGTGATGTCGCGGGCGATTTTCGATGCGCCCACGACCTTGCCGCGCCCATCCAACAGCGGGGAGATGGTGAGCGATACATCTAACCGCGTGCCGTCCTTGCGGGAGCGCACGGTTTCGAAATGCTCGAAGTCGCCGCCCTCGTGGACGTGCTTGAGAATTCGCGCCTCCTCGTCCCGCAGTTCAGGCGGCACCAGCATCGTGATCGGGTGGCCGACGGCCTCCGCTTCCGTGTAGCCAAAGAGCCGCTCCGCCGCGCGATTCCAGGTCAGGATGACGCCGGACAAATCCTTGGCGATAATCGCGTCGTCGGACCCTTGGACGATCGCCGCGAGGCGCGCCCGCGCGGTATCCGCCTCCTTGCGTTCGGTGATGTCCTCGACCACCGAGATGAAATTCACCGGCGCGCCCTTCGCATCGCGCATCAGCGACACGGTCAGATTCACCCACACGAGTTCGCCATTCGCGCGGATGTAACGTTTTTCCATCGAGTAGAGGGCGATCTCGCCGGCGAGGAGACGCCGCGCCTGCGACCAGTCCGTGTCCACATCATCGGGATGCGTGATATCCGCAAAGGTGAGCGTGACGAGCGTCTCCCGCTGGTAGCCCGTGATCGAGCAAATGGCGTCATTGAGGCGCAGCCAGCGGCCATCGAGCCCGATGTGCGCGATCCCCACCGGAGCAGAGGCAAAAGTAGCGCGGAAGGACTCCTCACTCGCACGCAGCGTTTCCTGCGCGTGCTTGCGCGCGGTGATGTCTTGGATGACCGCCATCGACCGGTCGGGGTGGCCGTCCGCGTCGCGCAGCAGCGTGGCATTCACGTGGACCCAGATGATTTTCCCGTCCTTCCGCAGGTAGCGCTTTTCGGCTTCGTAAAGTGCTGTCTCACCACGGAGCAACTGTGCAATGGGTTTGGCATGAGCATCGCGATCCTCCGCGAAAGTGAGGTCTGCTGGAGGCATCTTCGCGAGCTCCTCGGCGGAGTAGCCGGTCATCTCACATAATTTCGCATTCACACGGATGAAGCGCCCGCTCTTCGCATCGACCTGCGCCTTGCCCACGGCGGACTGTTCGAAGGCCGCCCGGAACTCCGCATCGCTCGCGCGCGACTTCGCCTCGGCTTGCTGCCGCATCCGCAGGCTGTTTTTGAGGAGCCAGACAAACACTCCGGTCGCGATCAGTCCCAAGGCGGCGCTGAGCAGGCCGGTCGTCACAGCGGTCTGATAGGTCGCGGCGGTCTTGCTCTCCCTCTCCTTGAGCAAGTCGTCTTCCACTTGCTCCATTTCCGTAACGTGTTTGCGAATGGCGTCCATCTGCGCGTTAGGCTTGCCGGTAAGCACAAAAGCCTTCGCCGCTTTCTCGTCCTCGCGCTGCAAGGCGATGGCCTCTTTCATCTGGCCCAACCGCACGGCGGTCATCTCTTCGAGCTTTTTGATGCGGGCTTGCTGGTCGGAACTTTCCTTGGTCTTCTCCTTCAGCTTCGCCATGAGGCCATCCAAACGGAGGAGGGCGGCGTCGTAGGGCTGCAAGAACTCGTCCTTGCCGGTGATCACAAAGCCCCGCTGCCCCGTCTCGGCATCCACCAACGCCAGCATCACGTCGGAAGTCAAGTTCAGCACTTCATCAGTGTGGGCGACCCATCGGGCGTCCATGTTGAGTTGCCGGGTGTTTCGGTAGAAAATCGCTGGAATGAGCAGCAGCAACGCCACGATCAGCCCGACGCCGACCCACACAGAGTTGTCAAAATTCCGTCTCACGGCCAGAACCTCCCAACGTTCATGGCGTGCCCGAGCCGGATGAAGGACCGATCGATATCATACCCGCTAATTTCCTCGATGCTGGTGACGCCGGTGGGAGATTTGGGAACCGTGGGAGCGCTTTCCGATCGTCGTTTTTGCAGCATAAAGTAACTCCTAGCTAGACGACGTGGGGCTGTCAGGCGAGGGGGAAAACTTGCGAAACTGACAAGCGTGGTGGAATATTTAAAAATTCCCCCTACAGAAGCCCAGAATGCTAGAATCCGTCAAGTTCGGAATCGACGCCCTCTTCCGGTGATTCGACTTGGCGCAATGCGTGTTCGCATGGAAATCGAGATTCCGATTGCCATGAGAAGGGTCGAATGAAGGGATGGGGCTTTAGTCATGACTCCTCGCACTGGCGGAACTGGATCCTATCAAGGCCCCTATCCTGGCGTCAGCGCGGCTCGATGAGACCGTAAATGTCCAAATGGAAGTTCATGTAGGTATTCAGGACCCCGCGTGTCCACAGGATGATACGTTTTCCGCCGGGAGTCGAGGGGATGATCGGACGTAGGTTGTCCACGGTGGAATCGTGGGTGAGGGGGGTCCAGTTCCAGGATTTCCCGCTGTCAGAGGTTTTTCCTCGATAGAGTTCCCAATGGCGTTTCTGGTCGGCATGGCTCATGAGCGCTGTCCCGGTGGCGGGGTCCGCATTGGTGGAAATGACGATGGTGTTAGGATCTTGTGGATCGAGGGCGACGAGCCCGGTGTAGTCGTCCTCGGTGGCGTAGATGCGGGTGCCGGCGTAGGCCATTTGATGCGTGTCCCAAGCAGTGCCATTGAAACGGGCATAGTAATAGCGGTGATCCATGCCATCGTGTGCGGCACCGCGTTTTCCGCGATCCTTTGCACCGTCCATCTGCACGGAAAATGCCGTGTAGGGATTTCCTTGTGCATCCAGCTCCAGATCGGTCGTCCACGCTACCTTGTTTTCGCCGCCGTCGAAGATCTTGGTGAAGGACGTTGGCTTCAGGCTGGTTGCGGCGTCCGCCGTGGGTGTTCCCAGCACTTTGCCAGTCGAATCGTGGAGTTTTCCTGCCTTATAAAATCCATGATAGATGGAGTTGTCATAGGCGCGCGGGTGATCTTCCGTGGTCACGAAATGGATGGTGTCCGTCCTGTTCGAGGCATAGCGCACGTAAGGGCGGCAGCCGTCGATTCCAGTATAACTCGGATTCTTGATTAGATCATCCTTCGTCCAGGCAAAGAGACGCCAGCCATAATGCCACGTGCTACCGTCATCTTCGGAGATATTGCAGTTCGGGTTGAAGCCCCGGCTGCGGGAGAAATTATAAACACGGCCGTTTTCCGCAGGGAGTCGGTACACGTTGCTGTAGGAATAGCGGTCCCCCACATCATAGGTCTGCTCGGGTGCCCATGCGGAAATGTCGCCAGGTTTGGTCGTGATGCGCGAGCGTTGGAAATGATCGCTGCTGTGTTTGCCATAAACTGCGAGAATCTTCCCATCCTGGCGCTCCATCAGCGCGGCCACATCGTGGTCGTCACTTTGGAATTTATCGCTCAGCTCGCTTTGGATGATTTTTCCGGTCACCGGATTCCATGACGTGGCGGTGAGGTCGCCCGCGTCATAACCGCCGAAAGTGTCTCCTGAGATGGAGGTGAAAACAACATCACCGCTTTTCGTTAGGATGACCCGCGGGTCTTGGAACCAGCACCAGCCGCCGTTTGGCTTGATCATCACCGCGCCGGGCACTTCCTTCACCGCATTTGAGGATTGAGGGGGGCCGGGAATGCCGAGCGAATGTGTTTTGAACGACGCATCATCGGAGAACGGCGCTTTTACAAACTTCATAGCAAAGTCCCGCAGATACGCCGACCACTTTACCTCCGTTGTGATTTCCCCCTGGCCTTCCCAGCCGTATCCCGAAAACCAGCGGATATGTCCCTCCGCATCGGTTCGGGCAAAGCAGAATGCCTGCGTCTGACCTGCCGCATCGGTGCGGCTTTCCATTTTCACTACGGCCTTCGGATCAATAGCGATTCCCGTGCCCACTCCGAGGTCATCGAGCTTTTCCCACAGCTGCATTGTTCCTAACTTTGGGGAAAACACCGGCACTGTCCCTTTCACTTGGGGCATCAGGCCGATCGCGACATCAAACGTCGCAGGCTTTCCATCCAACGTGAAACGCGAGTCGCATTGGAAAAGTCGCTGCCCCATTATGATCGTAATGCGCTTCGTTTCCCTCAAAACCTTGCCATTCAGATCGCTCGCATAGTCCAGCTCAAATACCGTCTTTTCCGGTGTGCCGCTGATCACGCGCTGGGCGATGAACGTGTCCGAATCGTGCATTTCCCCATCCGCCCAAACGGAAATCCCGCCACAGCCACGGCTGTTTCCGACGTGATAGACATCGTAGCCCTCACCGTGATCCTCGTGATACGGCTTGTTTTTCTTACTATACCGCAGCGCCAGCCGGTCTTCCAGATACCACTTATTCAAGATCGGATAGGGCACGCGTTTGAACCAGCAGTCGATGCCGCTATTCTCCGCGCCAGGGCGCAGCGCCGGGCCATAAGTGCGGAAAGCCACGAGGTCATTTTCCCATGCAAAGTCATCCGATCGCTCCGGCACAAAGCGGGCGAAGGTGCGCGGTGTGGTCGGAATGAACTTCTCCGGCAGAGTTACGCCTTTGAAACTGGCCAGATCGGTTTCGCGTTTCGATGGGTCTAGCAGGCGTATCACCTCGGCACCGGCAAGGAGAAATGCACCGGAACCATAGACTTCCGTAGACTCTGCGGTGGCGTCTTGCACGTCGGGAGAGTCTCCGATTTTTTGGACAAACCCGAGCATGCCGGTGGGCTGGATGTTCTTCGCTAGCGCCTGGTAGCCATTGATCACCGCCGGCCGGAATGTTTCGCTAGGGAGCAGACCCCGGTTGATTCCCCAGGCCATGGCCTCGACGAAAAAGGCGGAACCGGATGATTCACCGAGCGGGCCCTGCGGATCGAGCAGGCTGCTGCGCCACAAACCGTCCACATTTTGGAGCTTGAGCAGCGCATACATCATGTCGTGATAGAGCCCGAGATACTTCTCCCGCGACGGATGTTTCGCAGGGAGGTAGTCGAGCACATGGATCAATCCGCCGACGACCCAGCCGTTGCCGCGCGACCAGAACACCTTATTTCCGCTGGGGGTGCGTTTGGTGAAAAAGTTGTTATCCCGGTAGTAAAGGTGATGAGTGGGATCGAAGAGCACATCGGTGGTCGTCCACCATTCCCGGTCCGCCCATTCGAAGAATTTCGGGTCACCGGTGAGCTGTGACAAGTGTGCCCACACGGCGGGTGACATGAAGAGCGCGTCACACCAACACCAGGTGAACGAGCCGCCGGAAATGGACTTCGGAGTTTCCTTGGCGAGGGCGGCGGTGATCTTGCCGAAGTGAGCCACACTCGGGCTGAGCTTCGCCGGATCCTTGTCGATGCGATACAACTCAAGCCAGGCCTGAAGGACTGCGTGGTCGTCCGCATGGGGCACGCGGGGGCCGGGGCCATAGGTCAGTTGCTTGCCGAATGAGTCGAGCGCATCCCGATAGCGGGCGTCGCCTGAAACCTGGTAGAGGCTGGAGAGTCCGAGAAAAAACGGTGCCTGTGTCCAGTCGTGGATTGCATGTTTTGAGGGGTTCGCGATCTGCCAGTCCGCCACCCGCTTCATGTCTTGAAGGATTGCGGCAGGATTCGGCTCGGCCGCCGCAAGCGGGCAACCGGTGCCCAGAAGGATCAGTGCGAGTTTGCCAATTGTGGGACGATGGAAGAATTTAGACAGGGACATAAGGAGTTTTTAGAAGCTGCTCAACGTGGAAACTGAGATTCCGATTGCCACAAATCGCGTCAAATGAAGAATCGGGGCCGCCCGCTCAGAGAAACTGCAAAACAGGCAAAATGGATGCAAGTTTGGATCGGTGGGAACAATCAATATTACAAATTTAGAAATCATCATGGAAATCCGCCTCATGCCATCGCCCCGCGAAGCCGCCGTCCTCGATACGGAAGAACTCCGCGCTTCTTTCTTGCTCGAAGAACTTTTTATCCCAGGCGAGGTTTGCCTCGTATACACCGATCTTGACCGCGCGATTGTTGGCAGCGCAATCCCCACCTCAGAAGCCCTCGAACTCGGCATCGACGATGCGCTCAAAGCCGACTTCTTCTGCCAGCGCCGCGAACTCGGTATTCTCAATTTCGGCAGCGCCGGCAGCATCACCGTCGATGGCACCACCTTCGAAATGGGCTCCCACGACTGCCTCTACATCGGCCGTGGCAGCAAGGAAATTTCCCTCAATAGCAGCACTGCCGCCGAGCCCGCCGTTTTCTATCTGGTCAGCTACCCCGCCCACGCTGCCTATCCTACCACCAAGGCCACCCGTGCCGATGCGAATCGCGTGGAACTCGGCAGCAAGGACGAGTGCAACGAGCGCACCATCTTCCAATACATT
>JBDTNJ010000493.1:0-2826 GCA_039933825.1 Luteolibacter sp.
GGACAGGCGAGGAATGCCGTTCGCGCTTTGGACGCAATTGTGTGGACGGTAAATCCAAAAAACGATGTGCTAGCAGTCACCTTGAGTTATCTATGCCAAATGGCTCAGGATCTAACTCGGGATACGGAAATCCGATGTAGACTTGAGGTGCCCGAAGAATTGCCTGATGTGGCTTTGGGCGCGATGGTCCGGCACAATCTCTTGCTTGCCGTCAAGGAAGCGGTTCATAACGTCATCAAGCATTCTGCAGCCTCAGTGATGCGCTTGCGGATCGAATGTGGTGCCGATTCATTTTGTCTCGAGGTGTCGGACAATGGAGTTGCCTTTGACATTGCGACGGCGACGAACCACCGGTCCGGTCTGGATTCGATGCGCCAGCGGATGGTGGACATCGGTGGAGCATTCAATTTGATCAGCGCCCCTGGGAATGGAACGACCGTAAGGTTTGAAATACCAACGTCCGCCGTGCAATAGGTCCATACCTCGATTAAGGGATACCCTTTTTTTCAAATAAGATCCATGATTTTCACTGAGAACGTTCAAGCGCCATGATTACCGTCCCCGCCCCCTCGCAGACAATTCGAGTCTCGATTGTTGAAGACCACAAGGAATTGCGTAGGTCGTGGAAAGATATTCTTGATGGTGCTGGATCGTTTGAATGCCTTTCTTGTTATACAACCGCAGAGGATGCCGTGGACGGGATACCCAAGGTCAATCCGGATGTTGTGCTGATGGATATCAACTTGCCGGGCATGTCCGGTATCGAATGCACGCGCATATTGCGGGCGATGATGCCAAAATTGCAGGTTCTGATTTTGACGGTTTACGAGGATTCTGAACGGATTTTTGAAGCATTGGAAGCCGGTGCAAGCGGTTATCTTCTCAAGCGGACTTCGCCAGAAGAGTTACTTGAGGCGGTAGTTGAAGTGAGAAACGGCGGGTCCCCCATGACCAGCGAGGTCGCGCGAAAGGTGGTGCAATCGTTCCGCCGGCCAGTACGTTCCAAAGCGGCGGTGGATGCGAAACTCACGCCACGTGAGGAGGAAATCCTCAAACTTCTGGCTCAGGGATATGTGACTAAGGAAATTGCCGACAAGCTTGGAATTACCTATTTCACGACCCAAACCCATTTGAAGAATATCTACGAGAAGCTCCATGTGCGGTCCAGAACCGAGGCCGTGCTTAAGTACCTCGGGTAGTTTTGCCCGCGTGGTCTTCTACTAATAGGGTTGTTCCGGTGTCTGAAGATCGGTGGTATCGGCAACGACAGCGCCAGTGAACAGGCCGTCCTCAACGGTAAAACCTTCGAAACACGCGGTCGTCGGGCGTTCATCCATATCAGATGCTGCAAATAGACCGACATCTTGAACATCCGCGGCGGTGGTGAGGTGCAACGTGTGAACATGGATCCAGGTTTTGCCATTGTCGGCACTGACAAACGCGCGGAATATGTTGCCGTTTTTCTCCAATTTGAGAAACTTCGGAAACTTGGAGAGATCACGCAAAAAGGTGGTGTCGAGATAGCCGTCTTGGTCCTGATCTGACTCCAAGTGGGCCAGTCCGCCAAAATAGCCGTTGATCCCAAAAATCATATATCCGGAGGAACTGCCCGGAGCGGGAATTTGATTGCGGATTATAATGCCTGCCTTTGTTTGGTTGCTCAGAAGATCGCGATTAGTGATCTTCACGGTCATGACACACTGCCGTTTCGCACCTCCGGGTAGAAAGATCGATGCATACTCGTCGCGTTCGGTTTTAGCCCCGTTGTTACCTTCAATCCAGGAACCACCTACGGAACCACTGGCCGTGATAAAGAAATTCTGTGGGGACGATTGTTGAAAGTCCGCAGTTCGCGTGTTGGAAAACGTAAGCAAATTCGGAGATACGATCCCGTCGCCCACCATGACGCTCCGACATGAGGTGTTGCCGAAGGCGAAGGTCTGGCACCCCGCGTGAACAAATTGATGGTTCAGCGTGACGGTTTGCGAACATCCAGGAGCGAGGCTGACTTTCACAGATTCACGGCGCTGGCCGTTATCAGTAATGAATTGCTCCGTGGTTCCGGCTGTTCCTCCGACATTTCGGATTGTTACCACCACGCGGTATGGTCTGCCGACGACTGCTGTTGAAACCGGGGCTGTTTCGGTGCAGACGAACTTGGCTGGAGTCAGGTTCACCTTGATTGCAATTGGTGGAAGATTGCCCAATGCGACCATGTGGATTCCCGGTTCATACAACCTCAGGGTGATGGTCACTCTACGCTTTTCTCCCGGACCCAGAGGTTGTGTCTCAGATGGATAGAGTTGACCCTGGACCTGTAATTGGGGCATGCCTGTCACATTTCCTAGGTTTTCTGCTTCAACATTCAGAACAATCGGTTCATCAGGATTGCGGGTTGTCCCATCGACCTGCAAATCGTGATATTGAAATGATGCCGCATGGCGGAGTGTCAATTTCTCACCGATGTCGAATTTTCCGATCAACGGTGTGTCTGAAGATGATCCCCCCACCCGGACTTCATAGCGGGTTGGCTCTACCACGAGGTTCATTAGCGTATCGTGAAAGGCAACAAGCTCCGGTGAAACTTGCCAACTGACTGTCTGGGTTTCTCCTGGTTTCAGCGAGACCTTGGTGAATCCTTTGAGTTCGTTTATAGGGGCATCTCCAGTGCTGCGGTTCTTCGCATGTAAATAGAGTTGCGCTACTTCCTTGCCGTCGCGTTTTCCTGAATTCGTGACATCAGCACTCACTTCAAAGCAGTTGGGCTTTCCGGTCAGAGGCGTGATTTTCAGATTGGAGTATCTGAAAGTGGTGTAACCCAGTCCG
>JBDTNJ010000494.1:0-7551 GCA_039933825.1 Luteolibacter sp.
GAAAACGCCCGTGTCCCCCCACATGGTCGCTCTCTTTTTTCTCAGTTCGTTAGCCCCACTAACCGCTCAGAATCTAGCCAGCGCCTCACGCTCATCAGAAAACAGCACCAATGCTGGGATTCTCGATGAAAGCCGCAATCTGCAATTTGCCGATGACAGTGCGCTGCCAGGCAATTACGAAGTTCCCGCAGTGGACAAGGCTCAAGGCCAAATGTCCGACGGGAAACCTGTTTACGCAGCACAAGACACACTCACTCTCAATACCGAAGCGAGCAGCCCGCGCAACGTCGAGTCCGTGGTTGATCTCAATGTCCTGCGTCACCCATCGCCGTACCGCAGAATCGCGGTGAGCAGTCGCGGTGGCGCGCCATCCGAAATTGCCGCCGATAGCCTGCAGAGCGGCCTCGCCCTGATCTCCGCGGTTTACCGTGAAAGCGGCAAATCAGAAAAAGGTGCAGACTGCCTGAAGGTGACACTCTCGGCCGAACAAAGGATTAAACTTGATCCAGCCAAGGTTCTCGAAGTCGTCGAGTCCGAAGTCGGAGCCAATCCAAGCTGCGCTTGCGAAATCGTCAAAATGGCGATCACTGCCAGCGAAGCAGACGTAGAGCTCGTGGTTTCCATCGTCGAAACAGCGATCACCGTCTCACCGGACAGCATGCGCATTGTTTCCCAGTGCGCCATTGCCACGATGCCTGAGTCGATCACCGCCGTGCAGGCTCTGCTTGCAAAACTCGACCCAAACAGTGGTGACGAATCCCCTAGTTCCAAGAGCTCGAAAAGCGCCAAAAGCGCGAAAGTCGCGTCGATTGTCTCCACACCACTGCCAGACCCACTTGATCGGCCATATCTTCCACCCATCCCTCCGCCACCGCACTTTCCACCGCCAGTGACGGACGTGGATCCTTGCACGTATTGATCCGCTGGAGGCGGATGGATCTATCGAATGGAGCAGCGGCCTTTGGCAAGTAACCAAACGCTGCGCAGCCTCTAGCCGAATGATTCCATCCGGGATTCGCCTTGGTTTCGAGGATCAAGGTGAGACAGCAAGGCGCTCGGTGGCAGCCTCGCGTTCGAAAAGGAAGCCGTTTTCCTTGTAGGTTTTGAGCCGGAAGTGGGTGGCGGTGGAAATAACCCCATCGAGCGAACTGAGCTTTTCGGATACGAAACGGGCAACCTCGCGAAGATCCGAACCTTCGACAACGACCATGAGATCATAACCGCCGCTGGCGAGATAACAGGAGACCACTTGGTCAAAGCGCGAGATGCGCATGGCCAGACGATCAAAACCGCCGCCGCGTTCGGGAGTGACTTTGACCTCAATGAAGGCTGAAACCGAGGTGTCGCCGAAAGCCTCGGGATTCACGACGGCATGATAACCGAGGATGGTGGCATCGGCTTCCCAAGCGGCAACTTTCGCGGCGACGGTGGCTTTGTCCGACGAGAGCAAATCAGCAAGTTCCTGATCAGAGAAACGGGCTTTGCGGCGGAGAAGCTGGAGGAGTGGATCAGAGGACATTGGAAGAGGTGGAGAGTTGTCGGTTGAGAGTAGAGAGTGAAGAAAAAAAAACGAGTTCCGGAGTCTTACCTTTGGCTCTCAACTCTCAACTCCAAACTCTCAACTTCATCCCTCGCCCAGGCAAATACCGACCGCTTTGGCGGCCTGGACCAGTTCACTGTCCGGTTGCACCAGGCGGAGCTGATGGACGGCTTCTTCGATGGGCACGGAATCGACGTGATAGGATTGATAGCTGACCATACGCCCGAAGGCTCCTTCTTCTGCGAGTTTGGCGGCCATCACACCGAAGCGCACGCCCAGAATCCGATCGAGCGAGGTCGGGGCACCGCCGCGTTGGAGATGTCCGAGTGTGCAGGCCCGGCTTTCTTTACCCGTCATTTTTTCCAAGCGGGCGCAGACTTGCTCGCCGATGCCACCCAGGCGGACTTCGCCGCCTTCGTTGGCGTGGCTGGTGACGATATCCCCATCCGGCATTTTCGCGCCTTCGGCCACGACGACAAGGGTGCTGTGATGGCCTTGGGCATCGCGTGTTTTGATGAACTCGGCGACATTCTCCAAACTGAAAGGAATCTCAGGAAGCAAGATCACGTGGGCACCACCGGCGATGCCGCCCCAAAGTGCGATCCAGCCGGCGTGGCGGCCCATGACTTCCAAAATCATCACACGCTTGTGGCTTTCTCCCGTCGTATGAAGACGGTCCAAGCCATCAACCACAGTGGAAACCGCGCTATCAAAACCGAAGGTGAAAGCGGTGGCACTGAGGTCATTATCAATAGTTTTCGGAACTCCGATAATCGGCCAGCCTTCCCGATAGAGTTGCAAACCGGTCGTTAACGAGCCGTCCCCCCCGACGATGATGAGGGCGGAAATGCCAAGCTGATCCATCGTGCGCTTCGCCTTGGCAACGATTTCGGGTGGGACTTCGGCGATGTCGCCCTTGCCCACTTTCGCGGCGAAGTGGCCTTTGTTAGTGGTTCCGAGGATGGTGCCGCCGAGTTTGAGAATTCCGATGGTATCCTTCGGTTTCAGAACCGCGTAATCCCCCGGTGGAAGGAGCCCCTCGAAACCATCGCGAAAGCCAATGACTTCCCAACCGAGTTGATCCGCCGCGCCGACGACGCCGTGAATGACTGCATTCAGACCGGGACAATCGCCACCGCTGTTCAAAATTCCGATTCTTTTCATAATAGTGATAGGTAGAAATGAAAGACGTTCCGGGCACTTGGCAGCTTGGCTTATTGCGGATTAGGCACCTCGATCAGCTCGCGTCTCCGGTCTTGCACAGGGGCACCGGATGCGAGCCACGGATCGTAAGCATCCCACCCTTGCCGGATCAGGCCGCGTGCGCGGTTGAAACGATCCGGATTGTTCAGAACCACCACGATCAGGCGACGTGGCGTGGCGCCCTTGGTCCCATCGGGCTTTTGGCGGACAAGTGGTTCGCGATCCATACAAACTGAGACGCAAGGTCCGGCAGCATTTGTTGTGCCGGTTTTCACGCCGAGAATACCGGGTTCGCCGATCAGCTCATTGGTATTTTTAATATGATAGCTGCGTTTCCCCGCAGGCCCGGTCACTCCGATCTGACGCTCTGGCTGCCGGACGGTGAAATTAAAGGCATTGCGCCGCATGGCATAGATTGACATGCGGGCCACGTCTGCTGCCGTGGAATAAGCCTTTGCTCCCTCGCGCTCCAAACCATGAGGATTTGCAAAGCGTGTCTGCGTCATCCCGATCGCTTTCGCGAGCCGGTTCATCTCCCCGACGAATGTGCTGACAGGATCACCACTGCCACCGCGACGATTCTGAATTTCACGGCCGATATGATCGGCGATGGTGAGAGCGGCGAGGTTGTCCGAGCCGAGCAGAGCGGAATAGAGCGCATCGCGCAAGGTGAGCTGATCGCCGGGCTGGAGATTCATCGGGTTCGGGCCGCCGACGAGCGTGATCGTCTGCGGGACGGTAAGGCGGACCTCGCCAATGTCATTGCCAGTAGCAGTTGCCCAATCGACAGCGACGGCCCCGGTGGCGATCTTCGTGAGGCTGGCGATGGGACGCTTGACCGAAGCATTCGATGCGACGAGGACTTTTCCTGAATAGGCCTCCATCACCATGAAGCTTTCACCGCTCTGGGCGGAAAGGGAAGTAGGGAGCATGGCAACCAACAGCGCCATCGTTTTGAGAATCGAAATATACTTCATGAGGAACGACGGGCGGAGGTTACCCTCCTGATCCGACAACTCAACTCCAAAGGCAATATTGCGGACACTACCGGAGGATATGGACATTCGAGCCGCTGGCCCCGGGGAATCATTCCACAGAGCTTCGCGCTCTCAACGGGCCTGAGGTCCCTGAAAGTCCATAACGCACCCGACTATAGATCAGAAAAGCGGCAAAGCACGTGCCGTCGATCAGGTAGCGCCGAATCAAGCGTTTCGGATCAAAGAAAATGCGCCACAGCCATTCTAGACCGCAGCGTCGCATCCAGCGGGGTGCGCGAGGAATTACCCCGGAAAGATAATCCAGCAGAGCTCCGACGCCCAGACAGACTAGAGGACGAAAATGCTGCTGGTTCCTCGCGATCCAAATTTCTTGTTTAGGAACCCCCATCCCGACAAAAAGAATGTCAGTGCCCGAATCGTTGATTTTGTTTATCACTTGTTCGTCATCATCGAAATATCCATGGTAGGTGCCCACAATCTTGATGCCCGGCATCCGGTGTCTTAGATTTTCAGCAGCCATTTCTGCCACCCTTTCCCCGCCTCCGAGCAAGAATATTTTATAGCCGAATTCCACCGCCTTTTCGATAATGAGCGGCGATAGATCCGTCCCATTGCAGTTATCTCGCATCCCACCACCAAACAAGCGGGTCGTCAGTTTCAAGCCGACACCGTCCGATAGGACCAAATCCGCCGAATCCAGTGTGTGTCGATAGGTCTCGTTACTGGTCGCCTGCCGCAAGCATTCGAAGTTCAGGAAACACACACGCCCTCTCTCCCCTTTTTTCAGGAAATCAAAAATCCGCACCAGGACTTCAGGGACCGTAAGATTGGAGTATTGAACGTTAAGAATTTTCATGACACGAGCATCCGGAAATGAAACCCCTACTCCAAAAACCCAACCCAACCATGAACACAGGAAGACTGTAGCAAAAACGCAAGCAGTGTTCCGGCCCACTGGCAAAAATCCGGCCGATGATCCGCCCCAGCTTGACGAATAAGAAACCCGGTAACAGCAAGACCGGGATCAAACCCCGATACATCCAGTTCTGGTAATATTGCCGCCGGTAAACCGCAACGTATTTTCCGAGCAACATCTGGTTGTGCTTCAGGTCCGCCCAGCGCGAACGGAACTGATGAAAACTGCGGGCTTGGGGGACAAACCAAACCGCCGATTTCCCCTGAAGTTTCAGAAAAAAAAGGGTATCCTCCGACGCTCGCACTTCAGGAAACCCACCGGCCTCTTCAAAAAGACGACGCACGCAAAACATGTTACAGGAAGGCACAAAGGCTTTCATACCGTGTCGTCCGGGAAACAGGAACTCGTTAAACTGCAAATACTGCTGAGCCTCGGCAAGCATGTCCGTCCGCTGCCGCGGCGCGATGCTAACGGATCCACCGCCAGCTTGACAGCCCAGCTTGCACACTTCCGTAACGGCGGCCAACCAACCCGGATCCAGATAAATATCACTGTCGATAAACACTAGCAAATCCCCATTAGCCTTTCCGGCCCCAATATTCCTCCCGGTTGCAGGTATGGTTTTCTGAGGCAGAGTGATAATGTTTAATTCCGGCCGATCGAACGAGCGCAGGATGGCGGGCGTTATGCCATCATCCGATGAATCCACAACGATCACCTCATGCAAGCCCGTGCGGAAGCCAACGAGATCAAAAACGCTTTCCAGCGCCCTAACGATGGTCTCGTGGGAATTGTAGGAAGGTATTATGAATGAAACCATCACAATGCAGCTGTTCCATCGCCCACCGGGAAATCACCAAGGCCAACAATTTGTAATCCAGGTCATCTGGGAGCACGAGGACCCGCTGGCAAAAACAACATTTCGGGGGGAGGCGAAACTCATGGGGTAGTCTCAGAAGCTTACATTTTCAGCATTGCGTGCCAAGAAATTTATCAGAAATTTATCAGAAGTTGTCGGCAGGAAAAAAGGAATTTGTTAAGATTTTTTAAATGAATCGAATCACTGCGCATTTAAAATGGCGCAAAATAGCATGCCATCTGGGTCGTTAGATCATAATTTCGGGGTTTACGACGGCGGATCGCCTGCCAGTATCCCGCTCGTGCACCCAACTCATGGAAAACGCTTGGCCGGCATCCTGCTGCCTGCCTTCTCGCCCCGCCGCGAGGGGGATCTTGGAATTGGGGATACCCTTGCCTTCCGCGAATGGATTGATTGGGCGGCGGCGCACAACGTCGGCTTCATCCAGCTTTTGCCCATCAACGAGAACGGTGCCGACGAAAGCCCCTACAGCGCCATTTCATCCGTCGCGCTCGATCCGATTTATCTGGCGCTGGATGCCTCTGAAATTCCTGGTCTTACCGAGGCGGACGTCAACCACGCCCGCCATCAGCTCGGCGACGCGATGGGTGCTAAACAGGTGGATTACCCGGTAGTCCGCAGGGTCAAACGCACTTTATTGGAGCTAGTATGGTCACGATTTGAGGATGCCTCACCGGAGATCGCCGGGGAATTCGAACAATTCCGGATTGATCAAGCCGATTGGCTCGTCGACTACAGCCGCTTTCGCTATCTGATGGAGATTCATGGTGAAGCACTCACTTGGGATCAATGGCCGGACACCTGCAAAACTCCCAAAAAAGCCTGTGAATTTCTGGAAAAACTCCGGCAAAACAACCCGGCGATGGTCGATTACAGGCTCGGTTATTTCGCTTTCGTGCAGTGGCTGTGTTTCCGCCAATGGATGGCGGTACGGACTCATGCGCAACGGCGGCGGGTGAAACTGATGGGCGATGTGCCGATTGGAATCAGCTTTCATTCTTGTGATGTCTTTTTCGAGCAGGCGGAGTTTCATCTCGATTGGTTCGGTGGATCACCGCCCGAGGGCATGAGCCAGAGCGATCCGTTTTTCCAACAATGGGGCCAGAACTGGGGCATTCCGCTTTATCGTTGGGATCACATGGAGGCGAACGGTTTCCGCTGGTGGAAAAAGCGGATCAAACGTCTGACAACGTTCTTCGATATCTTCCGGCTCGATCACATCCTCGGATTCTACCGGATCTACGCCTTTCCATGGAGCCCGTCGCGCAACCATGAATTCATCGGCCTCAATCAGGAGCAGGCTGCGAAGATCAACAGCGGCCGCCTCCCCCGCTGGTCCCTGCGTCCGGACGACACCGTCGAAAACAAAGCTGCCAACCGAGCCGATGGCGACACCCGGCTACGCGCCATCATCGAGGCGGCAGGCGGTGCGGAAATCATCGCGGAAGACCTCGGCTGGGTGCCAGAATACGTGCGTCCGCATCTCACCGATTTGGGGATCGCAGGGTTCCGGATTCCGCACTGGGACTGCAGTGATGACGGCCACCCCACTCCCGGCAATGCGTTTCCCGAAAACAGCTTCGCCACCTACTCCACCCATGATCATGACCCGGTCAACGGGATTTGGCGCGGTTGCCTGAAAGTGATCCAACAGCATCAGCAGAATCCCACCGAACAAACCGGCTGGTGGGTCGATGGCTCACACAACGCACTCCGCATCCTTTCCGAATTCGCCGGGATTCCGATTCCCACCGGCGGCCCATGGCCCCCATTCACCGAAGGCATCCGGCTGCGTTTCATCAAGGCCTTGTTTGCCTCGAACTCGCGCTATGCGACATTGATGGTCACCGAGCTCTTCGCACTCGACGAGCGCATCAACCACCCCGGAACTTCCGGCGGAGAAAACTGGCGATTCCGCCTGCCGTGGACGCTTGAGGAGATCGCAGATGACCCTGGGCTCACCGCAGTTTGCCAAAAACTCGCCTCCCTGATTAGTGTCACACGGCGGGATTAG
>JBDTNJ010000495.1:0-7760 GCA_039933825.1 Luteolibacter sp.
CAATAGTGGTCATAACAGTATGTGTGAAGACCGATGCGGCTCTTCCGCCCGGCGGGCGGGATTGTGCATGCGGATGCGAAAGCGTCAACCCTACGGCTCGATTTCCTGCGAAATCAGCCAATATCGGGGCGCAGGGCGGGACTTTCCGACTCAGCGAAGGGGAATTCTCCCGATCAATGGAAATCATGGGAGCGCGCGACGTGCGTGGGCTCCGTGTGGGGCAGGGGCTCGACATGAAGGACGTAAACCGTGGGTTGATCGCCCTCGGAGCGTTGGAGGATCCCATTTGCTAGAAGAAAAGGCTCGGTCACGATCACCATCCGCAGCAGGTTGAAGGTTTCCTTTTTCACGAACAGATTGGCGATGCCGGTCTCGTCTTCGAGGGAAATGAAACAATGCCCCTTCGCCGTTCCAGGACGCTGGCGGCAGATGGCCATTCCAGCGAGGGTGACCGGGACACCGTGGGGAAGATTCCGGAGGTCGGTGGCCCGCAGGATCTGCCGGGTTCCGTGCTGATCGCGCCAAATCCGCATCGGGTGCGGGCCGATGGAGGCTCCTTGGGTGATGAAATCCGCGGACAGTCTCTCGGCGACGGACATGGGCGGGAGCACGGCTTGCCTATCCTCCTCGCGTGGCGGGATGAGATCGTCATACAAGGGCAGCTCAATCTGCCAGAGTGCCTGACGGCGATGGCCGACTTCCTCCAATCCATTGAGCGCCCCGGATTGGGCGAGAAGCCGTTTTTCCTTCGCTGTGGGATGCGTGCGTAACAGAAAATCCTCCAATGATGTGAAGCGCCCAGTTTCCCTTTCCCGAATGATGCGGCCGGTGGTGGATGCGGATAGACCCTTGATCTGATGAAGACCGAGCCGGATGTTTCCATCATCGATCACCGACGTTAGATCACCACTCAGGAGACAGGAAACCGGCAGGGCGCGGATACCAAAACGCTTGGCGTCCTGGAGCAGGGTGTTGACCGAGTAGAATCCCATCGGCTGGCTATTGAGCAGGCCGGCGTAGAATTCCGCCGGGTGATGGACTTTGATCCAGCAGCTCGCATAGGCGATGAGGGCGAAGGAAATGGCGTGGCTTTCCGGGAATCCATAGAGCGCGAATGAGCCGATAGATGCGACGATCTTCTGCTGCACGTCCAGCGCGATGTCTCGCTCCGTCATGCGCAGTCGCAGAGTTTCGGTCACCCGCTGCATGCGGTCATCACTGCGTTTGAATGCCATCGCCCGCCGGAGTTCGTCCGCCTCGGCTCCGCTGAATCCGGCGACTGCCATGGCCATCCTCAGCACCTGTTCCTGAAACAAGGGGACGCCTAAGGTCCGCTGGAGGATATCCTCGCAGGCCGGGTGAATGTAGTCGATTTTCTCGCGTCCGTTGCGGCGGTTGAGATACGGGTGGACCAGGTCGCCGACGATCGGGCCGGGCCGGATGATCGCCACCTGGATGGCCACATCATAGAATGTTTGCGGCCGCATGATCGGCAGGGTGGCCATTTGCGCGCGGCTCTCGACCTGGAAAGTGCCAATCGTATCGGCCCGGCATAACAGGTCAAATACCGCAGGATCATCCTTGGGAATAGTCGCGAGATCCACCGGATGCCCCCTTCGCGAGCAGATTTCCATGGCATGCTCCATGGCCGCTAACATACCGAGCCCCAGCAGGTCAATTTTCACGATTCCCATGTCCTCGCAATCATCTTTGTCCCACTGGACGACGGTGCGCCCGGGCATGGTCGCGGGTTGCAACGGGACGACCGCATCAAGCCCGTGATCACAAATGATCATCCCTCCCGAATGCTGGCCGAGGTGACGGGGCATGCCGAGAACGGATTCGTATAAATGGGCAAGAGCTGCCAGCCGCGGGTGCGATTCCGGCAGGATCTTGGAAATTTTCTCCGCGAACTCGCCTTTCCGGTCACGGGCACCTTCGTCCTGTCCCCCGCCCCGGAATCGCGATGGGCTGTTGGAAAAACGGTCCGCCACCGAGGGCGGGAATCCGAGAACCTTGCTCATTTCACGAAACGCCGACTTCGGGCGATAGGTGATGACATTAGCGGTCATCGCCGCGTTTCTCGCACCATATTTCCGGAAAACGTATTGAATGACTTGCTCGCGGTGATCGCCGGAGGGGAAATCAATATCGATGTCCGGCCAGCTCTTGCGGTTTTCCGAGAGAAACCGCTCAAACAGCAAGCCGCCGCCCACCGGATCGACGGCGGTGATTCCCAAAGCATAACAGACGACGGAGTTCGCGGCGGATCCCCTACCCTGACAAAGGATTCCGCGCCCCCGCGCAAACTCGACCAAGTCATGGACGATGAGGAAATATCCCGGAAAACCGAGCCGCTGGATCATCGCTAACTCATGTTCGAGCTGCTGCCGCACAGGATTCGTTAGATGAGAATAACGTCGGGATGCTCCGGCGTAACTGAGCCGCCGCAACAGGGTGGCCTGCTCGACAACCGAAAGCGGATGCCCGCGGCCATCAGGATAATCCGGAAAGCGGTAGTCGAGATTTTGCAGGTTGAATTCGAGACGTTCGGCAAGTCTGGCGGTGTTGCCAAGCGCTTCAGGAACATCCGCGAAAAGAGCAGCCATCTCCTGCGGTGACTTGAGATGCCGCTCGCCATTGGGAGCGAGCAGCCGCCCTGCCTGATCGAGTGGCAAATGATGGCGCAAACAGGTGAAGGCATCGCCCAAGCGCCGGTCGCCGCGCGTGGCGAACAGAGGCGCGTTGCAGGCTAACAATGGAAGCCGCAGGTGTTCTGCCAGATCCTTGAGGTGGCGGTGCAGGCGGCCATCATCCCTGAGTCCGTGGCGGGTGAGTTCAACATACACATTTCCCCGGCCGAAGATGCGAATCAACCGTTCCGCCGCCTTGAGTGCGGCCTTGTTGTCATCGCGCAACAAAGGGCGGCACACCGGACCATCGCGATCTCCCGTGAGCGCTATCAGATTTCCATCAGGATAATAAAAATCGATCCCGCCTCCGTGATTCAGATGCAGGTCCGTCAGGTGTTGGCTCAACTGCCGGTAACCCTTGCGGGTGGCGCAGAGAACCGGGAAACTGCTTCCATCCTCCAGTTCCAACATGCTACCGACGAGGGCGCGGATGCCGCATTCCTTGGCGGCGTAGTGAGCGCGTGCCGATCCATAAAAGCCCTTCCGATCGGTGATAGCAATCGATGGATAGCCCAACTCGGCAGCCCGACGGATCATCGCCTCGGGCTGGCTCGCCCCTTCGAGAAAGGAAAATGCCGAGCGGGCGTGGAGTTCATGATAGACTGCTTTCATCGGTAAATACCATCGAGTTGCCAGCGGTCAGGTGATTTAAAAACCAGTCTCAAGAGATGATGACCTGCCACTTGGACATCCCATTCCAGCCGCTGCCATGATCCGGCGGGCTCCCACCAGGTGCCGGAAACCGGATAGGGCCCGCGCAGGTCGATGATCTGCCCCGGGTGTGGACCCGTTAGTAAAGCAAGCGGCCTTGGTTTCATGCCCGCCGGTTCATGGGCCACAGCGATTTGAAGCGGTGGCCGGAAGCGATGCAGCGGTACCGGGCATGCGGGCCGGGCCGCACTAGCAGAAACTGGCACTGGCAGTCCGGCGGCGGGCCACAAGGAGAATGCATCTGGAGAAAAAGAAGCCGGAGGCACCGGAATACCGATGCGGCCGGGTCCCAGAAGCGCTTCCAGTTTAGCCAGAGTTTCCGCCCAGCGCTCCGGCTGGGGTAACTGACGGCCGAACCACTCGCGTTGAGCGGCGGTGGCAAAGGTGGTTTCCGCATCCAGCTCCAATCCGATAACCGATGACTCTAGCAGCAGCGAATCCAACCACGTTTGCAAAGGACTCAGCATCCCTTCAACCGTGTTCTGAGGTTCCGGCAACCGGATCCGCCGCGGCACCTCCACGCCGGTTTCGAGGATCAGCCGCAGATCGAGACAACTCGCTGCCAGATGCCGGGCTGCCAGCCGCCCGGTGAGCGTGTGGAGCAAACGCTTGATCATGAAAACCAGAGGATCGAGCGAAGTGATCCCGTCGTCGAATTCGATCCTCTGCATCAGGCATTCGGGGGGACGATGCAAGCGCAGGAGCCGGCAGATTTTTCCGTGAAGCAGATCGTGCCAGCGTCCCGCCTCCGGCCCCAGTCGCTCGGTCAGCGCCTGCCGAGGCAGGGCCATGAGGTCACCGAGCGTTTTCAGTCCCCACAGGTCCAGCACAGAGAAAATCGACGGAGAGCGGGAAAGCGTGTGCAGCAATGTGAGAGGCGCGGCTTTCAGATCCCGGGCTTCGATCCGCTTCCCTTGGGTCAGGAAATGACGGGCCGCCAGACAAGCAAGATCCGGGGTGGCAGCCCGCGCCTGCCAGATTTCCACATCCGGCAGATAGAGCGCTCCCGGGGAATCGCGCGTTTTCTTGGAGATGCCTGATAGATCGAGGATCACCGTATCCGCCGCCGTGATTTCTAGGTCAGGCGTCAGGGATTCGGCGAGTTCGACCAGCTCGGATAGAAGCGCCGCTTCCGCAAGTGGATCACGCGACAATACGCGCAACCCAGGACAGCGGACAAGCGCCCGGCCAAGCTGCCAGCCTGCGGCGATCCCGGAAAGCCCGGCCACCCGATTCACGGCCAGCAAAGGGAGTTTTCCCTTCGGGTCACGGGACTCCAAGGTGGCCAAAACCGCGCAGGGCAAGCCTTGCAAGTCATGCCGGCCACGCAAGATCGCGGCAGCGGAAAATTCCGGGAGATGGAGTGCTGCAAACATGTCAGTTCACGCGGTGAAAACGCTCGGGCACCACGCTGAGCCGATCTAGCAACTCTTGCCGGGGACGATCAAAATCCCCCAAGGAAAGATCGGCGGATAGAAGCCAACGCTGTTTCGCGCACGGCACGATGGGGAAGGATGTGAAAACCACCATGCGCCCGCCATTGCCTTCGACGCTTTGTTTCAAGCGCCACCACGAAGATGCCGGGAACGCCTGCATCTCCTTGCGCGGCAGGCCTGTCGCATCCAGCAGGAGAAACGGCACATTGCCATCGCGTGCCAAGAGATCCGCCGCCTTGAGCATTTCGATGGCCGCCTTGCAACGGACCCACAGCAAGCGCGAACACGCCACCGCCGCGAATGAATCCGGATCAAACGAATCCGATCCATCGATCAGCACCAGATCCGGGTGGGCACTCCCCTGCCCCGGCTCACCCAACAAGCCGGCGACCAACAGCCCGAGTCCCGATACCGGCCCGCTCGCAACCACCTCCGAAATCGCCCCGGCGGGAAACGCCCCGGGAGCCAATAAACTCACGGGTTCCCGGCTCACTGGAGCTTCCGCCCGCAGTCCATGCGCCTGCGGGAATTTTTCCCGAAGCTGCTGCCGCAAAACGTCGATGCCGGATGACTGCACAAGCGGACTTTAGCACCGGTAGAATAATGTTCAACCGAACAGTTTTTACTGGCGACCCTGCGGCAGAAGTGACCCCCAAAATCCAAGTCGATTGAAATCACTTATCCCTGCCTCCGCGATTCTCTTGGCGACCCCAGCGTTTTGTTTTGGAAATGACTATTGGCAAACGAACGACGTTTGATGAATCGCCCCCGCCGGTGCAATGCTCGCGGACTTTTCCAGCAGTTCAGGTTCCGCAGAAGGTCGCTCGCACGACTTCATCCGGCGCGGGCGCGGCTTCGTAGGCGGTGAACTCCGCTTGTTCGGCAAAGGGCTGCTGCAGCACTTGGTTGAGGCGGTGGAAGGGTGCGTAGTCGCCGCGGTTGCCGGCTTGGATCGCTTCCTCGATGCGGTGGTTGCGCGGGATGAAGACGGGGTTGCTCCGACGCATCACGGCGAGAGCCTGGCCGTGATCGGCAGCGCACAGTCTCGCCCGCCAATCGCCCAGCCAGGCGGAGATCGCTTCAGGCTGCTTGAACAGGGAAATGACGGACGCATCATTGCCGGTTTCCAGCGCGTTGGATAGATGGCGGAAGACGAGCGTGAAATCGGCCTCGTCGTTAGCCATCGCTGATAGCAAGTCGGTCACCAGGGTCCAGTCGGAGTTGGCGCTTCCTTCCAGGCCGATCTTCGCCGCGAGCCGTTCATGCAGGGCGGTCTGATGGATGCCCGGGAATCGATCGAGGGAGGCTTCCGCTAGAGCGATAGATTTTCCCGAATCGTCACCAATGAGCGGGAGCAGGGTTTCCGCGAAACGGGTCAGGTTCCAGTGGGCGATCTCGCCCTGGCGGGCAAAGGCGTAACGGCCCTGTTGATCGATGGAACTGAATTTCTTGAGCGGATGATAGACATCGAGAAAGGCGCAGGGACCGTAGTCGATGGTTTCGCCGGAGACGGACATGTTGTCGGTATTCATCACGCCATGGATGAAGCCGAGCTGCATCCAATGGGCGATGAGCCGGGCCTGCCGCTCGATGACTCCATCGAGCAGGGCGAGATAGGGGTTCTCCGCATACAGCGCGTCCGGGTAATGGCGGGCGATGACATGATCGGCGAGAACACGCAGATTTTGATCGTCCTGCCTAGCAGCGAACCATTGAAAGGTGCCGATGCGGATGTGTGACCGCGCGACGCGGGTAAACACGCCGCCGGGCACGATTCCCTCGCGCACGACATCCTCACCGCTGGCCACTGCGGCGAGCGCACGGGTCGTCGGCACGCCGAGCGCGGCCATGGCTTCGGAGACGATGTATTCCCGCAGGACGGGGCCCAGCGCGGAGCGCCCGTCGCCGCGACGCGAGAACGGTGTGGGACCGGAGCCTTTCAAGTGGATATCGCGGCGCACGCCATCTTTGCCAACCACCTCGCCTAGCAGAATGGCGCGGCCATCGCCGAGCTGCGGTGAGAATCCACCGAACTGGTGCCCGGAGTAGGCCATGGCCAGTGGGTCGGAGCCTTCCGCCCGTTGGTTGCCAGAGAGTATGGCGAGTCCTTCGGGCGAATCGAGTCGGGCGACGTCGATCCCGAGCTCGGCCGCCAGTTCGTAGTTCAGCCGGATCATCACCGGTGTGCGGACCGGGGTGGGATCGACCCGCTGGTAGAAAGCGTCAGGCAGACGGGCGTAGGAATTATCGAAGGGAAAGAGCATGGATGAGCGATGTGTGCAGGGACTTAACCGAGATCACCCGGCGAGGCAACCGGTCGCACGTTTTAAATTCAGCAGGGAAACGCGGACCGTTTCAGCTTGATCGGCGGGAGCTGCTAGCACTCCGGGACTTTTACAAAATCTTAACAATTCTTTGCGAAACACTCCGACTTGGGCGGAGTTTTCCTCATGTCAGGACGCTGCCAGTTGCAGCCTCAGGGCAATCCAACAAAAAAATACAACTATGAAAACCTGCATCTCCACTATCGGTGCCATGGCCGTCGCCGCATCGCTGTGCTTCGGACAAGATCAACCACCCAAGGGTCCGGGCGGCCCTGGAGGTCCCGGCGGTCGGGAAAAAGGCATGCGTCCACCTCCGGAAGAAATCTTCAAAAAACTCGACACGGACGCGGACGGCAAACTCAGCCTCGACGAGTTCAAAGCCGGCCCGATGGCACAAAAGGATCCGGCCAAGGCGGAGGAGGTCTTCAAGAAGATCGATGCCGATTCCGATGGCAGCGTAACGCTTGAGGAATTCAAAAAACACCGTCCTCCCCATGGCCCAGGTGGCCCTGGAGGCCCTGGAGGCCCCGGCAAGGGCAAAGGTGTCCAGCGACAATTATAAATTCCCCCAACGACAATTAAAATGACTCACTTGC
>JBDTNJ010000496.1:0-3711 GCA_039933825.1 Luteolibacter sp.
GGCATCACCACCCATCACGGAGTAGCCATCACCCGTACCACCGGAAGCGGGCGCTTCGTTGGAGTGATAGAACTGCTTCAGGTGGTCCTGGATATCCTGATAGGTAACGCAGACCAAATGCAATTCCCTCCCGATCACGTGAGGGAGGCTATCGAGAATTTCAAAATCCAAGGGATCCGCCAAGGCCACTGTGAGCGAAGACCCCTCGTCCTGCACCGGAATCACGCGGTAACGCTTCGCCTTGTCTTCAGGAATCGACTCGGTGATTCTTGGATCGAATGCCACATCCGAAAGCCGGATAAATGGAATCCCCGCGTTGGCGGCCAGGGTTTTCGCCACATTTTCCTGAGTCAGGACACTATGCGCCAACAAATGTTCAATGATCGTCTCACCTCCTGAGAGTGCACTGCGCGCTTGGGCGACTTCTTCGGCGCTCACCATACCGGCTTCGGTGAGCAATTCAGCAAGATAATCTTCGTTTGAAAACACTGGGTTATGAGTCCTTAGAGGTGGATTTTTGGGCAGCAAAAAGGCAATTACCCTTGCTGCGTCAGGCACAGATTGGCCAAGCCCTCCCTAGCTTGTCAACCAGCCACATCACAAGTACTCAGGAAATCGGGCTCAAAATGCCCGATTTAACGAATCTCACAAACATTGTAGTCACCATGCCCATTCATGGCCAATATAGCAAAGCCACGAGCAACCTTGCAAACCTCATTCAAGTAACGTGTCAGCTGCTGCGGCCATTTCCAGGACCTCCTTGAATGTAGTGATCAGGACCGTTTTGTTATTCGTAAGTCCCTTTTATTCTCATTTCCAACCTGGCTTATCCCGCCGCTTTCATCGCCCCACTTGGAACCCACCGGACTGGCAAACTTAGTGGTCCGCGCGGGAATCAACCTGCCGACAAGCCGCCCGCGCATCTATCCGATTTCCACCCTCAAATCCCTCGCGGCAAAGAGGCCCCGGGCAGCCATGGCTGCGCCCTTCATCTTTCTCGCTCCATCCTTGCGCTTCGTGCTGAATCGCTCCCGAGCCCCCGCAAACGCCTCGTTGACGAATTCCTTGCTCCCGATCACCGCACCATCGGTAAAATAACGCACCCGGCAACGCAGCATCTTGGCCATACCGAGTTCCTTCAACACCGTTTCGTTCTCGCCACTCTCCAGCGCCTCGGCGGTGTTCTTCGTCTTCACGCCTATCGCTCTTGAATCCACCTTGGCGTTCACGGATTTTCTCTCCAGCGCCATCCCCATCAAGCGGCGGTAGCGCCGGGATACATCAGGCCATTTTTCCGCTTGAAATCCCGTGCATTGGTCAGACATCACCGCCCGAACAAGCCCTTCGCGGGCCTTCTTGCCATTGCCCTTGTTGCCGCCCCCGACCGCCTCACCATAACTGCTCCAGCGATACTCGGCCGGATCTTCCACCATCCCGGCGCGCACCGGATTCAAGTCGATATAGGCCGCCATCGTCCGCGCGGCATCACCGCTCTCAACGATCACGCTCTTGTAGCGTTCCTCCCACAAGGTCCCACTTCGCTGGTGAGTGCGGTTGAACCAGCGAGTAAAGCGCTGCAACAACGTTTTCATGAATTCGCTGAGGCCGTGCATTCGATAGGTGAAACGGGCGTGGATTTCCGCCACCCACTCGTCCCTTCCCGAAGTCCGCGCCTCCTCTATCTCCTTCGCCACTCCCGCTACGAACGCCTCGCTGCTGATCGCTAACAGCCGCTTAAAAAGCTCCTCGTCCGTGATCCCGCCCACCGGCATGGGCGGAACCTCCAACAGAATGTGGAAATGGTTCGACATGACGCAATACGACAGCACCCGGCATCCGCTGAAATTCTCATACATCCGCATGAACATCCTGAAATGTTCCCGTTCCGCGTCCCCGAACACGAATCTCCGATCCACCACGCGGCTCACACAGTGGTAAATCGCTGGCTTCGTCCCCGATTCCGCCCATGGGGCAATCCATCGCTTCCTACTCATCCCCCATTCTGCCGCTTGAAATCCCTTTTGGCAAGCCATATTCTACTATTTGTCTGGGAAATTGGGGAAATTGTAGAAAAGGAGGAACACGGCACGGATGTGAAATGGCGGAACGAATGCCGCGATCCGTCAGATTTTCCGCAGCGAGCCAGTGGAATCGCCAAAGTGCTTATCCTTCACTCCGAACTCCTCGAGCATGCGGAGGTAGAGATTGGAAAGCGGCACGTTCTCGCCAAGTTCGACGTGACGGCCCGGGGTGAAGGCACCACCAGCATGGCCGGCGACGACGATAGGGAGATCGTCATGGTTGTGGCGGTCTCCGTCTGAAATGCAGCCGCCGTAAACGATCATGGAGTTGTGGAGCAGGGACTTCCCGTCGACGTCAGGCGTCTTGTCGAGCCTGTCGAGGAAATAGGCGAGCTGTTCCATGTAAAATTGGTCGATCCTGGCAATCTTTTCGAGATTGTCCTTCTTACCCTGATGGTGAGAGAGGTTGTGGTGACCGTCCGAGATGCCGATTTCCTGGAAATTCCGGGTGCTGCCATCGTGGGCCATGAGGAAGGAGGAAATGCGGGTGGAGTCGGTTTTGAAGGCGAGCACCATCATGTCCATCATCAGGCGGAGGTGCTCCTTGTAGGACTCCGGGCTGCCGTCCGGCGCAGGGACGCCGGGGTCTTTCGGGATGCCCATCGACTCCGCTTTCTCTATCTGGCGCTCAATCTCACGGACTCCGGTGAGGTATTCATCGAGCTTGTGACGGTCGCTGCGGCCGAGATATTTCTGAAGTGCCTTCGCATCTTGCTCCACAAAATCCAACACGGACTTTTTCGAAGCGTAGCGCTGGCCGAGGCTCATGGCACGTTCCTTTGAATCTCCCGCACCGAAGAGGCGCTCGAAAACGGCGCGCGGATTAGCCTCCGGGGACATGGGCTGGGTTTCAGAACGCCAGGAGAGATTGAACTGATAGGCGCAGGAGTAGCCGGAATCACAGTTCCCGGAAACACGCACGCTGTCCGTGCCGAGCTCCAACGAGGAGAGGCGCGTGAGGTTCTGGGCAGCGAGCGCGGCAACCTGATCCGCAGAGATTCCAAGGGTGATATCCGAGCCGGAAGTTTTCCGGGCACGGGCGGAGGTGAGGAAAGTAGCTACGCCGCGGGCGTGATCTCCGGCTCCATCCGAGCCGCCACGGGCGTTTTGTTGTTCGAAGCCCGTGAAGATCCGAAAGTGGTCGCGCAGGGCCTCCATGGGCTTGAAGGTGTCGCCAAGCTTGTAGCTGGCGGTGGTGCCCTTGGCCCGCCAGGACTCGAGGTTCACACCATTAGGAATGTAGAGGTAGGCCATGCGGAGGGGCGCTCCGCTGGCGGTGGTGCCCAAGGCTTTCTCCACGCCCGCAGCAAGCAGCGGGCGGAAAGATTCCATGGCCGGCAGCGCGACGAACGCGCCAAGGCCGCGGAGGAAGCCGCGGCGGTTGGTTCCGGGTAGTTGGAGGCTCATGCGTTTGTCAGTTGGGAATTTGAACGTCCGAGATCGCAGGCCAGAGGGGATGTGCACCTGTTGATTCTGCGCTCATGGTTGGACGTTCGGGGTTCATCAGATATTTCAATCATCGCCACGGCGTTTTTGGAAAGGCGCACTTTCGACGACACCTTGGATGAGTTCGCGAAGGCTGCCACGGGTTTTTTCCAAGCGGGTGGTGAGGAGATCAATGGTGGTGGTG
>JBDTNJ010000497.1:0-5566 GCA_039933825.1 Luteolibacter sp.
CGCCATTGATGGTTAAAACCATCGACCTGCGGCTGGCAACCGCAGCGGAGGAGCCGGTGGTTGAAATTACCGGAACGGCCGCAGGCTTTGGGGGAGCAGGAGCCGCCGCGGGTTTGGCGGGGGCTGGCGGGGTGCCTTTGATGAGCGCTTCGACCTGCTGGGGAAACATGGCGAAAAGCACTGCGGTTTCATCATCAATGGGCAGACCCTTGTCCGCACATTGTTTGCGGTAGCCTTCGAGGCCGGGGGCTAACAAATCGGCGGGACGCTCGGTGACGACCTTCTGACCGCTCTGTTTTTCGACCTGCGCGAGGATCGTCGGATTGATAGGGCCGGGTGTCTTTCCATATTTCCCGAGAGCGATGTCCTGAGCGGGTTGGCAGATCATTTTCCAACGGCCGAACTTGATGTTCATCATGGCCTGGGTGCCGACGATCTGGGAAGTGGGCGTGACCAGCGGAATCCAGCCGAGCGCCTCACGCACGACCGGGATTTCCCGCACGACTTCATCGAACTTGTCCGCCATGCCTTGTTCGGCGAGCTGGTTGCGGAAGTTGGAAAGCATGCCGCCGGGGACTTGGAACACGAGGATATCCGAATCCACCCGTTCGTTGGCAGGGCTGGTGAATTTCGAGAGTTGTTGATAGACCTCCTCAAAGTGCAGCCGGAGCTGTTGGAGCTTGTTCGGATCATAGTCTGGACACCGCGGGTGGCCTTCGAGCAGGGCAAGCATGCGCACAGTATCGGGTTGGGCGGTGCCGTTGGCAAAGGGGACGATGGACGTTTCCACCGTGTCCACCCCGGCGTCGATCGCCGCCAGATAGGCCGCCGCACCAAGACCGGCGGTGTCGTGGGTGTGAAGGGTGATCGGAATGCCGACCTTTTGTTTCAGCTCCTTGACGAGGTTGAAAACGATATGCGGGGTGATGATGCCGGACATGTCCTTGATGCCGATGGAGTGGCAGCCCATCTGCTCCAGCTCGATTCCCATCTGCACGAAGTTATCGATCGTATGCACGGGACTCGTGGTATAACAGATTTCTCCGCGTGCATGTTTTCCACAGGCGATGACGGTATCAATGGCGGTCTTCAAGTTCCGCGTGTCGTTGAGAGCGTCGAAGATCCGAAAAATGTCCTGTCCGGCGGCTGCATCCGCACGCACGAAAGCGGCGACGACGTCATCGGGGAAACTGGTGTATTGCACGATGTTCTGGCCGCGCAGAAGCATGATCTGAGGTGTTTTGGGCGCGGCCTTTTTGAGGGCGCGCAGGCGGTCGAAGGGATTCTCATTGAGATAGCGGAGGCAGGAATCGATGGTGGCACCGCCCCAGGTTTCCAGGCCGCTGAAGCCCATTTCGTCGAGGATGGGAGCTGCGGGTAGCATTTGCTCGGTGGTCATGCGGGTGGCAGCCAGCGATTGGTGGCCATCGCGGAGAACGGTGTTATTGAACGTGACAGGCTTCATGGCGATGGTGTGGTAGGGAAGTTGCGGATGGAGATGGCATGCGGGGCGGACTCACCCTTGCGCACTGCATGATAGAGCTGCAAATGTTGCGCTTGCGAGCTTGATTATGCTCCAGCCTGCGCGGAATTTGCTATAATAGCGCCATATTATGCACTGTGTGGCAAATAGAAGCAGATGGGTGTTAATGGGGACCGTGAATGCAACTTTCAAACCCTTGATGGGAACGCTTGATGCCAACGAAGCAGTCGCTTCCGTGGCCTATCGCCTCAATGAATTTTTCGCGATTTATCCGATCACGCCCTCGTCCGCGATGGCGGAGTTCGCGGATGAGTGGTCGGCAGCCGGAAGGAAAAACCTGTGGGGTGCGGTTCCAAGTGTGTTGGAAATGCAGTCCGAGGGCGGTGCGGCAGGGGCCTTGCACGGTGCCTTGCTGGCCGGTTCGCTGAGTGCATCGTTCACCGCATCCCAAGGGCTGCTGCTGATGATTCCTAACATGTATAAAATCGCGGGTGAGTTGATTCCCTTCTGCCTGCACGTCACGGCTCGCGCGTTGGCCACTCATGCGTTGAGCATTTTCGGCGATCACTCGGATGTAATGGCCTGCCGCCAGACCGGATTTGCGATGCTGGCGGGCGGCTCGGTGCAAGAGGCGCAGGACACGGCGATGATTTCCCAGATGGTGACGCTGCGTTCGCGGGTGCCGTTCCTGCATTTCTTCGATGGCTTCCGCACTTCCCATGAGGTTTCCAAAATCGCGCTTCTGAGCGATGACGATTTGCGCGCCTTGATCGATGACGAATGCATCCGTGCCAACCGCGACCGCGCGCTCACGCCGGACAAGCCGGTGATCCGTGGAACCGCGCAGAATCCCGATGCGTTTTTCCAGGCCCGCGAGGCCTGCAACTCATTCTATCAGGAACTGCCGCGTATGGTCAAGGAGGCCATGGCTGCGTTCGAGGCACGCACCGGCCGGGCCTACAAACCGTTCGATTACGAAGGTCATCCGGATGCCGATCGCGTGATAGTGATCATGGGTTCCGGCGGTGAGGCGGTGGCGGAAACCGTCGGACGACTCAATGAAAGCGGTGAAAAAACAGGAGTCGTCAAAGTCCGTCTGTATCGTCCGTTTTCAGTCGAGGATTTCGCTGCTGTCCTGCCGAAATCGGTTAAATCCATCGCCGTGCTCGACCGGACGAAAGAGCCGGGTGCCTTGGGTGAGCCGCTCTACCTCGATGTCTCTGCGGCGCTCCGCCAGGCCGAGGTGGCGGGCTGGATGAAGGACACGCAGTCGATCCGTCTGATAGGAGGACGCTATGGATTGGGCTCCAAGGAATTCACGCCGGCGATGATCAAGGCGGTGTTCGACGAACTTGCAAAACCCGCGCCTAAGCAGGTTTTCACCGTCGGCATCAACGACGATGTCACCGGGCTTTCACTCGATTACGATCCGGAGTTTGAAGTGGTTCCTCTTGGCATGAAACAGGCGGTCTTCTTCGGTCTCGGCTCGGACGGAACGGTGGGAGCTAACAAAAACAGCATCAAGATCATCGGCGAAGGCACTGACAACTACGCGCAGGGCTACTTCGTCTATGACTCGAAGAAATCCGGCGCGATGACCGTCTCGCACCTGCGTTTCGGCCCCACTCCGATCCGCTCCACTTATCTGATCCGCAGCGCCGAGTTCGTTGCCTGTCACCGCTTCGACCTTCTCCATCAGATCAACGTGCTCGACTACGCCAAGCCCGGCGGCATTTTTCTGCTCAATTCACCGGGTGATCCCAAGGAAACCTGGAGCCGCCTGCCGCGCGAGATTCAGGAACAGATCATCCAGAAAAACCTATCGTTCTACGCGATCGATGCCAGCACGGTCGCTCGCGACTGCGGCATGGCCGGACGTATCAACACGATCATGCAGACCTGTTATTTCGCGATCTCGGGGGTTTTGGAAAAGGACGAGGCCATCGCCGCCATCAAATACGCGATCAAAAAAACCTACGGCAAACGCGGTGACGCCGTGGTCCAGCGCAACTACGAGGCGGTGGACCGGACCTTGGAAAACCTGATCAAGGTGGAATACCCGGATGCGCCTAACTCCACCATCCACCTCAATCCGCTGGTGCCGGAAAATGCCCCGGATTTCGTTCAGCGAGTCACGGCCTTGATGCTTGCCGGTAAGGGCGATTTACTACCGGTTAGTGCTTTCCCGGTTGACGGCACCTGGCCGACCGGCACCACCCAGTGGGAAAAACGCAACATCGCCGAGGAAATCCCGGTGTGGGAAACCGACCTCTGCATCCAGTGCAACAAGTGCGCGATCGTTTGCCCGCACGCCGCGATCCGCCCGAAGGTGTTCACTCCCGATCATCTGGCGAACGCGCCCGCCACTTTCAAATCCACCGAGTTCAAAGCCCGTGAATATCCCGGCCTGCTTTACTCGCTGCAAGTCGCAGCCGAAGACTGCACCGGCTGCCAGCTCTGCGTGCAGGTTTGCCCCGCCAAAGACAAGAGCAACCCGAGTCGCAAGGCGCTCAATATGGTACCGCAACTTCCGCTGCGCGAAACCGAACGTGAAAACTTCGCCTTCTTCCTCGATCTGCCGGACCCGGATCGCGCGATGCTCAGGGATGACGTGAAGACCACCCAGTTCATGCGCCCGCTCTTCGAGTTTTCCGGTGCCTGCTCCGGCTGTGGCGAGACTCCCTATCTGAAATTGCTCACGCAGCTCTATGGCGACCGCCTGCTCATGGCAAACGCCACCGGCTGCTCGTCGATCTACGGCGGCAATCTGCCGACCACGCCTTACACCACCGATGGCTGCGGCCGCGGCCCGGCATGGGCGAACTCACTGTTCGAAGACAACGCCGAATTCGGCTTGGGCATGCGCGCCAGCCTCGATCAGTCTCGCGTCTTCGCCGATGTCCTGTTGCGCGGTCAGGCTGGATTGTTAGGCGATGAACTTGTCAACTCGATCCTCGATGCCGATCAATCCACCGAAGCGGGTATCCAAGCCCAGCGCGGGCGTGTCGCCGACCTTCGTAAGGCACTTGACGGCCAAACCAGTAGCGAAGCCCGGACCCTCGTTCAACTCGCCGATTACCTCGTGGACAAGAGCGTCTGGATCATCGGTGGCGATGGCTGGGCCTATGACATCGGATTCGGCGGTCTCGATCACGTGATCGCTTCCGGTAGAAACGTGAACATCCTGGTGTTGGACACCGAGGTTTATTCTAACACCGGTGGCCAGCAGTCGAAGTCCACGCCGCTCGGCGCGGTAGCGAAGTTCAGCATGGCCGGCAAGGCCCTGCCGAAGAAGGACCTCGGCCTGATCGCCACCACTTACGGCTCCGTTTACGTTGCACGAGTGGCTCTCGGCGCGAAGGACGCGCACACCGTTACGGTCTTTCGCGAGGCGGAAAGTTATCCCGGCCCGTCGCTGATCATCGCTTACAGCCACTGCGTGGCACACGGCTACAGCATGTCGCAGGGGCTTGATCAGCAAAAACGCGCGGTTGCCTGCGGTTACTGGCCGCTGTTCCGCTTTGACCCGCGCCGCGCGGACAAGGGTGAGAACCCGATGAAACTTGACTCCGCCGCACCCAAGGGCTCGCTCAAGGACTTCACCAGTAACGAGACCCGCTTCCAGATGCTCGAGCGCATCAACCCCGAGCGCTCGGCCATGCTTCAGGCGATGGCGGCTGAATCTGTGAAGGAGCGGTTCGCTCTCTATCAACAAATGGCGACCACCAAAGTACCCGCCGCAGCATCCGAAACCACCACACCCAACGCCTGATCGCCATGGAACTCTCCACCACCTATCTCGGTCTTACCCTGAAAAACCCGGTGATTCCCGGTGCTTCGCCGCTGGTTGACCACCTTGACAACGTGCGCCTCCTCGAAGACGCCGGTGCCGCCGCGATCGTCATGCACTCGCTTTTTGAGGAGCAGATCACTAACAGTGAGATCTCGGAGTTCGCTCACACCGAAAATCCCGCGGAGTCGTTCGCGGAGGCGGTTTCCTACTTCCCGCACATGCAGGACTACGCCCTCGGGCCGGACCGCTATCTCCAACAGATTTCCAGGATCAAGGAGATGGTAGATATT
>JBDTNJ010000498.1:0-4678 GCA_039933825.1 Luteolibacter sp.
CCACTAACAAGCCCGTGCCGGTCACAAATCCCATCGCAATCCGCACCGCCGGTGGAATCAGGTTTTTCTCAAACGCATACTTCACGAAAAAAATCACCCCAAAGAACATCGCCACCCCGCCCAACCAGGCGAACAACTTCACCCCCATGAATTTCTCCAGCGAGAACTCCTCCTTCGGCGTTCTCGGCCCCTGCAACGGTGGAGCGGATTCCATCACGGGAATAGCCGGGACATCGACATCATCCGTGATTTGCGGACCCGCTTCCCGCTCCTCTATCACTTCCCGGATAGGCACCTCCGGCAGCGGCGGCGGCACCACCGCATCCGCCAGCATCTCATTCCTGTGCTCCTCAATCACCGCACGCAGCGACTCTGCATCGTCCTTCGTCTTCTCCACTGGCACCACCGCCCCCCGCTTGATCCCCTGCAATTCCCGCTGCATTTCCGTCAGCCGCCCGAGCATGCGCTGCATCTGTTCGCGGGCTTCTGTCGATTCCTTCCTCAGCGCGCTCACCTTGATCAGCAACCAGACCACAAACAGAGCGATGAGAAATACGATGGCTTCCATGGTGTTGCCACAAGGCACTACACTCCTATCGAGTTGTTGGCGATAGGAATCCTAGCGAGACCCTATCACTTCAGGGCGGTGTCACAATCCATTCTGATCCGGCGCGAGGGCGTGGATGAGGGCTGGCGTGGTGCGGTTTCGGGGGAGCGTCACTTGATGCCGTGCTCGGTGGCGAAGGCGGCGGCCCCGGCGGCGTCGGTTTTCGGCCAGTTGGAGTGGATGTTTTCGAGCGTTTGATCGCGGTCTTTTCCCGCAGGCAGGGTCATCGCCCACTGCGCGGCGACGTCGGGTTCGTAGGACGAAACACTTTCGGCGTAGGCTTTGACGGAAATATTTTTCGCCGGGCCATCGGGAGTGGAGCTGAGCCATTTGCCAGCAGCGGCGTAGTCGTTCCGGGTCCATCCCCAGACCATGCTAGTAATGGTGGACTTGATATCGCTCGCAGGCAGGTTGGCACCGATCCACTGGACCCAGTTTCCCGTGTCCGCATTCTTGCCACTCTGGCCCACGCCCTGGGCAAAAGCGGCTAATTCCTCCGGGCTGAGTTTTGCGGTTGCCAGCCACTTTTGCGCGGAATCATAGCCGGTCTCGGCGACATTGGATGCGAGACTTTTGATGGTGTTGGATTGAAATTTCTCTGCCTTCGCCTTATCCGAAATCGTACCAAGGTGGTCGCGCAGCGCGGCCAATGTCGCAGTGCGGTCCTCGTCCGTTTTTGCAGCCCGGACGATTTCGCGGACGGCGGAGTCGTTTTCATCGGGGCTTTTCAATTCATCGATGAGCTTGAACGCGAGTTTGGGATCATTAATGGCAGCACCTTTGATGATGCCTTGCTTGGCATCATCAGTGACAAGATCGGGGTGGAGTTCGGAATTTTTCCGCACCCATTCGAGAGCGCTTTGTGGATCGTCCTGGGCCCAGCGAGCAAGGGCGGAGGAGATGACTTGTTTACCCATCATGCCATTGTCTTTGAGGAGATCGCCGGACTCGGTGAAAAGAGCGAGCGCTGCCTGCGGATGATCCGTGGCAAGCGTCATGATGGAGAAGCCGATGATGCCTTTGCGGGTGTCTTCCTTGAGATCGGTGGTGGCGCGGATCTGGGCGATGAGGATTTTGATTCCCTCGGAATCGAGTGCTGCCATCTTGTCCATCAGCTCAAGTATGCGCTTCTGGAACGCCATGGCATCGTCCGACTGGTGTTTCCCGGATTTTTCCATGGCTTCCATTTCTTTGGCGAAGGCAATGAGAGCGGCAGCCGTGTCCTTGGTGGAAATTTCGCGGTTCTCCCGCTCGTGCTTGGTGATGCGCGGTGCAGCGGCTAGGTTAGATAGATCGGTGACAATGCCGAGAGCGGTGGCCTCAGTGACGAGCTGGCTGTGAATCTCGGTCACGGACAATAGCCGCCGGTGGTCCTGCCAACCGATAGCCAAGCCGAAGGCGAGGATGAGCAGGGTGAATGCGATAGAAATCTTCATGAGTGGAGGGACTTATTTGAGGTTTTTGAGGACGTCTGCGCGGCGGGTCTCATCGGAAATTTTCTCCGCGAGGAGGCGGGCTTCCTCCTTGTGCTGGCGGGCTGGCCAGCCAGCGAGAAAACTAACGAGCACGTCATCGTTACCGCTGCTTTCGTGATATTGCACGGCGAGAGCGGCAGCATCAGTGAATTTGAACCCGCCTCCACCTTGAGTGGCGTTGGCAAGGACTTTCCCGGTGGTGCTGTCTGCAGTGCCGGGAGCCTGGCTGCTGACCCACTCGCGCATGGAATCGATGTCCTCGCGGGTGATGCCTTTCTGATACGCGAGCTGCTGGATTTTTGAACTCGCGGTGTCTCCTGCGATGCTGGCGCGCTCAGCAGGGGTGGCCTGAATGCGATCCATCAGCGCGGTGACAGCGAGATAGCCATCGCCCGACATGACACGGGATGCCATTTGAGACAGCACTTGGCCTTGTTCCTTTTCCGGCACCTGCTCGCGGATGAGTTTGGCGTAGGCCAATTGATCGCTCTCCTTCACCGAGCTGATCTGAAAATATTGCAGAGCCTGACTGCGCTGATCTTCCGGCAATGCTCCGAGACGTTTCGCGGCAGCTTCAGGATCGGAGGAAATCAGTGCGCTGATCAATGCGCCCTCGAATCGGAGGCGCGTCTGGCTTTTCCCATCGAGCGACTTGCTATCGAAATTCCCATCGGCGATCTGTTGCTCAAACCAAGCGGTGGCCTTGGCCATGTCCTTCTCTGCCCATTTGGTGAAAGCATTGGCAAGTTGGTAGCTCATACCGTTGAGGTCGCCCTGAAATTGACTGGAAAAGCGGGTGAGCGCGAGCTCCGGATCTTTTTCGATGAGCGGCCCCATCAGCAGACCCTGGAGCATTTGCTTCGACTGGGCGGAAATATCCATTGCAGCGACCTCATCGAGCGAAGCAAGAATTTCCTCCTTGCTCATGGCCGTGATGCGCTGTTGGAGGCGCAGCATCGTGCGCATGTCCCCCATGCCGCCGCTGCGCTGCATCTCCTCCATTTGGGCGGCGAGCTTTTTCCAATCGAGCGGCTGCTTGGGATCGGAAAGCTTGTCAGGCGAAGGCTTTCCGGTTTGAGCGGAAGTGGAAGCAGGGGCGTGGGCGGCAGCGATGCGTTTCCGCAATAGGACGCTTTCCTTTTCCAGAGTGGCGAGGGATTGGCGCTCGCTGCCGATCCAACCCCCGACGATGACAAGCGCGACGACGGGCGGGATGTAGGGGATGAGCTTCACCTAACGAGGAAACATGAATTCCAGTCCGCATTGTCAATCAGTAAGATGGGTAAGTGGAGGGGCAGGTGTTTCGACTGAAAAACCGAGAAATTTCGGGTCTGGGCCCCATTTGACAGCGCCGGAGGTCAATCTCTGCAATCTCATGGGTAACATTGGCAACTCCGGGAGTAATCTCAGCGACTCCCGAGGGTAAGTCGTGAATCAGGCGACCAGCGCTCTCCACCACCGGGACGCTCCCTCGGCGTAAGCGCGGGAGTAGTCCTCACCACCGGAGGCGAAAGTCTTGAAGACCAAGAACTCGTCCTCAAGGCGTGAGCCAGACTTTGAGATGATAGAATTTGGCAGGGCCTAGAGCGGGACCTACTGGAGATTCACCGTAGGTTACGGTTTGGTCACTGGCGATGATGTCGGAGAATCCAACAGGCGGAGTCCATGAGCCGGCGACCAAGCTATCAGTGGCCTCCAACGCGTAATGGCGTGTCTTTCCCACATAGCCGGAGCCACTGGCGGATTTTGCCACAAAGGACAAGCTGAATGGCCCGGCGATTTGACTGATGACTGGAGCGGGCGATGGCTCGCTGGTGAGTGGCAGCAGACCAAGGGTGTATTCATTTGCATTCGTGATGCCATCCCCATCCGGATCAGCGGTCGGGCCCGAAATGGATGGATCCGTCAATTGCGCGACGGTGAATTGAGCACCTTGCCAGGTGGCAAAAGTCTCCAACGGATCAGCCAGCGTGAGGAAGGTGGAAACCGGACTGCTGTAGGTCGTTCCCATGCTGTTGGTGGCATAAGCTTTGAATGAGTAGCCCGCTCCTTTGGTGAGGCCGATGGCACTAACGACAAATACCCCCGTGGTGCCTGTGGTTGTGAGCTTGGTGACGCTCGCTCCGCTGATGAGCGGATCCGCATTCGCCGAGCTGAGGGAGTAAACAACGCCGCGCTCGGTGATCGTTGCACCACCATCGTCCGTCACAGTGCCGCCGAGAGTGGCGCTGGTCGTCGAACTGGTGCTGGAAACGCTCGTACTGGGAGTGCTGGTCGGCGCGGTGACGTTAGGCGCTGTGGCTAACGTGTTAAACGTGGCGACCGGTGTGGTGTAAGTCGTCCCAGCGCTGTTAGTGGCATAGGCTTTGAACGAGTAGCCGGTGCCAGCGGTGAGACCGGTGGCGCTGATCGTGAAGACCCCGGTGGTGCCCGCTCCGATTACTTTGGTGACTCCCACGCCGCTGACGAGCGGGTTGCTGTTCGCCGTAGTAATCGAGTAAACCACCCCGCGCTCAGTGATGGTCGCGCCGCCGTCACTTGTGACATTGCCGCCGAGTGTGGCGCTGGTTGTGGTGATGCTCGTGCTGGTGGCGGT
>JBDTNJ010000499.1:0-5103 GCA_039933825.1 Luteolibacter sp.
ATTCGCCGCGCGAGCTGAGGGTGGAAGCTGTCTCGCTGCCGACGAGCGGAATAAGCGGATTTTGTTCGTGGAATTTTTTGTATTCCCACGGTTTGTAATTATAGCCGAAAACGTCGAGGCCTTTTTGAAAGCCGTTGTAGCCCGCGCGGCCATCGCTGACGCCCATGGTAAGTGGGCGGGTGGAGTCTTCTTTTTTGACGAAATCGCCGAGCACTTTCTGCATCGCAGGACCCTCGGGCGCGCCTTGTTCGGGAATCTCGTTGCCGAGGCTCCAGAGAATGACGCTGGGGTGGTTCCGATCCCGCCGCGCCATGGCTCGAATGTCTTTTTCGGACCAGTCTTCGAACATATTCTGGTAGCCGTTCGGCTTTTTGCGTTTTTTCCAGGCATCGGAAAATTCGTCCATCACGAGGATGCCCATGCGGTCGCAGAGATCAAGAAACTCGGGAGCCGGAGGATTGTGGGCGGTGCGGATGGCGTTTACACCCATTTCCTTGAGGATCTGGATCTGGCGCTCGGAGGCGCGGGTGTTGAAGGCGGAACCAAGTGCGCCGAGATCGTGATGCATGCACACGCCCTGAATCGGAACGCGTTCACCATTGAGGAGAAAGCCATTGTCGCTGGTGAACTCGATGGTGCGGATGCCAAAGGTGGTCTCGACCCGGTCAACGAGCGCGCCGCCGGTGAGAATACCGGTGATCGCGAGGTAAAGCTGTGGTTTTCCCAAGGTCCATCGCTGAGGATTTTTGACGTCGAGGATCGCATGGAATGAGCCATCAGCCGCGGACTTCTGGTCCTCGGGCAAGCGCACGCTGGCCACGGGTTTGGCACCGGGCCGGCCACTTGCGTCCAGCTCGTAAATGCTGGCGGCGAGAGTCACTTTCTGGTTGGTGGGATTTAGCAGGCGCAGTCCGATGTCCACGCTCGCCGAGCTGGCCGCGACCTTGGGCGTGGTGATGTGGGTGCCCCAGGTGGCAAGGTGGATCGGATTTGTTTTGACGATCCACACGTTTCGATAGAGGCCGCTGCCGGGATACCACCGTGAGGAATCCTTCGGGTTGTCCAGCCGGATCGCGAGTGTATTTTCACCCGCTTGCAGATATGGCGTTAGGTCGAGCTGGTAGGACGAGTACCCATATGGCCAGCCGCCGACGAATTTCCCGTTAAGCCAGACGGCGGAGTATGACATGGCACCGTCGATCTGGAGGTAAATCTGTTTCTTTTGATCGGGCGCGGAGACTTGGAAATCCTTCCGATACCAGCCCACGCCATGCCACGGCAACTTGCCGGTTTCGCCCGGTAGATTCTGGTCGAACGGACCTTCGATGCCCCAATCATGCGGAAGGTTGACCTTGCGCCAGCTGCTGTCGTCGAAGCTGGGTTCTACGTAGCTGACGAGCTTCACTGCGTCGGCAGCAGGAGAGCGAGGCACAATCTTCCAATCGACGAATCCAGATGCGGAGGCAAGCAAGGCTTCTCGGATTTTTCCGTAACCCAGCGCGTCGCCCGTGCCGGATGGGTCATCTTTTTGAAAGCGCCAGCCGTCGTTGAAAAGCGTCCGTTCGCGCGGTGCGGGCTGAGACTGGGCACTCGCGCTCGTGACGAGCAGGCCGGTGGTGAGGCAAAAAATGGAAACAAATAGGTGCGGGATCATTTTTGATAGAGAATTAAATCAGGTCTAAGGAACAGCGACCCATCAGCCAAAGCCTGTTCATTCACGGAATGTGAGTGTGCCCATGCCGGGGTGGTCGCTATTGGTTTTCTCAGGCGGATACGTCGGGAGTTCTATAATGCGCTTGCAATAGGGAGCCTTCAATTTCGCACGGGTGAAAAGGCTGTATGCCATCTCCCAGACCGGCGAATAGTTACCGCGGCCTTGCGGTGCGGGTCCGGTGGGATATTTGGTGACGTTGTTGCAATACTCGAAGAATGGGTGATAGGGCACTTCTTCGCCGAGATTGTATTTCGCGGTGTATTCGAGGCCTAGCAGCAGCCGGTTGTCGCCCAAGACACCGTAGTCGCGCACCCCTGTCGCGTCGTTGTAGGAAACCAAGTTTACGCCTTGGTTCGCGGCGCACAACGCGACTTCCACCAAGTGGGCGATGCCGCCTTGGCTATGCGGCTGGTCGCGGCCGCTTTCCGCATTTTCACCCGTCGCGTCGATGTATTGGGTGATGCCGCAGCAGCCGTCCTTGACCGATCCGTCGATCACGAAGCCTTTTTTGTAAATCTCCATCGCGTGCAGGAACATCTCCGGATCATCGCAAAACACGGCCATCGACATGATACCGCCCATCGCGCTGGTTCCCCAGTTGGCGGAGGCACCTATGTTCGGATGGGGGAAAACCACAGTCTTGAACCAGTCCTTCGCGCGAGTGATTTCCGCAGGAGCCCAGCCGGCTTCTCCCTTGAAACCATGGGCGAGGATCTCCGCAGCCTGGGCCATCTGACTGCCTCCGAGGCCGCTGCGCATCGGCTCGGAACCGATGGTTTTAACGGTGGAGGTCCAGGCGTTGATGAGATTGATAGCGGCCTGGGCATAGCGCTTATCACCCGAGGCGACCCACTTGATGGCGAGCACGTAAGCAGCGTGGCCGTCGCCCTGAATGGCGTAGTTGTTAGTCATCTCCGCTTGGACGCGGGGCTTGGTGCTGAGACCGGCCTCTGATTTTTCGAGGGCGTTCCAGGCGGTTTTCCACGGCTCCTGACCGGCCTTCACCTTGCTGCGGATGCGATCGAGATCCGTCTGGGTGTGCCAGCCGCCGGGGTGGACCATCGCGGCATGGCCGCTGAGAGCTGATAGAATGAGCAACTTCACACCGAGGAGGAAAGACAGGGCAGGGCGGCGGATTTTTTCAAAGTGCATGGGATATGGATTGTTTGTTAGTTGGGTGATTTCGTTGAGTTAGGACCTGCGCAGAAATTTGCGCGGCAAAAGTCGCGTGTCCGCGCACGTTAGGATGCAGTTCCGACCCGTAGCTTCTGTTCGCCACGAGGCTTTTGGCGACGGATGGAGAGTCTGACTCCCGCGCTGAGGTTGACGAGGAAGCCGCCGAAAAGAATGTAGGGGCGGAATTTTCCCCAGCGGCTTCTCATGTTGTCCACGATGATGCCAACCGCCACATCGATGATGCCGTCCATGATGCGGACCACAAGCACCAGCAGCGCCACGGCGGTCGCCTTGAGGCCGTAGTGGTCCTTGTAGAAAAGCATCAGGTAAGTGGCGACGAGCGTGTAAATCACGTTCGAGTCGATGGCTCCAACACAATAACTTGTGATTTCGCGGGTCGGGAGGCGTTTGGCTTCTGGATTCACGGATGGGTTGATTCGGGGTTCTGACAAAAGCGCGCCGTCCAGCCCTCCATCAAAACATAAGAAAAATCGCGATGTCACCGTTCCGGCTTTCGGCTGATCACACATGAGTCGCTGGCATCGGGTTCAACCATCGCCGAAACCTTGTCGCCTCAAAGCAACAGGAAGCCACCGGATAGGACAACGGGGAATTTGCTTACATTGGAAAACACAGGGAGATCATCGGGACTACACCCCCGTCTGCACCTTCGGAGTGCGTGGATACGGGCGATCTAGGGAAGTCAGCGGAGAATTTGAAAAATCCACTTTCGAAGCCTTGCAAATCGGCTGCCAAGAAAATACCGCATGCCTTTACGATCTCGTTGACCGGATAACGCATTACTTCACCAACACCCAACCCAAGGTTCTTGCCTTTGTCGAGCACGCATCCGCGCAGAACGGGCATCCTCTCACGATGAAGGAGGTCGCCCGGCATTTTGGTTGGTCGAGTACTTCGACTGCCCAGCAACACCTTGCGGCGCTGGAAAAAAAGGGGCGGTTGGTCCGCATCCCAAAAAGCCCCCGGTCACTTCGAGTCATCAAGCCGCTTCGAGCCGTGCGTTCTGATCAGACAGTCCCGGCTCCGCTGGTTGGGCGAATCGCCGCAGTTTGCCAATCTTTGCGCTGGAGGAAACGGAGGAGGTTCTACCTCTGCCTCGGGCTTTGTTTCGCGGAAGCAGCCTTTTCGCCCTCCGGGTAAAGGGGGACAGCATGATCGACGACGGCATTTTCGATGGCGACATCGCCGTCCTTCGATCCGGCCCGGAGTTCTCCGATGGCGATATTGCCGCAGTCGTGGTGGAAGAGGAGGACACTCTGAAGCGTGTCTTCAAGACGAAACGCGGGTTGCGCCTCCACGCGGAGAACCCTGCCCATCCAGACCGACATGTCGCCTCCGAGCAAATCAAGCAATCCTTCCGACTCGCCGACGTGCTGATAGGAACCATCCGCCGCTTCACCTGACGATGTCGGCTCCACTTTCCAAAGACGACCAACGCCTGGCAGATGCCGTCAGCACCTTCGGCTGTCCGGGTATTGTTTCGCTTAGGGATCAGCAGAAGCGGTCTCCGGATCACATATCCTATCTGGACTTGCTTTCGGATCAGGTGCAGCAGGAGGCTAGGCAGAGTGGACAAATTCAGAATCTGACCCGATCCGCTATCGCTGCGAGACTTACGAACGCCATATAGGTCTCTGCAAGACGGTCGTAGCGGGTGTTCACCCGGCGGTGGCGCTTCAGTCTAGCAAAGAAATTCTCGACGATGCGCCGCCGCCTCCCGATCTCTGGGATATAAAACACAGGCTTCTTCCGATTCTCCTTACCGGGGATCACCGCGATGCCGCCACCCTTACTAACAGCCTCACGGAGCTTGTCGCTGTCGTATCCGCGGTCCGCCAGGACGACCTTGCCCCTCACGTCTCCCAAGACCTCCATGGATGTTACGCTCTCGTGTTCGTTGCCGGGACGCAACAGGATGAAAAGGGCCTTTCCGCGGCCATTGACGCAGGCGTTGAGCTTGGAATTGCGCCAGCCCTTGGTTTTGCCCAATCCCCTTGTTTCCGGGGATTGCGGGTTACGGCGCGCATCCTGATGAACTTTGATGTGAGTCGCGTCGGTTACCTTGAACTCGCAATCATTCTCCTAACCGGCGACCTTGGCGAGCAGGCCGGAGAAGATTCCCTGGCGGGCCCAGCGGAGATGGAAGCGATAGACGCTGTTCCATTTTCCATAACGCTCCGGCAACTGGTTCC
>JBDTNJ010000500.1:0-4834 GCA_039933825.1 Luteolibacter sp.
TCAACGAGGACGGCGAATCGCTCGACCCGAACAACATGCCGATCGAGCCTGAGTTCGAAGTCGCACTGCCGAAAAACGTGCCATTCCTCACCCGCAACATTGTGATGAATCTCCAAGGCCTGCGCTTTGAAGAAGACGGCATCTACTCGATCGATATCGGTTGCGATGGAGAAATCCTTGTCCGCCTTCCACTGCGCATCGTTTTAGTGACGCAAGGAACGAACGGCGAATCTCAGATGGCGTAATTCGTTGGCATGGTGTAACGAATTGCCATGCCTTACCTGACTTCATTCACCTGCGCCCTTGTCACCGGTGCCTCATCGGGACTGGGCGAGGAGTTCGCTCTACAAATTGCGTCACGGGTCGATAAAATCGTGCTCGTGGCGCGGCGCGGGTTCCTGCTCGAACAGCTTGCGGAGCGTATCCGCGCCCGCCATCCGAGAGTGGCCGTGGCGGTTTTTGCCATGGATCTCACCGATCCCGTCGAGCGCGAACGCCTGGTGGAAACCCTCGCCGGCAGAGGAGCCACACCTGATTTGTTAATCAATAACGCCGGACTCGGCGATTACGGTGAATTCGCCAGTGCGGAATGGGAGAAAATCCAGTCTATGCTCCAGGTGAACATCGAGGCGCTGACCCATCTCACGCATCTGCTGGTTCCCGGGATGATCCGGCGCGGCGGTGCGATCATCAACGTGAGTTCGCTGGCGAGCGTGATTCCGATTCCAGACTTCGCGGTCTATGCGGCGACGAAGGCTTACGTGACGAGTTTCTCCGAGGCACTTCGCATTGAGCTGCGCGAACATCACATCCCGGTTCTCGCGGTCTGCCCCGGACCGGTTAAAACTGGGTTCGGCTCCGTTTCCCGCCGCAACGATGACTCGCCGGGCATGCCATCGCGGCAATGTTTTTACGTGCCGAAACAACAGGTAGTCGCCGAGTCGCTCGCCGCGCTTGATCGCAATGCGGCGAGGATCTATCCAGGCTTGAGAACGGCGGCGGCGGCGTTTGTCCTAACTGCGATCCCGATCGTCCTGTTGCGTTTCGCGCTGGGTTTCCGCCCGCGCAGGCAGTGAGATGAAAAATCCGCCGCACGGATCACGCGTGGCGGATTTTGATAGAGCGGGTTTCAAGCGGCCGAAACTCAGGCGCGTTCGGCGATCGGCGTGTAGGAGCGGAGGTTCTCGCCGGTGTAGATCTGGCGGGGCCGCACGATCCGGGCGTCCGGATCATCCATGACTTCCTTGTAGTTCGCGATCCAGCCGGGCATGCGGCCGATGGCGAACATCACGGTGAACATGTCCATCGGAATTCCAATCGCACGCATGATGATGCCGCTGTAGAAATCAACGTTCGGATAGAGCTTGCGGGAGATGAAGTAGTCATCGTTGAGTGCGATTTCCTCCAGCTTTTTCGCGATGTTCAAAAGCGGGTCCGAGACGTGGAGCTGCGCGAGGACTTTATCGCATTGTTCCTTGATGATGACGGCGCGCGGATCGAAATTCTTGTAAACGCGGTGACCGAAGCCCATCAGCTTGCGGTTGCCGGTCTTGTCCTTCACCGCGTTGAGGAACTTGGTGCCGTCGTCGCCTTCTTGGTGGATTTCCTCTAGCATTTCGAGCACCGCTTGGTTGGCACCGCCGTGAAGCGGGCCCCAGAGCGCGCAGACGCCGGCAGAGCAGGAGGCGAAGAGATTGGCTTGGCTGGAGGCGACCGTGCGGACCGTGGAGGTGGAGCAGTTCTGTTCGTGATCCGCATGCAGGATGAAGATCAGGTCCAGCGCGCGGACGACTTCCGGCTTGAGAACAATGTCTTCATTGGGAGCCGAGAACATCATGTGCAGGAAATTCTCCGTGTACTTCAGTGATGACTTCGGATAGACGGTCGGCAGGCCGTGGGCTTTGCGATAGGAAAACGCGGCGATGGTGCGGACCTGGGAAATAAGCCGTGCGGCGTGATGCGGGAAGCGCTGCTTGCGGTTTACCTCACAGAAGAGATTCGGATGATAAGAGGAAGCCGCGTTGATCATCGCGGAGAGGATCGCCATCGGATGCGCAGTGGTCGGGAAACCCTCGAAATTGTAACGCATGCCCTCGTGGAGCATCTGGTTGTCGGTGAGGAGGGCTGAGAAATTCTCCAGCTCGGTTTTGCTCGGAAGGTGGCCGTAGATCAGGAGGAACGACGTCTCGACGAAAGTGCTCTTGGCGGCCAGATCGGCGATGTCGTATCCACGATAGCGGAGGATGCCTTTTTCCCCGTCGATGAAGGTGATCGCGCTCTGGCACGATCCGGTATTTCCATAAGCGGGATCGATCGTGATGGCTCCGGTTTTCGCCCGCAGCGTGCCAATGTCGATCCCCACTTCACCCTCGGTGCCGACGATCGTCGGAAACTCGAGAGGCTTGCCATCTATGTTTATTTCGACAGTTCCATTCATGCGGGGCGGTTTTACGCAGCTCTGCATGATTTATGCCAGCTTCCATTACATCGATTTTTCGCATTTCTGCCAGAGGACCGCTTCCTCCGGCGATTTCGGGTGAAATGGGGCAACTCACTCACCCGCATCCGGATATGAACCGAGCAATTTGACGAGCGAGCAGTGGTTTCCGAGCTCATCAAGGGCTTCCGCCACCTTGGTATCGTCGCAATGACCTGCCAGATCGACGTAGAAAATGTATTCCCAGTCCTTGCGTTTGGACGGGCGGGATTCGATTTTCGACATGTTGATATGAAATTGGTCGAAGGCTTGAAGTGCTTTGACCAGTGAACCGGGGCGATCATGAATCGCAAAAAGGATCGAGGTGCGATCGTTGCCGGTCGGCGGGCAGGGTTTTTCGCCGATAACGAGGAAGCGCGTCGTGTTAGTGGCACGGTCCTGGATCGATTCTTCCAGCAGCGTCAGCCCGTACATTTCCGCAGCAAGCGGGCCACCGAGCGCGGCGGCTCCCTGGTCCGCTTGGTCTTTGGCGATTTGCGCGGCCTTGGTGGTGGAGGAAACTTCGACCAGGTCCGCGTTTGGAAAATTTCGCAAAATCCACGAGCGGCATTGACCGAAAACCTGCGGATGCGAATAGAGCGTCTTGATCTTTTCGCGTGGAATCGAGGCCATCAGCCCGTTTTCAATGCGTAGTAAAATTTGTGCGCAGATGTGCAGGGGTGAATCGACGAACAAATCCAGCGTGTGCGAAACCGCGCCTTCCGTGGAATTTTCAATCGGAACGACGCCATAGTTCGCCGCCCGCCTCGCGACTTGATCGAAGACGTCGGAGAAATTCGGCTGGGGCGAATAATTCACCGAGTGGCCGAATTTCTTGATCGCCGCCTGATGGGTCCATGTCCCCTCCGGTCCGAGATAGGCGATGGTTAGATCGTCTTCCAGCGCGAGCGCGGCGGACATGATTTCCCGATAGATCGCCCGGATCGATTTTTCCGGCAGGCGGCCGTGGTTCATCTCGATCAATCGGCGGAGCAGTGCTTCCTCGCGCTCGGGGGCGTAGATTTGCAGGCCGTCGCGCTTTTTGACGACGCCGACTTCGTGCACCAGTTCGGCGCGGCGGGAGAGCAGGTCGAGCAAGTCACGATCGATCGTGTCGATCTGGCTGCGGATTTCGTCGAGATTCACAGGTGGGAAAGGGATTTAGGATTCGGAAGAAGGATCCGCTTCGTTTTCGGCGGCAGCAGCAGGGATGCCAATCGCACTAAGGGCGAGTTGCTGCTCGGGATCCGGGGCTGGCGGGACGTCCTGCGGTTCGGGCAGCTTGACCTTTCGGAGTTCGGAGGCGTTCGGCAGGTCATCAATGGAGCGGATGCCGAAGTGCTCGAAAAACAAATCCGTGGTTTCATAAAGCAGTGGCCGCCCCGGGAGTTCCGCCCTGCCCCCGATGCGGATTAGGTCGCGGTCGAGAAGTTTTTGGATCATTCCATCGCAGGCGACGCCGCGGACGGCTTCGATGGCGGCTTTGGTGATCGGCTGGCGGTAGGCGATGATGGCCAGGGTTTCCATGGCTGGGCCGCTCATGCGTTCCGGTTTGCGGCCGGGGAAAAGCTGGCGGACGAATTCACCATACTCGAGGCGAGTATAGAGTTTCCAGCCTTTCGGGCGCTCGATGACAGTGAAGGCCCGCTGGCTTTCCAGATAGGCTTGGTTCAGCTCGCCGATCGCGGCGGAAATGTTCTCCGCAGACGTCGCAGCGAGTGCCTGGAGCCAGTCAGGGAGGGCGGGGGATTCCTTGCCTTCTTCGGCTTCGCGGACGCGCGTGTCATCGGCCTCGGCTACTCGCGAGCGCACCAACCGGGCAATTTCCTCTGATGGGAGAGGATTTTGGGAGGCGATCAAAAGGGCTTCTACAATGGCGCTGAGCTGCATGGCGGGGCCGCACCTTAGTGGTCTGATCACGCATTTCAAGCCTCCTGCCCAAAACCTGAAAATTCACTTATTTTGCGATCGTCAAACTTTCGCCTTGCTGGACTCTAATTAACGGGCTAACCCACCGCGCTCTTCTCGCCTCCGCGATTTCATCGTGGGTTCCGCGAGCAGCGCAATTATCACCTGCATTTTTATCTCTGCGCCATGGCTGCGAAGAAAAATACCCCAAAAACAGCTCCGAAAAAGAGCACCGAAAAGCCCGCTGTCAAGCCTTCGAAACCCGCTCCGGTTGCGAAAAAGCCCGCTGCAAAGCCGGTAAAAACAGCAGTCTCGGCTAAAAAGCCCGCTTCAGCCAAAGCTCCGGTCGTTGCGCAAAAGCCAGCGAAGAAGCCCGTTGTGGTAAAGATGCCCGCTTTGAAGAAGCCGGCGAAAGCCGATCTGGACCGCATGCCGAGCCCCCCGGACCCG
>JBDTNJ010000501.1:0-13417 GCA_039933825.1 Luteolibacter sp.
TCATCACGGGGGGGCGCTGGAGGGTTGTTTCAACTACCGCACGCTGAAACGATATCTATCATAAAAAACTGCCGAGGTAAGCACGTGATCGCGTAGTACCAATCGCTCCCCAATAAAATGGTCTCTCCCCATCAAAAGCTTGGCGGAAAAGGCAAGATTCATGATCTGCCACCAATTTCCACACACCAAGTCTGTGGAAAGCCTCCAAGCACACGCTTCGGTCATCGAGTTCCAGCCAAACATTCCGCCCGGGAGACTCTTATTTCGGCTAGGCGACAAGCCGGGACGCATCCAGATTCATCTTCGAGTCAGTTGCATTCAAGACTCACGAAGACTCCACGAATGCCGGACAAGGACGGACGTTCCCTGCCAACCTTCATGGTGGAGTTTACCCGTACCAAAGAAATCTCCATCAATGGTTTCGATCGCAAACGCGTCATTGAGGAAATCCTGCATCTGTCGATCTGCTTCGATATATATATTCACATGATACGTCCCTCCGGAAAGCGGCCAGTCCGGAATCAGAAAATCAATGCTCCCTTCGCCGGATAACTGAAGTTTTCGTCGATCCACGAGATCCGATGAAAGTGCGAAGAAATTTTTCATATCCTTACAAATCTCGACACATACAACGCAACCATTAAGTACGAGGTTTTCTTTGACTTGGTAGCCAAGACTGAGGGTGACATTATTGCCAGCAATAGCCTCAACGATGGACTTACCCGACTCATCACGAAGCTCAATCGAAGTCACCCTGACATCCCCCTTGCCCGCACGGTCCTTACGATCAATTAGTCCACCGTTGGCCAATTCAATACCCTTGGACATATAGGCATTGACAATATCATCTGTCTTACCTTCCTGAATCAACTGCCCACGATCCATCAGAAGACAACGCGTGCACAGGTTCTGGATGGCAGGCATTTGGTGGCTGACCAGAATTACAGTTCTCCCTTCCTTAGCAGAGACGTCTTCCATTTTGCCAAGACACTTCTTTTGGAATTCAGCATCACCGACGGCTAACACCTCATCCACAATCAGAATTTCAGGTTCAAGGTGTGCCGCCACCGCAAAAGCAAGGCGAACATACATTCCACTGCTGTAACGCTTCACCGGGGTGTCTAGAAACTTGTCAATCTCGGCAAAGGCGGTGATCTCGTCAAACTTGCGTTTGATCTCCGCACGGCTCATTCCGAGAATCGCACCATTCAGGAAAATATTCTCACGTCCGGTGAGCTCGGGGTGGAAACCGGTCCCCACTTCCAACAAACTCGCCACGCGCCCGCGGAGCCGGATACTTCCCTTCGTCGGTTCCGTGATGCGGCTCAGGAGCTTGAGGAATGTGGATTTACCCGCACCATTGCGGCCGATTATTCCAACCATTTCACCTTGTTTGATCTCAACACTGAGATCGCGCACCGCCCAAAACTCCTCTGTCTTCGCACGCCGTTCGCTAGAACCGGATTTCATCCACCCGAATGGGGAACGCACCGCTCTTTCCAACACATGCCGCAAGCCATCGCCCTGGCCCGCATTCCGACCGATCATGTAGCGCTTCGAGAGATTCTCGACAGAAATAATAGATTCACTCATAACAAATTAGATAACCCGACTCAATTCAATAGAAGAAAAATAGTTCAACGTTCAAATCACGTCTGCGAAGGTCCGTTCCGTTCGACGAAAATACCAAATCCCCGTGACGATCAGAAAAATCACCCCACCAATTGAAATATAGAAACCCGGCCAATAGATATTCGACTCCCCTAGGATCGCCCAACGGAACCCATCAATCACGCCCACCATGGGATTGAGTGAGTACAGCAATCGCCATTCTGGAGGGACCACGTTACTACTGAAGCCAACAGGCGAGATATAGAGTCCGAACTGCACGACGAATGGAACGATATAGCGAAAGTCACGGTAACGGACCATTAGTGCGGAAATCCAAAGACCAGAACCAAAGGCAGTGGCGAATGCTAATATGACAAAAAGTGGCAGCATTAAAATACTTGGACCGGGCACATAACGATAAACAACCATCATGATGCCAAGAATCACCGCAGAGATAAGAAAATCGACAAAGCTGGTGATCACACTGCTCACAGGCACAACCAACCTCGGAAAATAAACCTTTGAGATCATTCCCGCATTTGAAACCAGACTGTTTCCGCTTTCGGAAAAGGCCGTGGCAAAGAAATTCCAAGGCAACATTCCACAGAACACCAAGATTGGATAGGGAACATTGTTCGATGGCATTTTGGCTAATTTGCTGAAAATGAACGTTAGGACAAACATCGTCAACAGAGGTCTGACCACCGCCCACGAAATCCCAATCACCGTTTGCTTGTAACGGACCAGAATGTCTCGCCATGCCAAGAAATAAAACAATTCCCTGTAGCGCCAAAGATCCTGCCAGTATTGACGCTCCGCGCGGCCGGCTTCAATTGTGATTTCGTTCATTTTGTGAGGTAGGTGATTTTAACGTGTGGTTAACTGAATGGTTTCCCATAGGTGTGATTTAATCTAAAGACTGTTCGAATGGCACATGCCTGCCAAGTCTGTTAAGCAGGAACATTGCTAGGAAAAGCAGCGGACGCGGTAACAGACAACGAAATCGAGGGCAACGAGGCAACCGCGTGGATGCGCGGCCAACCGGGCATTCGCCGCCGTAGCGCCTGTTGTTTCCGCATCATCACCAAGCGGCATCTGGCAGCAAGACGACCGAGAGAACCGGATTCTTTCAGCATTTCCTCTGCGCGAGTCTCTACTTTTACCTCTGCCAATGCACATTTCAACAGTTGCCGGACTTCGGGATCGCTTCCCGAGTATTGACTAAGAAAGCCTCCGAGCACTGCCAGCCATGCTCGTGCATGAACCAGTGGATCCAGCATCGCCACCACGCCGATACCGTCCGTATCGTTGTATTTTTCCACCAACGGATCTTCCACAAAGGCCCACGGACCTAACAGAGAAAGACGGAAAGCAAGGTCATAGTCTTCAAGCAGCCGCATTTCCGGCTTGAAGCCTCCAACTTTTTCAAAGGCGTCTCTTCGGATCATAGCGACCTGATTGAACAGAATGAAGCGGGTCGCCAGAATCGGGGCTGGATTCATCCAGAAACCCTCGTGCAAGCCACTCATCACATTGGAAACTTGAAACGTGGTTCTCTCGAGCTCACTACTATCGATGAGCAAAGCATTGCAGATCCCGCACGGTACTCCTTCACCGCCCTCCAGCATCAAACGGACCTGCCGGGCGATTTTTGTTGGCTGCCAAGTATCATCCGAGTCGAGGAACGCAATAAACTCACCGTGTGCGCCGAATGCGCCAGTATTTCGGGCTGCCGAGGGACCGCAATTAGCTTGATAGATTGGCCGGATGCGATCGCCATAGCTGCTCAGCACTGCCCGCGTCCCGTCCGTGGAACCATCATCCACCACAATAACCTCGATTGGGCGGTATGACTGCTCAAGCGCGCTATCGATCGAACGCCGAACAGTGCCTGCCCGATTGAAAGTCGGGATAATGACTGATACCAAAGGAGCCATCATGAAACGAGAAAGGGTTCATTACGGCGGATGATCCTAGCGGGCACGCCCGCCGCCACGCAATAGTCGGGAACATTCTCCCGGACCACTGAATTGGCACCGATAACCGCATTTTTGCCGATAGTAACGCCCGGACAAATAACCGCTCCGTGACCGATCCATGCGCCCTCACCGATAGATACAGAGGCAATTTTAGTGATACCCTGGTCCTTGACTGCACACTCACAAGAGCCGAAGGCGTGGGAGTGGTCAGAAATATGAACGAAGCGCGCAATCAGCGCACCACTGCCGATAGAGACACGCGATACAGCGGTGATTGTGCAAAATCCCGCAATCGAGGTTTTATCACCAATCGAGATGACAGGCCCTGGGCCTGTTCTGCCGGATTCCATGACCTCGATCCAGCAATCCGAACCAATAAAAACGTGGCTTCCGATCTCAATCGCCGCCGCCCCCCCCAGACGCACCGGCAGGCACAACACAGAGTGGGTGCCATAGCGGTGAAATGCTTTTGCGAATAACAAAGAAGCAACCTTGTCGCGGATTCGCCTTATTACGTTATAGGCGGTCAGAAAAATACACATGATTGGGTCGCGTTGTAGTATCGCTATTCACGGATTATTAGTTGAATTTTCAAGCATCCGGGCCGCCGCACGTTCCCACAACTTTCGCCTCCACTCGGCATTCGTGCGGGTGATCGTCTCGGGATCATCCAAAGAATCTGCCTCGCCTTCATCGTCGGTCTCCAACGAGATTGGATCGAATTCAACTGTTTCCTGATTAAGCCGAACGACTGAGTACGTCGAACTGATCACAGCTACGCTCAACCAAAAATAGAGCATCGACTGATCGAAATATGCCACAGAAAGACTATTGATGGAATGAGAAAACAGACAAGCTCCAAAGCACCAAATCATAAAACTCTGATCAGGGTGCTTCTCAAATCGCTCCGCTTGAATCTGGCCGACCCAGCGGAAAGCACAACCCATCATGCAAATCATTAACAGCATCGCGGCAAAGCCACCCGACACGCCAAAACCAATGTAATAATTTGTGATATCCGTATGATTCGGATCGTTTGCAAAACCTTGATTTGGCATCCAGTGGCGGGTAAAGTCCGTGCCAAAAAGCCACCATTCATTGAAATACGCGATGGTTTGTTGGATCAGGAAAGAACGATGCCATCCAGTGCTCCCGCCCGAAAGATCGATCTTGGAAATCAGATAGTAGGGTGGCTTTGACATCGTGAACATCAGCACGATGTAAAGCAACACTGCGCCATAGCGCATTGGTTTGGCAAGATGCTTCCACCGCCACATCACCAGTGCAAACAACCCCGTGATCAAGCTCATCACCGGGCCGCTGGATGCCGAAGCGAATGTAATGACGATACCTGAAACGATGCCGATGATGGCAGTTGTTCGATGTTCCCTTAAAATGCCGATAAAGAGCGGGATGCAGGTCGCTCCCACAGTCCCTGCTAAAATGGGGTGGCGGAAAGGACCTTGGGCACGGAGTTTTCCTTCGCGAATCAGAACGTGTTCCGGTACTCCTCCGAAAATCGCGAACAAGTCACGTCCTGTGGCCTTTTCAAATGCCATCTCACACATGATTGGCACCATTAGCAGTGCAATAATCCGGATTACGTCACCGATTTCCTGCAAATCGGTGCACCAAATACGTATCAGAAAATACGGCAGTGAGATGTTAAAAACCTCACCTGCGGCAGTTACTGGCCCCGCCCGGGTTTGATCATGAAATAGGCCCGCAAAGATTACCCACCCCCCCCAGGCAATCATCAGCTTATCAATCAGATTGAAGCCCCCGGGCAGCCGTTCGCCTTTGATGATCGTCCGAGCAACACCGACAAGAAGCAGCATGCGATAAATCGGCAAAGAAATCGAACCCACATGAATCCCCTGCCCGAAAGTCATGTATGTGCAGCCAAGTAACAACGGCACTGGTGCCCACCTGATAGGTACTCCTATCAAAGCTCCGGCGCAAAGCAGAAAAAATATCAGGGCAATCGGGCTCATAGTTTTTCTACCGAAATTTTTAGTCCGCCTCCAAATTCAAAATTAAGGATGCCCGGTCATTTTGTCTGAAAAGAGATGACACCCGTAACAACGCGCTCAAGGCCTGCTTCGCTGAGATCATTGTAAAATGGCAGTCTCAGCAGGCGGTCACTGACGTCCTCCGTAATCGGGCAGTCGCCCGCTCTACCTCCGAACTCACGCCCTTTATCAGAAATGTGGAGCGGTAGATAGTGAAAGGGACTGGTTATGCCGAGCGCCCGTAGATGGGCGATCATAGCCTGACGATCCTCCAGCGTGGGCAACAGTAAATAGAACATGTGATATGCTTGTTCACAGTGCTCCGGAACGATCGGCAGTCGCACACCATTCTCAGAGGCCCAAGCAGCAAGGTGTTTTTGGTAATACGTCCAGATGCGCTTGCGGATCTCCTGAATCTCCAAACTCGTCTCGAACTGGGCGAAAAGGTAGGCAGCCAACATGTCAGACGGCAGGAAGCTGGAACCGATGTCTACCCACGTGTATTTATCCACCTGTCCCCGGAAGAACCGGCTGCGGTTGGTACCTTTTTCACGCAGAATTTCCGCGCGCTCCGCATATGCAGCATCATTGATGAGCAGTGCTCCACCTTCGCCGCAGTTGAAGTTTTTCGTTTCGTGAAAACTCTGGGTCGCCATATCTCCAAAGGTACCGAGATAGCGACCTCGATACTTTCCAAAAAGCCCGTGGGCATTGTCTTCCACAATCGGAACTCCATGGCGTCGGGCGATTTCCACAATGGCATCCATCTCGCAAGCGATTCCGGCGTAGTGCACCGGGATGATTGCCTTTGTTTTAGGCCCGATCAAATGTTCAATGGCCTTTTCATCAAGATTGAGAGTATCTGGCCGGATATCACAAAACACCGGAATCGCACCATGAAGCACAAACGCGTTCACGGTGGAAACGAAGGTGAATGATGGAAGCACCACCTCATCTCCGGGTTCGATACCTAGCAGTAGGGCGCTCATTTCCAGCGCGTCCGTGCAGGATGTCGTCAATAACGCCTTATGAACTCCTAACTGATTTTCAAGAAATGTATGACACTTTTTCGTGAAGGGACCATCGCCACAAGTATGCGCATTTGCAATCGCCTGCCGCATGTAGTCGAACGACTTTTCCGCAGCATAAGGTTGGTTGAAATGAATTAGCGGCGTTGAATCTTGGTTCGAAATCACAGCGATTGGGGGAGATGGTGGATGAGGGGTTGTTCAAATTCGCGGGCAGAATTCAATGGGTCGCCGGCTCAAGTGAATTCTTCTTCACACTTCCAGCAGCCGACCGATACCGGCTAACGATTCTGCGGTAGGCCTTGAGCATATTGTGGCCGGCTGCCGACCACGTTAGTTCGACTGCCGTCTCTAGCGAGGCAGCACGTAAGCGGGCTAAGAAAACACGATCTTCGTGAACGCGGCTGAAATGCCCAGCGAGCATTTCAACATCACCAGTTTGATGCACCAGTGCGTTTTTTCCGTGTTCGCAGACGGCACCAGTAGAATCCGAAACCAGAAGCACACAGCCCGCCCCTCTGGCGTCATACGTAACGAGCGCACTCCCTTCCTCAATGCTTGGCAAAACCATCACATCGCTGGCCCTCATGACATCAGGAAGATCCTTGCGATAACCAAGCAAGCTAACACTCGGATGGGAAATATATTCGGACAGTTTCTCGGCATATCCCGGGATAAAGTCGCCTACGATAAGGAACTTACCCTCCTGGCAAGCGCTGGATTTCAGCCACGCATCAAGGGCATAGTGAAGGCCTTTCCTAGGAGCACAACCGGCTGCGAACAACACCGTCAAGCCCCCCTTTTTCGCAGGTGATTCCGCGGATGGGTAGCACGCGGTTGCATCGTAACCATAACGAAATCTCTCCAGTTTCTCGGTGGGAAACCCCTGGTCCTGAAAGGTCCGTGCCACAAAATCAGATGGACAGAAAATGTAGTCCGTCTCCTCATACTCCTGCTCCTCGCGACGTAAGTAAACGGCATTGAATGCATGGGCATGGCCAGCAGGCATCTCCAATCCGAGCTTCTTGCATTCCTTTTCGACCACCTCGTAGGCGTAACGGGTGTGAGCGTTGCAACGCTCCAGCACCGTCGGGATTCCCAGTTCCTTGGCAACGCGGAAGGTTTCAAGAGACCCCATTGCGAAGCCATGTACCAGATCGATCTCGCCCGCCATCTTACGTAAGCGCCGGGCCACGATCAAATCATGCAGCTTGCATGACCCAAGGCGCCCCATGAGCTTATAGGGAATCCTGAACCTGCCCCGACTGAGTGTCGGATGAACCCGAATATCTTCAGGAAATGACCTGTGTAGGACTCCAGGGAACACCGTCACTTCCGCTCCGGCATCGCTCAGGTTTTTTACATGTTCCCACGCGGCATAACAGACTCCGCCGGCTCCGATCTTATGCGCAAATGTATAGAGAACACGAAGTGGTTTTTCTTTATTTGATTCCATTATGTCTATTTGGGGGGGGGATTAAAACCGCTAGCATCACATCTGCTTGAAACTGCGGACGCGCCCGAGACGGCATTGAGCGCCCGCTCCATCCAGACAGCAGTCCTGTCCGGATTTCAGACACCTCCCAACAGCTTGCTCCACCCACAATCAGGGCTGCACAACGCGGAGCCCTTGGGGCGCGCTTGGCAGGCGTTCCGGTCCAAATCCGTTATTTGTGACTATCTGACTGCCTATCACGGCAAAGAGCGCCATGCAATTGAAACTCGAAAGCGACGCCTGCTCGGTGCGGAATGAAAAATTCTGGGCAATGCTTACCGCAGTGCCACCGTTAGCAGAGACCGTCACACTATAGGTTTTTGCGACAGGATTTACCACCATGCGAACAGTGTAAACTATCCCCGGAGAGTAGGGATAATCCGTCGCGGCGGAATATGCCCCTCCGTTGCGAGCGTCAATTTTTCCACTACTATTGAAACGAACAGCACATGCCAGTTGATCAAAGCCAGACACGGGATTGATGCCTCCGAGCCCGACGACGCCATCGATATTCGCACTCGAGGCTATCATATCAAATCCATAGGTGAAACTGGCCGTCCTTGGTTCAAATCCAACCGTCATCCATGTTTGCGAACCCACAAATGCGCCAATCATGTATAGCCCGCTGCTAATCGGACTCGTTTCGATCCCAGTCTTGCTCGAGATAGCCTTAATCGTTGTGGTCGTTGTGACTGGAATAGGACCAGTATAGACCGGGCTGCTTGTGGTCGGGTCTGTTCCGTCGATAGTATAGCGGATCGTCGACCCCGAAGTTGCACTCGTAATAGTGACCGACTGTGCATTGGAGAAGCCCCCGGGAGCTGGACTGAACGAAGGTGGCGAAGTCGCAAACGAAAGAGTCGCGGTTGTCACACCACTGGAGTTTATACCCGTTTTGTATGCAACTGCCTTGACTGTTTTGGTGGAGCTGACAGTAAAAGGCCCCGAATATAGTGTATCAGATGAGCTGGGCGTAGCCCCGTTGAGGGTATAGCGGATCATAGCGGAAGGAGTTGCAGACGTAATCGTGACCGTTTGAGCCGAATCAAAAAAACCGCTGTCCGGAGTAATCACCGGACTCAAAGCATACTCAGGTGGAGGCGTGATTGTTCCTCCACTTTTGTGGGTCGCATACATCTCCGCGGCGAAAACCACCCCACCTTCACCAGCCAAAGCGTGATACCGCTCCATGTATGCAAATGTGGCCGGATGATTCCAGACTGTCTGCGCCCCCATTAAATAAGCTGCCAACCAAGAACCCATCATGCCAGGCCCAACCACGTGTCGATAGCCAGTGTTCCAAGTACGATTATCATAAAATGGCTCGAAACGATGTCTAATGCCCCACTCGGCGACACCCACGTCCTCTTGAAGATAGGTCGAAGTCACATATCCGGGATAACTCATGTTTACCACGCGCCCAACATCGCTTTGATTGACGAAAAAGGTCTGCGTGTCTTCTTGAAAGATATCCGGGTTGGCAGCCATCGTCTTCAATTCTGGGTCATTCAGCATCATTGCTGCGAGAACCAATGGCAGTTTGCGCCCGCACTTGTGTCCCCCGTCGTGGTAATATCCACCACCATTTTTGACATAGGCGTAAATATCCAATCCATTTTGTATCATCTGGATGGCGATCGCCTGCTTATCGGCCAGAGGTTGATTTGTATTCAACCATAAGGCCACCTGACCAAATTTCATCGCCGTTTCACGGCCATATTGCTTGTTGCCATCTGCCGTGTTATCTCTGGGCTGGAGAGCGTTTCCCGACCAGACTCCAGCCCATTCGAACCAAGGAAGCGGAGGTACTTGGGCTTCAATCACAGCTTTCGATGGAGTGGATGGGACTGCTGCGTAATTTTTGAGCACCGCCCAATTCAGCTGACTGGTATTCCACTTCACAGCACGGTCTGTCCCAAAAATACTAGGGCGGAAGCTTCCTGCGGGCGGGGGGCTAGCCAATACGGTCAATGCACAAATTGTTCTCAGCCAGGTTGGATATTCATATTGGCTATTGGCCGAAACCAATACGTCGCCCGCTTTTAGGTTGAATGGAAAGGAGAGTGCAACATTCGTCGCAGCCTCATAAACGACATCACTGGTTACTTGAGGGTGACTATCGAATCCAAAATTTTTACCCGGAATTGGATTAATCATCGACCCATGCTGGGTTCCGTTCACACTCTGGGTCGGATTCGGGCTAATGTTTGTGATCGTCACGGGCCCGACAACCCACGGTTCACCATTGGCAAAGGTTCCTGTTGGTCGGTCGGCCGAGAAATTCCAAGTAATGCCGTAATGCGAAACCGCAACCACGGCCTCCGCTGAACTGGCAAGCATGTAACTGAATGCGAATGTTGCCGCCAAGGACCTCATTACTACGATAGGAAGACGAAGTTTTATATCAAACATGGCTGAAGGTTTGTTTATTTTAATAATTTAACCTAAATCCGGCGTTTCGTCAAATAATTTTTATTCCAACCCTTCCCGATGGAGGTCACGAGAAAGTTCAGTGCCCCCAAAACATCACACCCCAGACCTATTTCGCAGGCGTCTGATTTTCTGCAAAGTATCTCTTTTTAATGGTTTGCGAACTGGAAGGAGTAGGCGGCTCTTCCGAAGAGCATCGTTCATGGCACGACAGAAATCCTTGACGTGTCCATATTTGAGTGCTTTGACAAATTGAAAAATGACTCGGGGAACCAAGTAACAAATGCCACCCCAAATGGGATAGTAAGATAGAACTAGAAGAATTTGGTTCCTCGGTTTGTAAAAAACCTGGATTTCGCTCCGCCTCGATACCTCGTTCGCATGATGGAGGACCGAAAATTCCGGGCGGTATATTATTGAGCCACCGTTATCGATAATCCGGTGCGCAAGTTCCACCTCCTCGTAATGCATATAGAGAATCTCTGGAAAGAGCCCAGCACCAATCATCGCATGCCTGCGAAACGCATATCCGGTGCCGCTAAAATAGTCCGTCTCAAAATGGGTGCCCTTCCCCTCCTCCAAGGAAACCGGATGCCACCAACGCGGCGCGTCGTCCGTGACCCCGTCTGGCATGAGAAGCCTAAAGGCAAATCCACTTGCTGTGGTCGACTCCACAAAGGCATCTCTGATTTTGACTAAAAGGCGATGGTCGGAAATCGTAACATCGCTATCAAACCCGATGATAATTTCACCAGATGCCGCGCAAATCCCGCGGTTACGCGCCACGCATGGCCCCCCATTGGATTTATTCACAAGCATCGTCACTTGTGGAAACTCGCGACAAACCGCTGTCACGGTATCATCAGCCGATGAGTCATCAACCACAATAACCTCAAAGTCGACTTCCTGTTGGGCATAAACGTCCTTGAGAAGTCTAAGCACACAATCTCTTCGATTGAATGAAGGAATAACAACACTAATCATAAAAACACCACCCTGGCTGCTAAACTTCAGTTTTTGCCGAATCCTCTCCAGTGCTCCCGTAACCTTGAAGCCATTCGCCGCGTTTTTCCCAAAGCGTCTGCCAGCGCCCCGCAGCCTCCGAACGCCTAACCCATGAAGCAGCCGTGCCAGCCATGGCACGCAGCCAAGTTCCCGCCAACAAGAGGAACAATCCGAAAATTTGGGAGAATCCAGTCCAATGGCTCCTGACCAATGATGCCTTTCCCCGATACAATAACAATATCTTGTGCACAGGCGTTTCAGATGATTTACCACCTTCATGCACAAGCTCGGCAAATGGGCAGATCACCGGTCGGTAACCCGCCCTGCGTGCGCGCATTGCCAAATCCACATCCTCACCATACATGAAATAACTTTCATCCAAACCTCCAAGTTCTTCCCACACCAACTTGGGGGCGAGAAGAAAACACCCGGTTACAACACCCACCTCTCGGATAGAATCACGCTGCCAGTCACCCAATGATTCCGGATCCAACCAACGATTTCTTGGGAACAATGTGGTTAGTCCGAAAGCGAACAGTGCCATGCTGAACAAAGTCGGTTCGCCCCAGCACGAAGAAGGCTCGAGGCTCCCATCGGGCTGAAAGGTCCGGCCTCCATACAAACCATGACCAGGCCTCTCCTTGGCAAAAGCCACAACAGTATCAACCGCATGGTTTAGAATTACAGTGTCCGGATTCAACAACAGAATAAACTCGGCATCCGCATGATTCGCACCAAGATTGACACCCTTGGCAAATCCCAAATTCCTTCGAGGCTCAACCAATTCGACCTCAGGAAACCGGCGGCGAACTAGCTCCACTGTCCCGTCACGCGAGTCGTTGTCAACGACAATGACTTGTTGGCTAATTTGAGAGCGTTGGTTGAAAATACTCTCCAAGCATTCTCCTATATGTTCCTCGGAATTATAAGAAACGATAACAATGGCGACATCTGCTTTCATGACTGATTTCCTATCTCCTCGGATTCCCTGCTTCCGACAACACGCGCGGGAACACCAACCGCAATGGAATTCGGCGGTAGGTTCTTGGTAACAACGGCACCAGCACCCACGATGCATCCGTCACCTATCGTAACCCCTGCGGTAACCACAACACGGGCACCAAGCCAGACATCATTGCCGATGTGAACATCCCGCTCCCTGCGTGGTTGGGTCCGAAAATTCCGGCCAGTAATGAATTGATAATCGGAGCTTGTGACAAATACCCCCGGCGCCAAAGAAACAAAATTTCCAATGTGGATACTTCCTGTCGTATCCCCGGCCCATAGATAACAACGCTCTCCGATATGACACTCCCGCCCTATGAAAATCCGCTCTCCATTCCGCAACGACACGTTCGGAGCAATCCCTGCCCCGCTGCCAACGATCATCCGCCTTCGTTCCCTAACGTGACTGTAGCAGGAATAGTGCAATAGACGTAATGCATGCAAATAGTTTCTGAGATCGAGTAATGAACAAAGAAACCCAAAAACCCTGGATCTTGACGGCTTCATCATATTCTCAAATTCGGCTATTCCCGTTGAATATAAAATTCCGCAGTCCGTCGATCAAACTACCACTGGCACTATCACTTATCCTGTAGGGAGCTTGCAAATCTTCCAAATGATCAAGACGCCCGCGCAAATCCACCTCGTCAAACGCCACATTGACGCGACCCAACTCCATCATCCGCCGGGCGGTCGCAACCTGATGATCACTGCGGTGCTCGCCCAGAGCTGCACGCTTTGGCATGACCAGAATTGGCTTCCCAAAATGAAGCGCGGAAAGAATCGTCCCCATTCCTGCGTGGGAGATAATCAAACTTGCGGATCTGAATAGTTCGCTGAATTCCGCAGGTT
>JBDTNJ010000502.1:0-7244 GCA_039933825.1 Luteolibacter sp.
CATCCAAGCGGGCCTTGGTGATGTGGATCTTGCGGACTACGTCGCCGGCGTTATCACCCGAAGTATTAGCGCGGACCCGGCGGATCCGCTGCAAGACATCGCCCGTGGTTTCACCCGTACGGCCGATTTTCTCTCGATCATTTCCTCTGCGCAAGGGCGCATGCGCTATCACCTGCAAGTGGCGGCTGGAAATCAGTTCCTGGTGCTTACTGGTCTCTATCCGGGATTTCTCAAAGCTCGCTATGATACATGTGGAGGGCCAAACTTGGATTTTTACGAATCCTTCGCGCAACAAGCATTCCGTGGTGCCTCGAGTAACCCGCAAGTCCACGGAAAGGCGTCCCGCCAGCTTTTTGGTAAACTCGCCGAGGCGATGCCAGCAGCCCGCCGCTCGCTGAATCGCGTGGCGGAGGAGTTTGTTTTTCTTGGGGATTAACACCCGAAGACGTGAACTACGATCGTAGAAGAGAATCGATTTTTGCCAAAATTTCCTCCACCGGGGCGAGACGCCCAGGACCCTCGTAGCCGCACGCGAGCCCCCCTTCCGCCGGACCGACAAAATGACAGCCGTCTGCCGTGAGCTGCGCCAAATTTCGCTGGGTCGAGGGGTGCAGCCACATTTTTCCGTTCATCGCCGGGGCGATCAGAACCGGCGTGGTGCGTGGAAGGGCAAGGTAAATGGATGAAAGCGGATCAGGCGCAAGACCGCTTGCGAAACAACCCAGCATGTTTGCTGTTGCCGGGGCGATGACCAATAAATCCGCCTGATCCGCGAGTTCGATATGGCCGGGTTTCCAAGATTGTTTTTCATCCTCCAGCGAAACAAGCACTGGCTGGCGGGTCAGCGTCTGAAGCGTGAGTGGTGTGATGAATTCCGCTGCCGCGCGGGTCATGACCACGTGCACCTCGTGGCCCTGTTTCACCAATTGTGACGCGAGGTCTGCGGCCTTGTAGGCAGCGATGGACCCGGAAATGCCAAGAACGATGTTCATTTTCGAGGATTGTGGTTTTGTTAGCGAAGCATGGAGACCGCCTTTTCGGTAGCTGCGGCAAGGGCTTTCACGTCCTGTTCTGAATTATAAAGCGCGAACGAAGCGCGAACGGTGCCGGTGATGCCAAAGCGGGCCATCAGCGGTTGGCAGCAATTGTGCCCGGTGCGCACGGCCACTCCCATCTGATCCATCAGCGTTCCGAGGTCGTAGTGATGAATGCCATCGACATTGAAAGAAAGCGCTCCTGAGCGATCGCTTGGTCCGAAAAAACGGATTCCCGGAATCATTGAAAGTGCTTCAGCAGCGGATTCTATCAGGTTTTTCTCGTGGCGGTGAATTGCATCCAGTCCGATGCTATTCACATAATCCAAGGCGGCGCCCAAAGCGATCGCACCTTCGATGTTAGGGGTGCCGGCCTCATACTTGAATGGCAGATCGTTGTAAGTGGTTTTTGCGAATGTCACTTCCTTGATCATTTCTCCGCCACCTCGCCACGGCGGCAGCGAGTTCAAAACCTCCGCCCGCCCCCACAGGACACCAATCCCGGTGGGTGCGTAAACCTTATGGCCCGAAAATGCGACGAAATCCGCGCCCAGTGCCTGCACATCAATCGGCAGATGCGCCGCAACTTGCGCGGCATCGATCATCACCAGCGCCCCTACTTGTTTCGCGGCAGCGGTCATTTCCAAAACCGGATTGACGGTTCCAAAGGCATTGGAAATCCAGGTAAGCGAGAGGATTTTGGTGCGCTCATTAAGAAGGGAAACGAACGCGTCCTGATCCAGTGTGCCATCCTCGTGGCATGGGATCACCCGCAGAACCGCGCCGGTTTTCTCGCAGAGCATCTGCCACGGAACTATGTTAGAGTGATGTTCCAGTGTGGAAATGAGCACCTCATCGTGCGCTTTGATTTTACCCGACTGCGCCAGAATGTTTGCGGCGAGATTGATTCCATCGGTGGTGCCCGAGGTGAAAATCACTTCGTCCGGAGTCGGTGCGTTGAGGTGGATAGCGACCGTTTTGCGGGCTTTTTCAAATGCGTCCGTCGCCAGCCGGGCCAGGTGGTGGGTGCCACGGTGGATGTTCGCGTTGATTGCCTCGTAATAGTGGCGGGACGAGTAAAGCACCGCCATGGGTTTCTGGGTGGTGGCCGCATTGTCCAAATACACGAGCCGGCGTCCTTGGATCGATTGATCGAGGATCGGGAAATCAAGAATCAGCGTTTCGAGGTCAAACATGGGAAAAATACAACCGGCGAGGCTGCGCCGGAACTTGGAACATGCGCGCCCACGCCGCAACGCCAGAATTTCAACCGTAAAACATCTGCCCTTGCGGTTCGTGACAAGCAGGCGTTGAATGCGCGCCTTCCAGAATGTATTTACTGAAAAAAGCCATCGAGCTCAGGGAAAAGGCGCACCCGGACCATGAAAAACCGTTTCTCGAGCACCTCGAGGATATGCGAGTGATGATCATCCGCGTTGTCGTTACGCTGATCATTGCCATGATCGCGTGTTTTGCTTTCAATAACAGGCTCATGGGATTTTTCCGCCGCCCGGTGGAACAGGTCTTGCTCACCGAAATGGCAGCCACGCTTCCGGATCATGCTCCGAGGCCGCTGACGACCGATCTTTGGAAAGAGGCTATCAAAGTTGAGCATTCGACCGCCGGACTCAGCCCAGAGCAGCGTGAAATCTACTATCGGTTTCTCAAGGATGACAATGTGGTGTTCCACGTGAAATCCATCAGCTTGCTGCGTGCTGCCATGAGTCTGCCTGAAGTGCGGCGTGAGAATTTCGTGGCTTCGCTCAATGAGCCTTCCGAGCTGAAGGATCAGGTCAAATCGCTGCTCAAATCGAAGCCAAATACGGAAACCCAACAGCATGGGAACCTCAACATGATGTCGGCCCTCAAGCCGACCGAGGGTTTCATGCTCTCGATGAAGCTTTCTTTCGTCGCCGGAATTGTGGTTTCGTTTCCCCTGCTTCTGCTGTTCATTCTCCAGTTTATTTTGCCCGGGCTGCACAGCCATGAGAAGCGCGTGCTGTGGCCGGCGATGGCCATCGGTTTCGGACTTTTTCTGGCAGGATCCAGCTTCGCCTACTACCTCATCCTTCCGCGCACACTGCTGTTTTTCTATCAATGGAGCGGAGACATGGGAATTTCCAACGATTGGCGGATCGGCGAATACATTTCGTTTGCCACCCAGTTCACCTTGCTCTTCGGGGTCTCGTTCGAGCTGCCGGTCGTGGTCATGGTCTTTGTGAAACTGGGACTGCTGACCTACGAAACCATGGCAAAAACCCGATCTTATGCGATCGTCGCCATCTTCGTCGCCGCCGCAGTCCTCACGCCGACACCTGATATTCCGACGATGCTTCTAATGGCCTCGCCCATGCTCGTTCTCTATGAAATCTGTATCTGGCTGGCTTACTTCGATCAGAAGAAAAGCCGGATCCGCGAGGAACAAGAAGCCCGTGAAAACATGGAGCGCCTCTTGCTCCGGCAGCGCGAGGCGGAGGCAGCCGCCCCACCTGACGACCTCGGGCACGACTCGTGGCATGATGAAAATCCTCAGCAGGATGCCCACCCCTCGACCGATGGTGACGACGGCTGGCACGAGGAACATCCCCAGCAGGACCCACATGCGGACCATGAAAATCCAGTTAGAAACGAAGAGCCCCCAGCTTCGCAACCGGACCACGTTCCAGAATCTGAGGAGCACCGGAAGAACGATCCCTGAGATTTCCATTCTCAATGAAACAGCCCAAGGCCCCGTATGAAGCCAGTGCCCGCTCTCCTTTCGCGGGCTGTGCGATCCTCATTGCCGCCGTCGCAATGATGGTGTTCCTTATCGGGTTTTCGATCTTCGCGCTCTTTCGACAGTTCGGTGAAATCGCAAAATTCACCGCTGATAAACCGGTTCCAATCGAAGTTTCCCCTCTCGAAAACCAGGGAGCGGAATTCACCGCGCTCACTCAACGCTTGGCCAAATTCCGTGATGAGCTTTCCGGGGACTCGGAATCGTCACTCACTCTATCAGCGGATGATGTGAACCTCGCCATCGCGGCTTACGATTCATTCAAGGAGCTCAGAGGCACCTTCCATATCACAAAAATCGAGAACGAAACGGTCCGCATTGCCATTTCATTCATGCTCAATGGCAAACCCAGGTTTTCCCGTAACGGCGAGCCAGGTTGGGTCGCCTCGGATTCTCGCTACCTCAACGGCACGCTTGTTGCCCGTCCGTTACTGATGAAAAATGAGGTCGTCCTGACCCTGGATACCATCGAAGTTTCCGGTGCCAATGTCCCCCGCGAGTTTATCGAACAGATGTCGCCCTATCACATCACCGAGCGTTATCTGGCCGACAAAATCCTCGGTCCTGCAATGGCGAAGCTTACCCGCGTTGGAGTCACTGATGGGAAAATTGTCCTCACGCGCAACCCAAAGGAAAGCCCCGTCGGGATGATTACCAACGAACAAGTCGATTCCGGCAGCGGACGGCTTTTCATGTCCCTCGGTCTGGCCGCAACCGCATTCCTCATCTTCGCGGGCATCATCGTATTGATCGGGCTCCGGGCGAAAGCCAGGAATTCTTCCGAGCCTTAGTGTTTCCAAGACAAAGCCAACCCTCCGCATCGCTCCTCCCGGAATTCATGAAAATTCACGTCACATTCGCCGCCTTGCTCAGCCTTGCCATGACAACGTGGCTATCCGCCAAAGACGCTACCCAAGCTCCAGCAGTCACCGAACCCGGAAAACCTGCGGAAGCCGCGAAAAATCCCGAGATCGAAGCAATAAACAAGGAGCAGGAAGCCCTCTCGGCCGAAAACAAACTTGAAGCCGAGCGCCTCATCCAAGCCACTAACGCCATGCGTGCCGAGGTCTCCCGACTCAAACTCGAGCGTGAATTATTAACTGAGAAACTCACTCTCGACGCCGCAAAGCGCCAGGCAGCCCTTCAGGACCAACTGGCTAAAGTAAACGACGAGAAAGAACTGCTCACCGAACAAGGCGAGCTCTCCAAAGTCCGCGCCGACAAGCTCACGAATGATCTGAAATCCGTGCAAACAGAAAACGCGTTGGAAATCACCCGTCTCCAGAATGACATCACTCGCATCGAGACCGCGGAAAAACGCGCGAAGTTCGCCGACTCCAAACCCGTTTTCCTCAAAAATCCGCTCAAGGAAAACGGCACCGTGGTGATTTCAGATCGCCGCATCCCGCTCAACGGACTGATCACCCCCGCGACTGCGGAATTCGTCACCAACCGGATCCAATACTGGAACAATAAGGATCGAGAACTGCCGATTTTCATTGTCATCGATGCCAGTCCGGGCGGCTCTGTCATGGCAGGCTATCGGATCTTGAAAGCCATGGAATCCAGCGATGCGCCGGTGCACGTGGTCGTGAAATCCTTCGCCGCATCGATGGCCGCCGCCATCACCACGCTGGCAAAGGAGTCCTATGCCTATCCGAATGCGGTCATTCTCCATCATCAGATCAGCTCGGTGGTGATGGGCCAGCTCAATCAGACAGAGCAACGCGAGTTTCACGAAGAAAGCGAACGCTGGTGGGCGCGCCTCGGTACCCCGATCGCTAACAAGATGGGGATTACCACCGATGAGCTCATCAAGCAGATGTATAAACATTCGTCCAATGGCAACTGGAGTGAATTCGGCATGCAGGCGAAGGATTTGAAATGGGTGAACCACATCGTCGATGGCATAGATGAAACATCGTTTACCAAGGATCCGGACGTCGTGGAACCCGCCAAACCGCAGCAACCCGGCGTGGTCTCCGAAGAGGTGGACGCCAATGGCAGGCCCTTTGCCTGGCTTCCTCATCTCAACCCGAAGGACGTTTATTTCATCTACAATCCGGACGGATACTACCGCATCCGCTGATCTGAATGCTAGAAGACGATTTCACCTACGTCATCCGCAAGGCCTTCAAGGGTTTGTCCCTCGCTCCGGGTGAGGCTGCCCTGCGTGCCGGACTTCCGGAAAACGAAGTGCAGGCGTTCTCACGCGGGCGATTCTCCGCTGACACCGCACGTCGGCTGGCCCCGATACTGGGTTTGAATCCAGAGGCTCTTGCGAATCATTCCGACTACCTCCCGAAGCAGCTCGCCATTCCTCACATTCACCGCATTGATCTGCCGTTCGAGCAGGAACGGGTGAACGCCTGGCTTGTTTGGACAAACGATGCCGCAATTCTTTTCGACACCGGCTATGATCCTCATTCCTGCGTCGTCGCACTGGATGCAATCGGCCCGCCGGCTCTCCATCAGGTTTTCATCACCCACGGTCACGTCGATCACATCGGCGGCATCCGTGATTTCATGGCACGCGGGTTCACCCCTCACGGTGCAAAAATCGATGGTGCGGTGCCAATGCAACCGGGCGACTCCATCCACTGCGGCTCACTCACCATTCGCGCTTGCGATCTATCCGGTCATGCGAATCCCGCGCTCGGCTATTTCGTCGATGGCCTTGCCCAACCCGTTCTCGTCACCGGCGATGCGCTTTTTGCCGGCTCCATCGGTGGCTGCGCCACGCCATCGATCTATCAATACGCTCTGTCTCGCCTACGGGAAACACTTGGTCCTCTCTCGGTCGAGACGGTATTGCTCCCGGGTCACGGGCCCGCAACAACCTTGGGTGAAGAGCGAGTCAGCAACCCATTCTTGACGGGGCTATCGAACGTTTGAGCGCTGAAGTAGGACGAAAGCAAAACGCGAAATAAATTTTGCGGTCCGTCCCACAAAAAACGCCCGGACTTGCGTCCGGACGTTTTTGAAAACTTCTCTCGGGGTAAACCGAAATCAGCGGGAGTAAAGTTCGACGATGAGCTGCTCGTTGACGAGTGGATTGATGTCGGCGCGATCAGGAACGCGGGACATCGTGGCTTCCAGTTTGTCCTTATCGACCTCGAGCCAATCGACGTTAGGAGCGGCCTGCGTGAGGTCGGTCATACGGGTCGAGAGCTGCTGCGAAGAAGGCTTGGCACCGACTTTAATCACGTCACCTGGCTTCACTTGGAAGGAGGCGATGTCAACGGTGCGGCCATTCACGAGGATGTGACCGTGGTTGACGATTTGACGGGCGGACTGGCGGGTGTTGCCGAATCCAGCGCGGTAAACCACGTTGTCGAGACGGGTTTCCAGAAGTTGGAGAAGGATCACACCGGTCACGCCACGACGGCGGGCGGCTTCTTCGTAGTAACCACGGAATTGCTTTTCGAGCACAC